>JAHEGZ010000118.1 GCA_024644865.1 Aurantimicrobium sp.
AAGAGCTGATCCAGATTTGGACCGAGGCAACCGCAGAGGTTGCTCAGGCCATGCGCGATCACTTCCCGGCCGACAACACCATCAACCGCATGGTGACCTCGGGCGCTCGTGGTAACTGGCTCCAGGTTCGCAACATCGCGGGTATGCGTGGTCTGGTGAACAACCCGAAGGGTGAAATCATCCCTCGTCCGATCATCAGCTCGTACCGCGAAGGACTGTCGGTGGTTGAGTACTTCATCGCAACCCACGGTGCTCGTAAGGGTCTGGCTGACACCGCATTGCGTACCGCTGACTCGGGATACCTCACTCGTCGTCTCGTCGACGTCGCACAGGATGTCATCATCCGTGAAGAAGACTGTGGCACGAACAAGGGTCTCGACCTGTCGATCGCAACCGCTGACGCCACTGGCGCACTGGTTCGCGACCGTGATGTTGAAAACTCGGTTTACGCTCGCACCCTGGCAACGGACGCAACCGGCGCCAAGGGCAAGGTCGTTCACGCTGCGGGTACGAACCTCGGTGACGTTCAGATTGGTGAGCTCATTGTGGCCGGCGTGACCGAAGTCAAGGTTCGCTCTGTTCTGACCTGTGAGTCGGCTCAGGGTGTATGTGCCGAGTGCTACGGTCGTTCGCTGGCTACCAACAAGCGCGCAGACATTGGTGAGGCCGTCGGCATCATCGCTGCTCAGTCGATTGGTGAGCCTGGAACTCAGCTCACGATGCGCACCTTCCACACGGGTGGTTCGGCTTCGGCTGACGACATCACCCAGGGTCTGCCCCGTGTTCAGGAGCTCTTCGAGGCTCGTACCCCCAAGGGTGCGTCGCCGATTGCTGAGGCCGCTGGTCGCATCACCATCGAAGAGACCGAGAAGAGCCGTAAGGTCATCCTCACTCCCGACAACGGCGACGAGCCTGTCATCTACCCGGTCCTCAAGCGTTCGACTCTTCTGGTCGAAGACGGAGCTCACGTTGAGCTCGGTCAGCAACTTCAGGTCGGAACGGTTGACCCCAAGGAGGTGCTGCGCGTTCAGGGTATCCGTGAGGTGCAGAAGCACCTCGTCGGTGGCGTCCAGGGCGTTTACCGTTCGCAGGGTGTGCCGATCCACGACAAGCACATTGAGGTCATCGTTCGTCAGATGCTCCGCAAGGTCACGGTTGTTGACCACGGTGAGACCGACCTCCTCCCCGGTGAGGTAGTCGACCGCTCGCGTTACACCGAGCTCAACCGTGCCGCAATGACCGAGGGCAAGAAGACCGCTTCGGCTCGTCAGGAAGTCATGGGTATCACCAAGGCTTCGCTGGCTACCGAGTCGTGGCTGTCGGCTGCTTCGTTCCAGGAGACCACGCGTGTTCTTACGCAGGCTGCCATGGACGGAAAGTCTGACCCCCTGATCGGTCTCAAGGAGAACGTCATCATCGGAAAGCTCATCCCGGCTGGTACTGGTCTGCACCGCTACCGCGACGTTGCCGTTGAGGCAACAGAAGAGGCCAAGGCCGAGCGTTACCCGAACCGCATCTTTGCTGCGGCCGAAGATCTGACTGAAGCAGACCTCGACTTCGTCGAGTTCGAATCCTTCTCATCGGACGACTTCACCAACTACAGCTAGTCATTCGACTGCTTCGGACGGCCTCACCCTCGGGTGGGGCCTTCCGTATTGTTGGCGTCTGAGGCAACCATGGTTGGATGAGACCATGACCGACAAGATTCCTGCCACTTCGTTCATCGTGGGCGCGGCTTTCTTGTTCGGCGCGGCCTTCGGGGCGTTGGCCATCATGGGGTTAGGAATGCTAGCCGTGATTCTCGACACCGATAATCCGTTTGCACCTCTTGTTCAGACAGCTGGGGTGCCCGCACTCGTCGGGGCCGCGCTGGTCTGGGTGTTGGTCTCGATTCGGCAGGGGTTGCGACGAGACAATCGTGTTCGGTGGACTCCGGTTTTCGTCGGTGCGGCCTCTTCACTCCTGGCTTTTGCCCTGATTTACGTCGTTTTAGGGCTCATTTTTGACGCAGCCGATGGGGCAGCCACCCTGACGCATCTGGCGGACTTGGCCAGTGCGCCCGCCACCTGGTTAGTTGTTATTGCAGCTGCGCTTGCCTCCCTCTCGTACGTCGGCACCCTGCGCTGGCAGGCGCGCAACGCGCAAACCAAGCAATTCGCCCCACCCGAGCAGTAGCCGGTTTGCACGCAGGTCACAACCCGGGCTAAACTCGAATCTTGGTGCGCTTTGCGGCGTCATCGCGTCATGCCTTCGGAAGTGACGAGATGAAACCGCCGAGAACACCGCGTATGGGTCAATACTTCTTCGCGAAGTGACCCCCACGGCATACCGATCGCGAAGGATTCCTCACTCGAGGCAATCTGATTGGTCATCTGCTCGAAGGTCGAGCGGCTGTCACCGTGCAGCACATAACAAGGAGAACTAGTGCCAACTATTAACCAGTTGGTTCGCAAGGGACGTTCGCCCAAGGTCACCAAGACCAAGGCACC
>JAHEGZ010000039.1 GCA_024644865.1 Aurantimicrobium sp.
CCAAGGGCAACGCTCGTTGTGCCGGCGCTGATGGAGCCTGCCACGCCACCAGCGCCGACGGACGCCGTCACCACCCCGCCACCGTTGATGCCGAACGTGACCCCGTTGCTGTTGGCAAAGGTGAGCGCCGACGTGTTCACGCTGGTCGTGCCGGCGCTGACATTGATGCCGGTCAACGACGTGTTGATCGACGCCGTGACGATGGAGTTGTTCATCCCGAAGGAGACCCCTCCACCGTCGTTGAACGTCATGGCCGAGAGTAGGTTGCTCGTTGTGCCCGCTGAAACGCGAATGGCAGTCAGCGACGTGGCCACCGCCGTGATGGCCACCGACGCCGTCAACGTCGAGCCGTTTAAGCCGAAGGTGACGCCGTTGGAGTTGGCAAACGTCAACGCCGACAAGTTGGCCGATGCCGGGCCAGCACTAACCCGGATGGCCGTCAGTGAGGTGGCGATCGACGCCGTCATCGTCGACGCGTTCATGCCGAACGAGACGCCGTTCGCGTTGTCGAACGTGATTGCCGAAAGCAGATTGCTGGTGGTGCCGCCAGACACGCGGATTGCGCTCAGCGACGTCGCCACTGACCCCGTCAGCGTCTGACCGTTGAGCCCGAACGACACTCCGTTGCTGTTGCTGAAGATGACTTGGTTTGTGAGCGCAACGCTTTCGGTGCCTGCACTGATGGACCCAGCAGCCGCCACCGACCCGGTCAACGTCGAGCCGTTCAGTCCAAACGATACCCCGTTTGAGTTGCTAAACGTCAACGCTGAGAGGTTGTTCGACGACGCACCGGCCGACACGCGGATGTTGGTCAACGACGACGCCGCCGACGCCGTCACAACGGAGCCGTTCAGCCCGAAGCTGACGTTGTTGAGGTTGGAGAAAGTCAGCGCCGAAAGGTTGTTGCTGGTGGTCCCGGCCGACACCCGGATTGCTGTCAACGACGTCGCAACGGACCCCGTCAACGTCTGGCCATTCAGTCCGAAGCTGACGCCGTTGGCGTTGCTGAACGACACCGTTCCCGACGTCGCCTGCGTTGTGCCTGCCGACAGCGCGACACCACCGCCACCGCCGCCACCTGCGACCGATGCGGTCAGGACCCCGTTGCTCAGTCCAAAGCTGACGCCGTTGCTGTTGCTGAATGTGACGACGCCGGCACCGGTGGACTGTGTGCCGGCAGAGACCCCGACGCCACCGCCGTCGCTGAGGTTGTTGACGTTGTCGATCAACGTCTCCAACTGGCGGACCGCCTCGCGGTCATCGCGCGCGATGCGGGCCAGCTGGTCACGCGTCAGGCGAAGCTTGCGCGCCATCGACTAGTACGCCAGCGGCGACAACACCGCCTCAAGACGGCCAAACGAAATGTGCGCATCAGATGCGCCGCGAAAGCGCTGCACGCGCTGGCTTGCAAAAGAGCCCATGCGGAACCACGTCAAGCGCTTCAGTCGGTCGCCGGTTTTCCCTGCCGAGATGGACCGGTCCGTCGACCACGTCACGCCGTCAAGGCTGTGCGACGTCGAGATACGCGGGTCATCGCCCAGCGTCACGCGCCCAGGCAGCGCGATGATCTCGAGCTCGCTGACGATGGCGCCCTTGTTCTCGTTGAAGAGCATGGTGGTCGAAAACTCCCACCGAACACGCTGGCCGTAGACGTCGCTGGATCCCTCGGTCAGGACCCCGAAAGCCGTCGACGCAGGGTCACCCGCCCACCACTCATCATAGGCCCTCGTGAAGTAGCGCCCACGGTACTGAGCGAAGTCCACCAGCCCATCAGACAATGTGAACCAGACGGGTTGCTCCAGCGCCCTCGTCGTATTGGCACAGAAGACCATGGTTCGGTCTGGGAGGTGGACATAGAGATGGGCAAGCCCGTTGAAGATTCGCGACTCGACGTAGGTGTCTGCAAGCTGCACTTCGGTGAAGCTGGCCAAGATGCGGTCAACCTCAATGGTTGAGATTTTGACGGCGTCACCGTTGTTGGCGAGGTAGACGCCGATGGCCTCGTTGAAGCCGCCACCGACGAACGCCACCGACTCGCTGTAGACGCACGATGCGAAAGTCCCGATGGAACCCTTCTGGATTTGCGCGCCCTCGATGGGAGCGAACGGGAACAGCGCACCGCCGATGTTGTCGAAGACCTGGATGGTGTAGCGGTTGAGTGAGTAGACCTCGTTCCGCAGCCGCAAGAGGCCAACGACGGGGTCGGGGTCGGCCTCGTTGCTTGCGTATTTTCCAGTGAGCACGGTGAGCCGGTCGTTCAGCTCGGTGACGACGATGTCGGTCCCGTCGGTCGACATGAAGTAACCATCAATCCAAACGACGTCGACGCAGATGCCAAGGTCTGGGTCGGTCATCTGCACGAGCGACGAGCCATCCCAGTAGTAGAGCAGCTGGCCGCTTTGGACGGCGAGCACATCGAAGGAGTAGGTGAACCGGACCGGGCCACCGTCGGCCACGGCGCCGAGCACGGTGACGGTGCCGGCGCTGTCGACGCGCACGAGGGATGTGCCGTGAACAGCGTGTAGTGCCCCGTCCCAGTAGATCTGCCCTCGGACCACTCCACCGGCCGCGCCGCGTTGCGAGATGCCCTCAGCGGGTCTGAGGTAGCCAGCAGAGAACCCGGTGTTGGTCGCGATGGGCACAAGGTTGACCGGCAGACTGATCCGGTAGTCCGCCGTGCTGGCGCCGGTGTAGACGCCGTTCAGGATCGAGACCTGCGCCATCGACTCAGCCAATCCGCCAGTTGGTGCCGTCGCTCACGACGAGAAGCCGGTTGGCGCCGGCGCCCGCGACAATGCCACCTGCGGTGGTGGCGTTGGCGTCGGTGACACCGCGAATCACGTTGGTGTTCGATGCCGCCGATGGCAGCGCAGCGACTGTCCCGAACGGCACGACGACACCGGCCGACGTGGTGATGGTGGTGGGCCCGGTGACCGGAATCGACGGGAAGGTGAACGACGTGCCACCGAGCAGAACAAATGAGCCCGACGAACCCGCAGTCATGAGAATCGATCCAACGTTCACGCCGCCGCTGGCGTCGAGCGTGATCCCGCCGTCGCCGCCGACGATGGAATAGCCGTTTGCTGTCGATCGAACACCTCGCGGAGTCGAGAGCGCCACAACGAACCATGTCGATGCGAGACTGTTGAATCGCAGACCGATGGTGCCGCCGCCTGGCGGAAGGCCACTGGGCACGCCCGTAACCGTCGCACCGTTGCCGTTGACCGTCAGTGCAGTGATGCCCTGCGTCGACGTGATGATGATTTCTTGCCCGTCGACGGACGACGCCAGCGCCGGCAGCACCACGGTGCCCGTGGCGAATGCACCCGTCGGGCTGATGATGGCCCAGATTGACGCCGCCGACGCGGTGAGCGTTGCGGTGAACCCCGTGGACACCGGGGCAAACGTCTGCACCTCAAAGGTCGGGTTGGCGAACGCCGTCTCAAAGTAGTCGACCAGCGCCGTCAGCGAGGACTTGCGCGCATCACCGTTCGCCGACGAGTAGGTTACGATCTGGTCGCCACCGGCAAGCTGTGACGACGTCGAAAGCTGATTGATTGTCTTGCCCATGACTCACTCCAAATCGAGAGCGCCATCCGGGCCCACGTCGAGGTCCTCCGTTGGCGAATAGAAGGGGTTCTGCGTGTTGCGCCAGTACTTGGCGCCAGCGCCAACAGGCAACGACGACGGAGATTGCATCAGCGGCGGGATGGCCGTGCGCGTACGCATCGCCGACATGCCGCGCGCGGCCGATGCCCGCGTGCCCATCATGACCTCGCGGCCGAAGCCCGGCGCAATGGCCATCGCAAGGTTGGCGATCACGGCCTCGTTGGCCCAGTCGGGAATGTTGGTGTCGGTGTCAGGCTCGACGACCTTGGGGTTCTCCATCGGGTAGCCAAGGCGGATGCCTTGGCCATTCCACGACGCCATCATGGCGTCCAAGCGCTGACAGCCGCGGATGAGGTCGTCGGGCTGGAGGTCGTAGATGTTGGTGGCGATGCCGATTTCCGCCATGGCCTGCTCAACGAACTCGCGCTTGGTGAACGACATGGCTACCTCTTCAGCGCGTCATTGATCATCATCAGCAGCTTCTTGTCGCTGATGCGACCATCGTACTCCAGTCCAATCTCCGCCGCCTTGGCGCGAAGCTCTTCGCGCGTCGGTGGGGCATCATCGGCAGGGGCGGGGTCTTCGACTGCCTCGACGAGCGGCGGGTCAATGGCTGCCGCCTTGTCGGTGCATGCGTCCACCAGCGTGCGGCACCAGCCGGCCGCAAGCGCTGCGTCGATCTCGGCTTGTGAGAACACGCCGAGGTAGTCGTAGGTCTTGCCAGGAGGCCCTGAATGGGCGCCAGGGCTGCGGTAGACAATCTCGCGGAACACACTCATGGCAGACCTCGAAAGAAGGCCCGCGCCCCATCACAGGGCGCGGGCCACCCATCAAAAACTCAGACGCGGTAGATGGTGAACGCGCCGGCCGCAGTTTTCGTGAAGCGCGCGGTCATGCCGCCTGCGGTGGTGGAGATGGCACCGAGGTATGTGTTGCCGGTGCCGCCCGAGATCGAGAGGGCGTTGGTGCCGCCCGTGTTGATCAGCAGGACGTCGAACGAATCGCCGACGGCCAGCGTGGTGGCTGCGTCGATCAACGCAGCAGTCGGCGCGGTGACGACGACGGCACCCGCCGTCGTCGACGTGATGCCGAGGGTCAACAGCTGCGCTACAGTGGCCGTCGCTGATGCGTTGATCGCCGCGAACGACGCCGGCAACACGTTGTTGGGGACGGTCGCGACGCGGCCGCCGAGGTTGACGACGGGGTCGGTGCCGACCGAGTACCAGCAGTCCTGACCGCCGTACGCGTCAATGATGACGGTGGCGCCCGACGCGAACGCCGCCGAGACGAACTGTGTGCCGCCAGCGGGGTTGTCCGTCACCGGAATGCCGAGCTGGTTGGTGGTCGGGTAGTTCGTGAACAACCCGACTTGGTCGACCTTGAATGCGCCGAGAGAGACGACGGCGATTCTCGCGCCGGCAGGGATGGTGATGGGCGCCGTGATGGCGTTTGCGGGAACAACAGGGAGAGCCATGTGATTTTGTCCTGAGCGAAAGAGAAAGAAACAGAGAGAAGAAAGACGACGGCAACACCATTGCTGCCGTCGTCAGAATGGTTCAGGGCTGCGAGAACATCATGACGCCGCACATCTGCGGGTTGAGACACGCGACGCCCCAGAAGGCATCCACTCGAACCTTTTCCTTCATGACGTTGCCGTCGAAGAACTTGGTGACGACAAGCTGAACACCGTGCTCGGTGCTCATCTTCATCGACGCCACGCCTTCGTTGGTCGGGACATCGAAGGTGCCGGGGATGAGCTCGATGGCGCCCTTGACGGCGAAGGGATTGAGCGCGCCGAGAGCGGTGTTGCGGAACACGATCGCAGCGGTGCCCGACTGTGCGGTGATGACGCAGTTGCCGTAGGCCTTTTCAGCCTGCGACGTGCCAGCGACGTTGATGATGGGCGGCGAGATTTCGAGCACGGTCGACGAGATCACGCGGGTGACGACGAAGTCGCGCAGCTGGCCGGTCGACTGCTTCGTGATCATGTGAGCAGCCTGGACACCGGCGATGGTGAACCGGTCGCCAGCAACCACGCTGGTTGTTGCGCTGAGCGTGATCTGCGCCTTCCGGTTGTCGACGTTCGACAGCTGGCCGGTGGCTGCACCAGCAGTTGCAGCCGGCAGCCAGTAGTTGCCGGCGCCGCCGGCTGTGTAGGTCGTCGACGCCGTCAGGCCGGCGCCACCGAGAGCGGCTGCCTTCTGGTTGGCGTAGTCCAGCTTCAACGTGTCGAAGCTGGCCACGCGGCCGATCATCGCGTCACGCAACGCGCGGGTCGAGGTCTCGTTGTCGAACGAACGCGATGCAACCTGAAGGTTGCTGGCGCCGCTGTTGTAGTCGCGGCTGGAGAGCGCGAGCCAGCGATCAGGGTAGGGCACGCCTTGCTCATTCATCAGTGCGTCGCACTGGGCGACGTCGTCGAATCCCGTCATCACGCCGCTGCGCTTGACGAACAACGTTCCTTCGTTGCACACGACGTCTTGAATGGACCGGTTGATGTCGCTGGCCAGCTTCTGCGCAGCAGCCTTCTGGAGTCGGCCGCTCTGCAGGTTGTCGCGCAGTTCCTGCGAAGTCATCGCGAACGGCGAAGACTTGTAGAAGTTGATCGTGACGGGGACAGAGAGCTGGGTGCTCTCCTGAAAGTTGCTCGTCTGGTCGGTGCCATCAAACGAGACGCCGATGTACGGCATCGGACGCCAGATGATGTCGCCGGACCGCGCCATGTTGGTCGGGTCGGCGTTGAAGATCTCGGCCTGCTTGCTGATGACGAGGTTGTCCTCGAACATCGTGCCGAGCTTGGAGTAGTCGACAATCTCTTGCTTGCTGAACTGATTGGGCATCGAATCCTACCTATTTCTGTTTTCGAGTCCGTTCGCGTTCGAGCCGCATCAACTCTGATGCGTCGCCGGTCTTCTGGGCTTTCTCGATCGCGCGGTCGAAATCTTTGGACTTTCCCGTCGACGGCGAACCATTCGACCCTCGAACGGGGGAATCCGGTGATGGCTTTGAATCTTTCTTGCGAGGCTGAACTTTCACTTCTGCTTCCAGTCTCGCCACAGCGGCGATGAACTTGATGGGGTCGTCGATGGCAGCGAGGTCCCGAGCCTTCTTCTCGTCTCGCCCGAGGGCGTAGAACACAATCGCAGAATCAGACGCAGCACGCAGAACCATGTTCTGCTGGTTGACGTTCAACGTGTCCATCACCGTGGCGATGGCGTCGTCGAACCCGTCAACACGGGGGCTCAGCTTGGCTGCCTTGGTGCTGAAGTCGGTGTAGATGGCGGTGGCCGCCTTCTTCGCCTCTTCGACCTTGGCCGCTGCCTTTGATTCGCGCAGCGCTTCCCGCTTGCCCCATGCTTTCGTCTTCTCGGCGTGCTTCTCTTCGTCCCAATCCGAATCACGCAACGACGGTGGCGGTTCAGGCTTGTCTTCGACGACGGGGACAATCCCCGCCCGCTGTGCCTCTTTGGCCTCGAGCTCGCGGATGCGTTTCGACTGTGCTCGATTGCGCTCCCGAAGCTCTTTGACCCAGTTTTGCCCTTGCGGTTCGCCAGTGCTTGCCTGTTGCTCTTCGTCGCTTGGAGCCGGTGCCGCTCCGATTGTCACTGTCAGCGCTTCGACTTCCTCTGCGGGAGCCTCTGCGGTCTCTTTGTCGTCGGCGCCTTCGCCTTCGCCTTCGCCTTCGCCATCGGTGACAGGTTCAGTCGCGTCTTGCGCGTGGACCTCTGGAATGACCTCTTCAACCTGGGGTGACTCGCTCGCCATGTTTGTTGACCCGCTCAGCCCCGGTTACGCGGTGGGCTGGATACCGTGCGCCAACCGTAGCGGACCACGTCCCGCTTTGCAAAGCAGTAAGCGGACTGCCCGTCCGCTTACCGTCGTGGGGTGCCGCCGCCGCGGAGCATGCCGATGCTCTCCACCTTGACCTTCTGGGTCTGTGCGCGCTTCAACTCGGTGTCTGCAAACGTCTCAAGCACCTCCGCCTTGGCCTTCTCGGCCTTGGCCGCTGCCTCCATCGCCGCCGCCTGAAGCAGCTGCGCCTGAGGGTCCTGAGGCTTCTGTGACGCCGCCTGCGCTTCGCGCATCATGTCCTCTTTCTCGGCGTCGGTCGGCTCAACAACGCCGAGCCGCACCAGCGATTGACGGGCGAACCTGTTGAGGTCGCCCATGCCCTCGCCTTCGAGGTTCATCATGATGTACGCGGTCAAGACCTTCTGCGTCTCCGGGTCCGGGGCCACCGACAGCAACGCCGTGGCCTGCGAAACAACGGCTTTGCGCTTCGATGCCGACGACGGGCCGATGGTGACAACGACGTCGAGGTCTGCCGTCGTCATGTCGTTCGCCATCATGCGCACGCCATCATCAGACACCGTCGGCTTTTGCAGAACCACGGTGCCGGTCTCGTCGTCTTCGCCAATGGACTTCATCATGCGGCCACTCTCGTCGTAGACCTCGCGAGCGATGCCGAGATAGATCTCCGCCGCACGACGCATGGCCTTGCCGAGGTTCGAGACGTAGAGAAACGTCTGCTCGTCGATGCGCTCCTGGATCGACTCGACGGCTTGGTTGCTGACGTTGCTCATCAGCTGGTCTGCGCCGCCTTGGTTGCCCAGAATGTCGTTCATGTCGGCGTCAGACATCTGCACCAGCGCAGCGAGGGCAGGCGGGATATCCGGCTGCTCGGTGAACCCGATGGGCCCAACAGGCTGCTCTTGTCCGTCGGGGCCGATGACGGGGTTGAGCGTCATGTAGGCGCGCTCTTCGATGTTGGCGTCACGCCAGATGGCCTCGTGGCCCTGCACTTGCGCCGGTGTGAAGATGGGTTTTCTCGTCGACGACACCGAAGCGATTTCGGCAATCTTCGACATTGCCATGTTCTTCAACCGCTGTGCATCTTTGACGTGGCGGACATGGCCAAACGCCCGCTCCACGCCGTCGATTACCGCACGGTTGCCGTACACCATGACGACGGGGATGTTGGGCCCAGAGACGTAGCCGCAGTCTTTGATGATGCGCTGGCCGTTCATCAGCCACTTGCGAACGCGCTTCTTCTTCGTCTTCTTCGACCGGACCTCGCGCGCGCCCTTGGCTTCGAGCAAGTCACGCAGCATCATGTCGCCATCGTAGGACTTCAGCTGATCGTCGTCGTAGCGCTCTTCGCTGCCGTCGATCATCTCGAACGTCGTCACCGTGCGCTTCTTCGTCTCGACTTCGTAGACCTCAGCCACAAACACGGTGTCCGTTGTCGACCAGTCGAAATAGCTTTGGTTCACCGGCCGAGGCCACGACGACGGCGAGTCATCGTACTCCGCCTCGTAGGCATCCCACGTCATGGGGTGCAGAACCCAGCACAGCCGAGCATCGCTCTTGTCCATGCGCTTGCTGCCGAGGTCGAAGTAGACGCAAGAGTCAGCGTCGTGGATGGCTTCCCACTTGATGCGCTGGCGCTCGTCGCTGTCGTCGTCATCGTCGACGTACTCGGTGCACAGCCGATAGGCGCCAATGCCACCGGCGACAGCTTCATCAAACGCGTTGTCCTCGGCTTCCGCTGCGTTGCTGTCCTGCTTGTCGGCGCGGTAGACGCCGGCCACTGCATCGGCGAGCTCGCGCTGTTGGCCGGTGGCGTCGTCGTCGCGTGGGTTGAACAGCACGTCGATGCGATGGCCTCGCATGTCGTTGTAGATGCGTCGCAGGCTTTTCGGGATCTTGGAGACCTCAAAGCGGGGCTTGTTTTTGAACTGCTCCGAGAGCGGGCCCTCGTACTGTGCACCAGCGATGGCGGCGAAGCGGCGGTCTTGCAGCGACTGTAGGCGCTCGTCGTAGGTCGCCATGGCGACGACGTCAAACTCCCGCATCAGTCGCGTGTGAACCTGCTCTTCGCTGTCAGACTTGCTCATCCTGGCCATGGGTCACCACCTGTTTGCGATCGTGGGAGGCGGCTCAAACGTCCGCCCCGCTTGGGTCTGTGCTCGCACACGCCGCAGACCTTCGCACGCATAGCGGAGCGCGTCGATCACATGGTTGTGCTTGTCGGCGAAGGTCGGGAGAACACGGTCGTTCTCGTCGACGTTATAGCTGTACTTGCCGAGCTCGTCGATGGTGTGACGACAACGCGGATGGACCACGATGTCGTGCGATTGCAGAAACGCGATGCCTTCCTCGACGGAGCGCGGGCCCTTCACCGACGCCATGATCTTCGGCATCCCGTGACGCCGCAGGTCGCTGATCGTCTCTGGTCTCGCGCTGTCGGCCACCGACGGCCACGATTCGATGTCCGGCACTTGTCGCAAGAAGTCTCCGAGGTCGCGAATCTCCACGCCGACAGCATGGGCCTCGTGGTCGACGTAGAGCTTGCGCCCGTCGACGTAGCAGCGCACGCCAACGGTAGGGTCGACGCTGTAGCCGAAGTCGATGCCGTAGCGAAAGTGTGTCGACGACGGCGCCTCAAACTCCTCAACACGCCAGTTGCGGAACACACGCCGTGACGAACGCCCCTCGTAGTGGCCACACCAGACGTGGAGGTAGACGTCGGTGTCGCGCTTGCGATCGACTTCCATCTCTCGCCGCAGCTCGTCGGGAAACCATGGGTTGTCGCCGTAGTTGACTTCAACGACGATGGCATCGTCTGGCTTGTCGACGCGGAAGAACGCATCAACGGCGTCGTTGGCATTGCGTGGATTCCACGCTGCCCAAATCTCAGAGCGCGGCTTGCGGATGGTGGGCCGCAGCATGTTCCATGAACGCGCCGACACGGCCTGAGCTTCTTCAACGAACGCCACATCGTAGTTTGCGTAGCTCTTGATGCTGTCTGCCGTGTGGTCTTGCAAGCCGACGAACGTCACGATGCCGCTGCCGCCACGACGAAGAATCTGCGTGCGCTGAACCTCGAAGTAGGCGCCCAACCCATAGCGCTGGATCTGAATCTCGAGGGTGCGCTTGACCGAATGCGCAAGCGAATTCTGAATCTCTCGTGCACACAACACCGAGTAGTGCGGATCCCTCACCATGCGTTCGAGGATCTCGCCAACGAAAAACTCTGACTTGCCACCGCCACGACCGCCGAACGCGGCCTTGTAGCGGCTTGGCTCAAGCAGCGGTTTGGCCCACGCTGGCGTCGGGATGACGAGGTCAGTCACGAGCTGGACCCGATGATGACGTCGTCATCGTCACCGCGCCGCGCCTCGACGACAACGCGCAACACGCGTGTGACCTCTTGGTCTCCAGTGACGCTGACGTCGACAGACTCCTTCGCCTTGCCATAGACGCGTTCGAATGCCCACTGCGTCACCTTGACCCTGAGCTCGGGTGCCACAGGCTCGCTGCCGTCGAGGATCGCATACAGATACCCGACGCCATCACCGCGCTTGACGCCGTCGACAGCAGCCCTGAACGCCTCCGGTAGCGACGGTCGCCCGCCAGCCTTGTTGCCGGCCGCCAGCGTGCCGTCGGCGTTTCGCAGGATCCCTCGACTGTCGGCCACAGGCAGCTTCACCGGCTCCGTTGCCGCTGGCAGCGCACCCAGTCTCCGCGTCGGTCGGTCACTCATCACCCCACTGTAGCAGCGCCAGATGCCCCGTGTTGGCCGTTCAGCCTGCCAGCCCTCCACGCCCACAGCGCAAGCCAGAGCGCCAGCCAGGGCCTGCTATGCTCGGTTGCGGCGCCCGGATTATGTCAACCGGGATTATGTCAACCGTCTACCGGACGGGATCGGCGAAGCTGCGCCTTGTCGCCAGCACTGTTTGCGTTGCACCGGTTGCATCCTCTTGAGATCCGCCGTCCTCTTTCACCGTGGCCATCGATTCTTCAACTGCTTTCCTGACTGCCATTGATTGCTCGCTTTCTCTTGACGACATTGTTTCACTATCTATCCCACATGTAGTCCGTGGTCCTACGTGTAGTTGGCCAACGACGCATCAGCGACATGAACCAATGGAACCACCCCCTTAAAAGGGGGTGTGGTTCCTTTTGGTTCCTTTGTCTTGCTGCCTTGCCCCCGGAACCCGGTTCCACTTTGGTTCTTTTTGGTTCCTTTTGGTTCCGCCCGAGATGTAGGACATGTTTACGACCTACCGGCTTTGGAAAGCAGAAGCTGTGACGAAATGACGTCGTCGATAACTTTCCAGCCGTGTAAGGCTTCCTGTACGATTTCAGCGTCAATCAAGTCACGGATGGGCCGCCCCGGCAGGTCGCTCGGCTTGCACCGCTGCGCCGCCGACACTTCGGACATGCCTTCGACATCGACCATGTACGACCGCATTGCACTGCGGCTCACGTACGGTGCGCCCTCGACCACCTCGGCGCCGGTGTGCCACCACGCTCTCTCCAGCAGCTTGCGGTGCCCCTCGATCTTCCTGCCCTTGGCGTCCAGCTTCGGGAGCCGTGCCAACGGTGCTTCGGTGGTGTCCAGCACGGCGCTGGACACGGGCTCGCCGTCTTCGTCGACCCACCCAGGAATCGCCACCCTTCGAAGCTCCCCGAAGATGGGCGGGAGCAGCTCGGCGTCTTTGCTCTTGCGCTGCACGATCTCGATAGGCGCGTCTTCGCCGGTGCCTCGCGAGACGGAGACCTCGACGTCGAGCGCGCCACGCCATGCCGACGACCCACGCGCGCGGCCTTTGGCTTCTTCGCTGTTGCCGGTGTGGTGCACCAGCAGCACGGTGCACCCGAAGGCGCTCTG
>JAHEGZ010000120.1 GCA_024644865.1 Aurantimicrobium sp.
AGGCTCAGGAGCAACTCACCCTTGAGCTCCTCACATTGGTCGCGAGCCACGGCGCGCGCCGAATCGCGGCCTTTTTGCCCAGTGACACCGAGCCGCCCATTTCCGAATTCTTAGAGCTCACACACGATCAGGGTGTCGAGATCTTGGTTCCTCGAGTCGTTGACGAGTCGAGTATGACCTGGGTGCTCTATCACCCCGACCATGACCAGGTTCGCTCGCGTCTAGGTGTTCCCGAAATCGCCGCGACGACGGGGATGACAACCGAGGATGCCCTGCCTCGACTCGACCTCCTGCTGGTTCCGGCGGCCGCGGTCGACTCGCGCGGTATGAGACTGGGCTGGGGCAAGGGCTACTACGACCGCGCGCTGAGCTCGGGCGAGGCCCATCCACCGGTCTACGCAGTCGTGTTTGATGACGAGCTCGTCGATGAAGTTCCAACCGAGAGTCATGACCAACCCGTCGACGGCGTGGTCACTCCGTCGGGTACGCGGGTTTTCTAGAGCTACCTATCCCCAGTGCGGCGGCTTATCAGCGCGCAGACGATCATCGTTCGACTGCGCCCGTGACGATGCACCCTCATCATCCGAACTCACGGTGAAAGCATCCGCGGCCGGCTCTGGCTGCGTCGAAGCGGTGTCGTTCTCTGATTTCCAGGTGACCCGCTTGGAATCGCGCTTCTTAGTCATTGGTCTCGACCGGCAGTTCAAGTGTTGGCTGCGCATCCGTTGGTGGAGTAGCGGGCTCTGCCGGCGTATCGAAACCATGAGGTTCCGGGGCAACAACAGGGTCAGGCTTGCCGACGAGAGCAGCGATTCGGGACGCAACCGACTCCGGGTTGGCAAACAGTTCGAAACTGTGCACGCGCAGGTAGTGCCAGCCGAGGCGACGCAGGAGCGACGGTCGAAGACGAAGTGACTCACGCAGCGAGCCCCGTGCCAAAACCGAGTCAGTCTCAATCGCCGCTGCGCGGTCACCGAACGAGACGGCAAGCGCGATTTCTCCGCCGTGGGTGAGCGAGACACGAAGACCGCGGGAGCGAAGACGGGTGGCGAGGTCGGTGAGCATCGGTTCGACATCCGCGGGATCGCCCAGCGAAGTAGCGTCTTGGGCGCCGGCGAGAATCTCAGCCAGGGCCTTGGCGCCATACTCCAGACGGTCGAGATCGATTTCTTCGGGCGAGAAGCAGGTGAGCAAGTCGATGCTGCGGCGAGCACGCGTCATGGCCACGGCTAGAAGTCGCTCACCGCCGAATCGGCTGAGCGAACCAAACTCTGAGAGCAAACGGCCGTGCGGCGTGCGACCATAGCCCAGCGAAAAGATGACGCGGTCACGACTTTCGGCCGAGGCCTGGTCGAGGGTGAGCACCGTGAAGGGCTCGGGCGTCTCGCGGGTCATCCACTTGGCCAGGTCGGGGTCACTCATCGCGTCGGTCAGCGCCTGCTCAACGGCCGCGGCGTGCTTGATGCTCGCGGTAATGACCATGAGCGACTCGCGCTCGCGCTTGCGAACATGGGTGAGCACCAGCTCGACGACCTTGTCGACCTCGGCGGTTGTGGTTTCGACCAGACCGCTCGAGGTGTCAGGCACGCCGGTTGCCGTGGTCAGGAAATGGGCGTTGAGGGCCCTGTAGCCCAGGAAGGTTCCCGCCCACGGCATGAACGCAATCTTCTCGCCGTAGAAGCGGCGGTTGATGACGTCGGTGAGGTCTTCCCCGCCGGCACGGTAGCTGCGGGTGAGCGTGGTCAATGGCAGGATGTCGGCCAGCTCGGTCAGGGCTGACTTGTTACTCATCAGAGCGGTCGGGTCAATGATTCCCGTGCTGTACTTAGCCTCCGGGCCACCCTTGTCGAGCGCCGCCGTGCTGATATCGAAGGGGGTCGGATTCTGCGTGACCGGGTCACCGAACGCGACAACCGAGGTCGCGCGCTTGATGACTCCCGCGTTTTCTGCGATCGTCGTGGAGCCGGCATCCATGATGATGACGGTGTCAAACGTGACACCCGCGGGCAGATGGTGAACGTCATAGGGCGAGCACATCCACACCGGACCGAGCGCGCGGGCAAGGCTGGGGGCGAGTTTGTAGAGCGTGCTGACGCTGAGGCGATCGGCGCGAAGCGCGTGGCGCAGACGGTCGGCTTCATCGGGAAAGTCGACGAGCGCAATCTTCCACACCTCGGCCAAGCGGGCGGCGAGCAGGGCGGCGTTTGCTGACGTGTGCGCTTCGTCGACCATGCGGTAGTCGGCCTCGAGGCGGTCGAGAATGCTGGTGTTGGCGCTGAGCAGGGCCTTGTCTTCAGCGAGCATTCCTTCGAGCACGGACTGCCACCAAGCCAGCTCCAGCTCGTTGCCCACGAGGTTTTCGGGAATGTGGCGGTTCGCCAAATCTGCCAGCAACTCCGAGAGATTGAGATCGCGCAGCTCGCCCATGATGGCCGTGCGCTCCTGCAGGTTAGCCAGCA
>JAHEGZ010000047.1 GCA_024644865.1 Aurantimicrobium sp.
TGTCCAGATGGACAGGTTCGACCTGACCGCACAAAGAGGAAACGGCTAGTCACGCTCATTTCCCCTATCTAGTTGGGGTTGTGGGGAGTAACTTGACCAGCATCACGAGCAACGGTGCTCGTGAGAAAGGACAACAACATGACCGTCTATGCACAGCCCGGCCAGGCCGGAGCAGTAATGGACTACAAGTCTCGATATGACCACTGGATTGGTGGCGAATGGGTCGCACCTTCATCAGGCCAGTACTTCGAAAATATCAGCCCCGTCAACGGCAAAGTCTTTTGCGAGGTTGCGCGTGGAAACGCGGACGACATTGAAAAGGCTTTGGATGCAGCTCACGCAGCGTTCAAGACTTGGCGACACACGTCCGTAACGGACCGCGCAAATATGCTGCTCAAAATTGCGGACCGTATGGAAGCGAACTTGGAAAAACTTTCGGTTGCCGAAACATGGGAAAACGGAAAACCCGTCCGCGAGACGATGGCCGCTGATATTCCTTTGGCGATCGACCACTTCCGATACTTTGCTGGTGCACTTCGCGCCCAAGAGGGATCGCTTGGGGAACTGGATGCGGATACCGTCGCGTATCACTTCCACGAGCCGCTCGGAGTTGTTGGTCAGATTATCCCCTGGAACTTCCCTATTCTCATGGCGACGTGGAAGTTGGCTCCCGCTTTAGCCGCTGGAAACTGCGTCATCCTGAAGCCTGCAGAGCAGACGCCGGTTTCGATCATGTACTGGCTGGAACTCGTTGCAGACTTGATCCCGGCGGGTGTGCTCAACATCGTCAACGGATTCGGGGTTGAGGCTGGAAAACCGCTCGCATCGAGCCGCCGAATCGCAAAGGTCGCCTTCACCGGCGAAACCACAACGGGGCGCCTCATCATGCAGTATGCATCAGACAACATCATCCCGGTCACTTTGGAACTTGGCGGTAAGTCGCCGAATATCTTCTTCCGCGATATTGCATCGGAGAACGACGCGTTCTACGACAAGTGCCTCGAAGGGTTCACGATGTTCGCCCTCAACCAAGGCGAAGTGTGCACGTGTCCGTCGCGTGCATTGATTGACGCTCCGATTTACGACAAATTCCTCGGGGATGCGGTTGAGCGCACCAAGAAGGTCATCCAGGGCAACCCGCTCGACACAAACACGATGATCGGGGCACAGGCATCAAACGATCAGCTCGAGAAGATCTTGTCCTACATCGAGATTGGAAAGCAAGAAGGCGCCAAACTTCTGTTGGGTGGCGAGCGTGCTGACCTCGGTGGCGACCTCAGTGGTGGATATTACGTCCAGCCGACAATCTTCGAAGGCAAGAACTCGATGCGCATCTTCCAGGAGGAGATCTTCGGACCGGTTGTCTCGGTGGCCAAGTTCGATGGTTGGGACGAAGCGATGGAGATTGCGAATGATACGCTCTACGGCCTCGGCTCGGGTGTGTGGACTCGGGACATCAACACCGCTTATCGAGCTGGTCGGGAGATTCAGGCCGGTCGTGTCTGGACCAACTGCTACCACGCTTACCCTGCCCATGCCGCGTTCGGTGGTTACAAGTCTTCCGGAATTGGTCGCGAAACACACAAGATGATGCTCGACCACTACCAGCAGACCAAGAACCTGCTCGTCTCGTACTCGCCGAACAAGCTCGGCTTCTTCTAAGCCGTCGAGTGAGTTGCCAGGTGTGTGGGGCGGGACTCGATTCCGCCCCACATACACTTGTTCGTACCCGAGAAGAGGGACACCATGACCACACCGCTACGTGTTGAGTTCAGCGAAAACGCTGTTGAACTGCTGCGAAAGTTGCAGGCCACCCATGGGCATGCGTTCATGTTTCACCAATCAGGGGGCTGCTGCGACGGATCAGCACCGATGTGCTACCCCGCGGGAGAATTTCGTGTCGGGCCTTCCGATGTTCTGCTCGAAAACGTCATCGTGGACGGCATCAATGAGCCCATCCCGTTTTACATGTCACTGGAGCAGTTCGAATACTGGAGGCACACACATCTGACAATCGATGCTGTGCCAGGTCGCGGCTCAGGCTTCTCACTGGAGTCGCCCGAGGGGATGCGTTTCCTCACTCGCTCTCGAATGTTCTCCGATGAAGAATTCCATGCCCTCGACTCCGAACCCATTTTTCGTGGTGATGGCTCTCGACTTACTACCTCATAACCACCGGAACAAAGAAAAGGACAACGATGTCCACCACGATTGACAGTCTGCTGAACGAGGACCGCTCGTTCCCGCCATCGAGCTCTTTTGCCGCGAACGCCATCGCGAAGCCCGAAATCTATGAGCAGGCGGCCACCGACCGGCTCGGTTTTTGGGCAGACCAAGCGCGGATGTTGCACTGGCACAGGCCGTTCACCGAGGTGCTCGACTGGTCTAATGCGCCCGTCGCCCGTTGGTTTGGTGACGGGGAAATCAACGTCGCCTATAACTGCTTAGACCGTCACATCGAGGCGGGACTGGGCGATCGTGTGGCAATCCATTTCGAGGGTGAGCCCGGAGACTCGAAAGATATCACCTATCGCGAACTGACCGACGAGGTGCGCAAAGCCGCCAACCTGCTCGCCAGTCTCGGTGTCGGCCAGGGTGATCGGGTTGCCATCTATATGCCACTCATCCCTGAAGCGGTTGTGGCGATGCTTGCCTGCGCACGTGTCGGCGCCATTCACTCCGTCGTTTTCGGTGGTTTTTCGGCCGAAAGCCTGCGCGCTCGAATCAACGACGCCGAAGCCAAGCTCGTCATCACCGCTGACGGCGGCTTCCGAAAAGGTTCAGTCTTCCCACTCAAGAACGCGGTCGACGAATCGCTCTCGGGCATCTCGACAGTCGAAAAAGTACTCGTCGTGAAACGTGGCGGCAACGATGTCGACTGGACTGATGGTCGAGACCTGTGGTGGCATGACGAAATGGCGGCAATGACTGATGATCACATTGCCGAGGGGTTTCCCGCCGAAAACCCGTTGTTCATCCTGTACACGTCGGGCACGACAGGGAAGCCGAAGGGAATTCTTCACACTTCGGGTGGGTATCTGACTCAAGCCGCGTTCACTCATCGCAATGTCTTCGACCTTCACGCCGAGACAGACGTTTACTGGTGCACGGCCGACATCGGATGGATCACCGGTCACTCGTACGTCGTCTACGGCCCCCTCGCCAACGGAGCAACCCAAGTCATCTACGAAGGCACGCCTGACTTCCCCGCACCTGGTCGCTGGTGGGACATCATCGAGAAGTACAAGGTCTCGATCTTTTACACGGCTCCGACTGCGATTCGTTCGTTCATGAAGGCTGGCCGCGAAATCCCTCAGGCGCGCGACCTCTCGTCGCTGCGGTTGCTCGGTTCGGTCGGTGAGCCCATCAACCCGGAAGCATGGATGTGGTACCGCGAAGTCATTGGCGGAAACAACTGTCCCATCGTCGACACATGGTGGCAGACGGAGACCGGCGCAATCATGATTTCGGCACTTCCGGGCATCACAACCGCCAAGCCCGGTTCGGCGCAGGTGCCGCTCCCCGGGATTTCGGTCGATGTCCTCGATGACAACGGTGTTCACGTGGGTTCCGGCGCTGGTGGGCTGTTGGTCTTGACTGAACCGTGGCCGTCGATGCTTCGTGGAATTTGGAAGGACCACGAAAGGTTCGTTGAGACGTACTGGTCGACGTTCCCCGGAAAGTACTTCGCTGGCGATGGAGCACATCTCGACGCAGACAAGGATGTGTGGCTACTTGGTCGCGTGGATGATGTGATGAACGTGTCAGGCCATCGGCTGTCGACGATGGAAATCGAGTCGGCGTTGGTGTCAAACACTGCGGTCGCAGAAGCTGCCGTCGTCGGGGCCGCCGATGAAACGACCGGCCAGGCCGTGGTCGCATTTGTCGTTCTCAAGAAGCGCGCGAAGGATGTCGTTAGCTCGGACGACGAGATCGCGGGGCTCAAGGCGCACGTGACGAAGGAAATCGGTGCGATTGCGCGCCCTCGTGACATTTATCTGGTCGAAGATCTTCCCAAGACTCGGTCAGGAAAGATCATGCGACGTCTTCTTCGCGACATCGCTGAAGGTCGTGAGGTTGGCGACACGACAACCCTGTTGGACACAACTGTCATTCGAGTGATCGACGGTCAGGTCAACTAGCGCGTCCACGCTGTCGCCATCGATGCGACGACCGGAATCACGGTGGTCACAACGAAGGCCGGGAACAGGCACGCCCCGACGGGTGCAAGCAGTTTGCCGGGCAGCAGCTCGATGGCTTCGGCGACTTGTTCGCCGGCGCGTTGGCGAACCAGTAACGCGAACGTATCCAGCAGTCCAGCGACAGGTACTCCTGTTTCACGTGACAGCCGTCGACAGTTGTCGACATCGGTGAGTTCGTCTTCAGTGTGCCACGCGGCGCCAAGGTCACGCAGACGATTGGCCGTCGTGGGGTTAAGACCGCTGGTGCGGGCGGCCGCTGCTGACAGGTCGAGAACGAGTCCCGTGTGGGGAGACGGCCGAATGAGTGACCGTTGAATTCGATTCATCCACTTGTGCGCACCAATCGTCAGTCCCGCCCCAACGGTCGCACAACCCAACCCCAGAGGCGTCGACACGAGCGTGACAACAACGTCGAACCCGAAGAGTTGCGCCCCGGCGGCCGTGGCAACAGGAAGCGCGGTGAGAATTCGAGTTGTTTGTCGCGCAGTAGCCGAGCCGGTGGTGACGGCCCGATCACGCGCAAAGGCCGAGTCAATCGAATCCGCGAGTGCATCGAGCGCGGCAGTTCTCGGCGCACCGGTGTGTTGCGCAAAATCCAGGATTTGCTCAACCGTCGCGAGGTGGTCATCGTTCGCGATTGCAGACACGTCCTTCGCTCGATCAATCGGCAGCCCCGCTGACAGCGCGGCGGAAAAGGTGCGAATCGCACTCATCCCGGCACGACCCTCAGACGCGACCCCTCAGCGACGAACCGCCCAAGACTGACGGTGACCGAATCGTCCGACCGACTACACAATGCGACGGTAGAGATGGATCCCGCAACGAGAGGGGCGACCGCCGACCGTGGGATTCCCGCAAGCAACGCGACGGTTGTTACTCGGGCAGCAATCGCCTCAATGCTGCCCGCGTGAATCGTGGACAAACCGTGATGTCCCGCGCTGGTCACTGCGAGGAAGTCGCGAATCTCAGCTCCTCGAATTTCACCAACTACGAGCGAATCGGGTCTCATTCGCAGCGTCTCAGCAACGAGGTCCGACAGCCTGACAGCACCGCCGCCGTCCGCATTAGCCGCACGAGTGGTCAAACACACCGTGTGCGGGTGTGCAGGGTTCAGTTCGGCGACGTCCTCGACAATGACGACCCGCGCGGATTGTGGCAAACCGTCAATCGCAGCGGCCGCCAGAGTGCTCTTTCCACTTCCTGTCACTCCGGCGATGAGGCTCGTTTCACGGGAAAGTCGTTCCAGGTCGCCGTCGGCTTCGAAGTCGGCCAAGCCCAGCCGGCGTCGTGATGGGAAGCGAATCGAGAGCAGCGGTCCGGTTCGGGCAACGGGCGGCAACGCAAGGTGAACGCGCAATGATCCAGCGAGCGCCGCGTCCCCGACTGGACGGGCATCGTCGACTCGGCCACCGCCCGATTCGATGAGCGTTACGCCGATGTGCCGAACCTCGGTCGCGGTCAAAGTGACCGGGGTTTCGCGAAAACCGCGACCGTCGTCAACCCACGCACGCCCATCGCCATCGACACACAAATCACGCAATGAGTCGTTGAGTAACACCGACAGCGGGCCAAGGTCGGTGCGCCAATTCTCCATCGCCCTATCGTCGCCATTACAGTGACGGCCGAGGACTCATGACCGAATTCGGTGGATAAAGCGTCCGTCGGACGCCCTGTGCAGATTATGCGAATTCGACGATGAGCTCGAGCTCGACGGGGGCATCAAGGGGAAGAACGGAGACTCCAACAGCGCTTCGGGCGTGACGGCCCGCGTCACCGAAAATCTCAACGAGTGTGTCACTCGCGCCGTTTGCAACGGCCGGCTGACCCGAGAATTCGGGTGCCGAAGCGACAAACACAACGAGCTTGACGATGCGCGTGATCCGGTCGACCGACCCGATCGCAGTTTCAACCGCGGCAAGTGCATTGAGTACCGCGATGCGTGCGTAATCCTTCGCGTCCTCGGCGGTCACATCCGTACCCACCTTGCCGGTTGCGGGCAAGGTTCCGTCCACAAACGGCAACTGACCGGCGGTAAAAACCAGGTTTCCGGAGGTCGACGCGGGAACATACGAAGCGACGGGCTTAGCGACGGCGGGAATTGAGAGGCCAAGCTCGGCCAGGCGGGCGGTTACGCTCACGGGTTGCTCCTAGTTGGAAACGGGACGCTTGAAGTAGGCGACAAGGCCGCCTTCGGGTCCGGGGATAATGGTGACGAGTTCCCAACCGTCGTCACCCCACGAGTTGAGGATCTGCGTGGTGGTGTGAATGATGAGCGGCGTTGTGGCGTATTCCCAGCGCATTTCGGCTTCCCCGTTTCGGTGTTTCATAGGTTCACTCGGTAACCTTGATTCTATGTCGAAGTGGTTGTCGCGATTCACCCCACGTGTGGGCTCCTGGATCGGTTTGGGACTCGTTTCTGGTCTCGCCGGTGTGATGGTTGCGGTCATGCTGACCCCCATCATGGCGATCAGCGGCGTGACGCTCAAAAACACCATCGGCGTTTTCGACACGATGCCTGACTTTGTCGCCCTCGACCAACTCGCCCAAACAAACGAAATTTACGCGCAAAGTGACCAAGACCCGGCAAACGGGTACGTCAAAATCGCTTCCGTTTACTGGCAGAACCGTGAAGAGGTGGGCTGGAAAGACGTTTCCCAGTACCTCAAGGACGCTGCGGTCGCCGGTGAAGACCGTCGCTTTTACCAGCACCGCGGTGTTGACCTTCAGGGTGTGATCCGTGCAGCCCTCGGCAACGCAGTTTCCGGCGGTGTCCAGTCGGGTGCGTCGACGTTGACGATGCAGGTCATCAAGAACGTGTACGTTCAGCGCGCCGAGGCGCTTCCGACCGAAGAAGAGCGCACGAAGGCGTATGAAGAGGCCACGGCGTCGTCGTTCCAGCGCAAATTCAAGGAAATGAAGCTGGCGCTTGGTCTCGAGAAGCGATACACAAAAGAACAAATCCTCCTCGCGTACCTCAACATTTCGAGCTTTGGTGGGAACACCTACGGTGTCGAGTCTGCCGCGCAGTTGTATTTCGGAAAGTCTGCCAAGGACGTCACCGTCGCCGAGGCGGCGTCACTAATCGCCATCGTGCAGTACCCCATGTTGCGCAACCTCTCCGACCCATCGCTCTACGCGAAGAACCAGGCGCGACGCGATGTCATCCTCCAGGCGATGTTGGATGAAAATTACATCACCCAGAAGCAGTACACCGAAGCCGTAAATACCCCCGTCGACGAAAACTTTGTTCACCTCACACAGCCACAGTCGGGATGTATCGCCGCTGACGAGTACGCTCGCTGGTTCTGTGACTACGTTGTGAAGAACGTCACCAACTTCGAGGCGCTGGGAACCACCAAGGAAGAACGCCTCAACAACTGGCACGTCGGTGGATACAAGCTGTACACGACCATGAACTTTGCGTTGCAGAAGTACGCGCAGAAAAAGACGTGGATGGTCCCCAAGGATGAAACAAAGCCCAAGATTGGTGCGACGGAGGTATCGATCGAAGTGGGCACCGGTCGTGTGCTGACGATGACCGGCAACAAGATCTTCAATGACACCCTTGCGGGTGGTGGCAAGGATTCGTCTGCTGTGAACTTCGCGACCGATCGCGACTACGGCGGATCGAGCGGTTTCCAGACCGGTTCGACCTACAAGATCTTTGGTCTGCTGGCGTGGTTGCAGGCGGGTCACGGGCTCAACGAACTCGTCGACGCCTCGGAATTCACCAAGAACCAAGCGAACTATCTCGACACGTGCACCGACGGCGGCGGACCGTGGGGTGGCGAATGGAAGTTCAAAAACGACTCCCGCGCGGGCAAGGCGATTACGGTTATCGATGCAGTTCGCGCGTCGGTCAACTCGGCGTTTGCGTCCATCGGTGAAATGCTCGATCAATGCGCCATCCGAAAGGCGGCGGAGTCGCTGGGCATTCACCGCGCTGACAACAAGACGCTGAAGACAAACCCATCGGCAATCCTGGGAACCAACGAACTGGCGCCGCTGACCCTTGTCGCTGCGTTTGCGGGAATCGCCAACGACGGTAAATATTGCGAGCCGATCATCATCGACCACGTTGTTGGCCCTGACGGTTCCGAGATTCCAGGCCAGAGTCCGAAGTGCACTCAAGGCATCGCGCCGGAGGTAGCCCACGGCGCAATCTACGCGATGAAGCGCGTGCTCTCCGGGGGTACCGGTTCCGCGTCAAACCCTCGAGATGGGGTCCCCATCTTCGGCAAAACAGGTACTACCGACTCATCCAGCCAGACGTGGATCGTCACTTCCACCTCGCGAATCGCTAGTGTTGCGTGGGTCGGAAACATCGTGGGCAAGTACCCGATGAGGCAGTACCCGGGCGGTGCGACCTTCCGCCACAAGATCATGTCCGCGGTGATGAAGACCGCGAACAAGATGTACGCGGGAGAGAAGGATTGGGCGGCACCTCCGGCGAAGATGCTTGCCGGTTCCAGTGTCACCGTTCCCGCGCTCCGTGGACTTACGGTCGAGGCGGCCACCACACTTCTCAAGGGATTGGGGTTTGAGGTCGCGGTTGGCGCCACCGAGGAATCAGATCTGGCCGATGGGCTCGTCGTCAAATCAAACCCTGCGGAAGGTTCGCGCCTTGCCGCGGGGATGACTATCACTCTCACGCCTTCAGTGCAGATTCAGTCGATCATCATGCCCGATCTGCTGACGACGCTCTACACACAACGACTTGCCGAACGAGAATTGCGTAATCTTGGTGCGACAAACGTGCGAACGCGATGTGAGGTTGCAACCGCGCAGAACGATCCGCTGATCGGCAGCGTTACTGCTCAGTACCCCGCCGCCGGAACCGAGATTCAGGCGAACGCGTACATCCGAATCACTATTCGTCAAGCCACCTGTACCCCGTGATCGGGCGACGCGTTCTCACGGGCGCACTCGCACTAGGAGCGGGGGCCTTTGCGTACGCGTCACTGATTGAGCGCAACGCGTTTGGTGTGCGTGAAGAGTCGATCGACCTGCTCGAAGCGAGCGCGCAGCCGATTCGAGTGCTGCACCTCAGCGACTTCCATCTCGCGCCGTGGCAAACCCGAAAGATTGACTGGATCCGTTCACTGGTGGAGTTGGAGCCCGACCTCGTCATCGCGACGGGCGACATGCTCGGGCACGTCGGCGCGTTGCCCGCACTTCGATCCGCGCTCGCACCGTACGCGGGAACCCCCGGTGTTTACGTTCATGGCTCGAATGATTACTTCGGACCGACATTTCCGAACCCGCTCGAATACTTGTGGAAACCGTCGAGCGGCCGTGAACATGGTGAACCGTTGGACACCCCCCGGCTCGAGGACCTCTACACAACGCTCGGGTGGATGAACCTTAACAATTCGAGCGGTCGGCTGACGGTCAACGGTTCGCGACTCATTGTCGCTGGGACCGACGATGCGCACTTGGGGTTGGATCGCCTGGACTCCGTAGCCGGAACAGTCGACTCAACACTCGAAAGCGAGACTGAACCGCTGAGTGCGTTCATTGGCGTCACCCACGCCCCCTACCGCCGAGTACTCAACTTCCTCACGACGCTGGGAGCCGACGTGATCTTCGCAGGTCACACTCACGGTGGGCAGGTGTGCGTCCCTGGTGTGGGCGCTCTCACAACCAACAGCGACCTTCCCTTGTCGCTTGCCCGAGGGCTCTCCGTGTGGAATCACCATGACCGTAGCTCGTTCCTCAATGTCAGCGCTGGGGTCGGAACGTCCATTTACGCACCAATTCGATTCGCCTGTCCACCTGAAGCGGTCCTCGTGACCTTACGCCCGCGCGACTTCGGGTATTCTTGAGCGAATACGGGGTGTGGCGCAGTTTGGTAGCGCGCGTCGTTCGGGACGACGAGGTCGCAGGTTCAAATCCTGTTACCCCGACAAGGAAGAGAGACCACCACTGGTGGTCTCTCTTCCTTTATGCGGGTTTAACAGGCGGGGCCCCGTCGCGCCGGTTACTGAACCGATATTCGCACACCAGCCGCGGCGAGCTCGCCGAGGGCCGCAACGCTGCTGGCGGGGGAAACACCCACGCAGAGGTTCGCCCTGACCGTCACGTCCAGCCCGGCCTCAACCGCGTCGAGGGCCGACGCACGAACGCAATAGTCGGTCGCAATCCCGACGATGTCGATGGCGGTGACGTCATGAGCGGCGAGCACGTCGGCGATTGTGAGCCCGTCGGAAGTGACTCCCTCGAAAGCGGAATAGGCGGGGACGCCCTGCCCCTTGAGCAGATGCGCATCAATGACCGCAAGGTCGAGCGCCGGGTGGTAATCCGCTCCCGCGGTTCCCGCGACACAGTGCGCCGGCCATGAATCAACCCAGTCAGGTTCGGTGGCAAAGTGACCACTGTTGTCGCTGTCGGGATCGTGCCAGTCGCGTGACGCAATGATGACGGAAAAGTCCTCGCGATGCGAAGCAGCGAAGTCCGAGATCCGACCGGCTACTTCGGCGCCACCACCGCAGGCGAGTGCTCCGCCTTCCGTGAAGTCGTTCTGAACGTCAACGACGAGAAGCGCGCGCGTCACAACGACTCCTAGTACGACGCCAGGTTGTTGCCGCAGGTGTACGCAGCCGCGAAGACGTTGTCGATGGCTGCCTTGGCCGATTCGCCGACGTCACCCGTTGCGACGACGATGGCGATGAGCTTGGTTCCATCGGCCGCGGTGATCTGTCCAGCGAGGGCGTACACCCCGTTGATCCAGCCGGTCTTCGCGACGACGTGTCCACGAGCGACCTTGGCGTCTCCGTCGAATCGGCTGCGAAGAGTTCCCGACTCGCCCGCGACGGGCAGGTTTTTGGCGATCACCGAGAAATCGCCGGCGTCACCAAAGATCGTGTCCAGCAACTTGGCCAGGGCACCCGGGTTGATGCGAATGTCGGGCGATTCACCGGATCCATCGATGAACTTGCCGTCCGAGAAGTCGACGTCGATGGTCGTCATCGTGCTGACGATGGACTGCTGCAATGAGTCGGCCGAGCCGCCGTTGCCCAACTTGACGGACACTGCACGCAACAACAACTCGGCAAGGGTGTTGTCCGAGTTGGGAAGCATCTGAGCGACGAGCTTGGAGACGGGCTGCGACGAGACGCTGGCAAGCTTCGTCGCATTGCTCGGGGCGGAACCGTACGAGATCGTGATGTCGCTTTCACCGTCACCGGCACCGGCCGCCTGAAGCGCATCCGCGAACGCCTGTGCGGCCTTGCCCACGGGGTCCTTCGAACGCGCGCTCGTCGCCTTGCTCGGGTTGGCGCGGTCACCATCAACCATGAGGGGAACGATGAGGGGCTGGTAACCGTTCGTGCGTTCGCTCTTCGGCCACGACGAGTGCCACGCGTCTTCGACGGGGAACAGCGAGACGTCGACGATGACGTGGCTAATCGGGTCGGCGTCGGGGAAGGCGTCTGCATAGGCGGCCACGGTCTGCTCGGCAAGGTCGCTGAGCTGCGGAGCGCCCGAATACACCGAGCCACGGCCCGCGCTCAGGGTCGGGTCACCGCCACCGATGAGGATGACGCTTCCCGGTTGCGAACCAGCGACAACTCGCGTGGTCAAGCGCGCATCGGGACCGAGTACCTTGAGCGCCGTCGCCGCGGTGATGACCTTCATGACGCTTCCCATGGGGGCAGTTGGTTCAGCACCGAACTGGAACAGCGTCTCGTCGGTGTCGGCGTTCATCACATAGACGGTCGCAGCGCCCAACTTCGACGACGAAACTGGGCCGGCAATCG
>JAHEGZ010000052.1 GCA_024644865.1 Aurantimicrobium sp.
TGGTTGACGATTGTGAAGGTCGTTCTGCCCACATCCATCGCCGGAATCATCACGGGTGTCGTGATTTCTATTTCTCGCATTATCGGTGAGACCGCTCCTTTGTTGATCATCGCCGGACTCAGCACGAGCCTGAACTGGGACCTGTTCAAGGGCCGAATGACCACCTTGCCGGTTTACGTCTACACCCAGTATGCGAACCAAGGTGCTGATGCTCAGGCATACATAGATCGCGCCTGGACGGGTGCTCTCGTTCTGATGCTCATCGTCATGGCACTGAATCTGATTGCTCGCATCCTCGCCAAAGTTCTTGCCCCCAAGGGCAACCGATAAGCCGCCACGAAAAGGAATCCTGTGTCTAAACGCATTGAAGTTCGTGACCTGAACGTCTACTACAGCAAGTTCCTTGCCGTCGAGGATGTGTCGCTCACCATTGAGCCACGAACCGTCACCGCTTTCATCGGCCCGTCGGGCTGCGGCAAGTCAACTTTCCTGCGCACTCTCAACCGCATGCACGAGGTCATTCCGGGTGCCCGCGTTGAGGGAGAGGTGTTGCTCGACGGCAGCAACCTCTACGCCGACAACGTGGACCCGGTTCTGGTGCGTCGCCAAGTGGGCATGGTGTTCCAGCGCCCCAACCCCTTCCCCACGATGTCGATCCGAGACAATGTATTGGCCGGGGTGAAGCTCAACAACACGCGCATCACCAAGACAGAGGCTGACGACATTGTTGAAAAGTCGCTCAAGGGCGCAAACCTTTGGAAAGAGGTCAAGGATCGCCTCGACAAGCCTGGCTCGTCACTGTCGGGCGGCCAGCAGCAGCGTCTGTGTATCGCTCGCGCCATCGCCGTGCAGCCCGATGTGCTCCTGATGGATGAACCCTGCTCGGCTCTCGACCCGATCTCAACCCTCGCCATTGAAGACCTCATTGAAGAGCTGAAAGCTGACTACACGATTGTCATCGTGACGCACAACATGCAGCAGGCTTCACGAGTCTCGGATCGCACTGCATTCTTCAACATCGCCGGCACGGGTGAACCCGGCAAGCTCATTGAATTCGATGACACGACGACAATCTTCGAACGCCCCTCGGTTCAAGCGACCGAAGACTACATTTCGGGTCGATTCGGGTAGCTAAAAGCCGAGCCGCAGATGAACGCCTCTCGGCGGAAGGCCGCTCGCAGCGGCGAATTTTGGAGCCCGGGGTTACTGCGGCCCGGCAATGCAATTCTAAGCGCGCGGGCTAGACCAGGTTGTCGCTTCGCCACATGCGAGCACAGATATCGAGCTCGCTTCCGATGGTCGAAAGGCGCGCGCCCTGCGTGGTCAAAGCTGCCGCAAGTTCGGGGTTCGCGGTGTCGTTTTCATGGGCCTGTTCGATGCACCCCGCAGCGGTGACACGACAGAAAGCCGCGGCCCGCTCGAGCGCGTGACCATAATCGCCGGCGAACGCACCCCGCAGAATCTGGTCGGCGAGCTCACGAATCTCTGCTGGACCAGCCGGGGTTGGGGCGCCCGCGACAACATGGTCGGCAGTGTGGAGCACCGCGTTACCGACGGCGTACAGGTGGCTCATGTGAGCGTCTTGCTCGCGAATGACCGCCCGCACCAGATAGAGCCTCCAGAGGCTTCCGGGCAGGCTGTGCGCTCCCGTCTGCGACCACAACTCGGCGGCAAGGTCGAGGCCGTGCTCGTCGGTGAGCTCAACGGCACGGTCCACGACCGCGGTCGGTGCATCCTTCACCTGAGCCAGGAGCAAGGATGCGCTCTCGTGCGCAAGGGCGCTCACCGCAGCCGGGTCCGAAGCTCCCTCAAACGCCGAAAACTCGTGACCGGCAAACATGGCGGGGCGGTGGAATGACATGCGTCAATTCTCGCGCATGCTCGACGAGGTCAGCATCGCTGGGCAATAGGCTGAGCCCATGGACACCATCATCTTTGGGATGATTCTCGCAACCGCGTTGATCATCATCTTCAGTAATAAGCGCTGGCTGGTCATCACGTGCTACGCGGTTACATTCATCGCCACGCTCTTCCTCTTTGCGCACCACATGACGAGCGGATTGGACTTGAGCTTTTGAGGGCAAAACTCGGCTTCTGGGCCCAAATCGCATTCCTCTTGGCATACATCGGAGTGCTCTCCGGTGCAATGTTCTACTTTCAGTTTGGTCTGAATGAATTCCCGTGCCCGCTGTGCATACTGCAGCGCATGGGCATGATGCTCTCGTCTCTGGGCGCCCTCTACGTTGTCGTCGGGGCTCTGCGCGGCAGGCTGACAAACACCGGATTCATGACTGGCCTCGGCCTGGCCATCCTCGGCGCTTTGCTCGGTGCAGCCATCTCCGTTCGTCAGATTCTTTTGCACATCAAGCCCGGCGACCCCGGATACGGTGGCGCAGTGTTTGGACTCCACCTCTACACCTGGGCGTTCATTAGCTTTGTTGTCGTGCTGCTTTTCGCCGGCGCTCTATTGACCTTCGGCAAAGAATTTGAACCGGTGGCCCCCTCCTCGCGCTTTGGCCGAATCATCGCGTGGATCGTGGTTGGCGTCTTTCTCTTCACCGTCGCAGCCAACCTCGTCGTCGTCTTTGCCGAGGAGGGTTTCTCTTGGTTCCTGCCTGATGACCCCAACAGCTGGATGCTCTTCAAGCAGTTGGGCTGGAGCAAGTAGCCCTCTTCGTCTGCCCTAAACTAGGAGGGCGCTGCAACAGTGCGGCGGGCCTCTAGCTCAGTTGGTAGAGCAACGGACTTTTAATCCGTGGGTCGTCGGTTCGAGCCCGACGGGGCCTACAAATGAGAAAGACCCCCTTAGTGGGGTCTTTCTCATTTTCGCCTTGCGGGGAGACCGACCGGGCCCCCGCTAACGCGCGAAATCAGATTGCATCGCAATCTGCGCGCGGGAGTAGGGGCGTCGAGCCCCGTGCTACTTGTCTGCCCTGAGCCCCCCGAATCCGTAGGCTTAAGGTATGGAACGCGGAACCGAGAACAACAAGCGTAAGCAACTCGGCGCACGATCGCGCACTGCGATACTCGACGCGGCCCTCCAGCTAATGTCGGAGACTGGATACGACGGGGCAAGCGTCGCCAAGATAGCCCAAGCGTCAGGCCTTCCGGCCAGCTCGATCTACTGGCACTTCGGATCGAAGGCCGGAATCTTGGCTGCCGTCATGGAACGCGGTGCCGAAGCTTTTTTTGCTACGAGTCAAGAAGTAAGTGAGCCCAGCTCTGGGCATCTTTCGCGGCTCGAGAAACTGCGCGCCCAGTTTCAACAGGCACGTCGTTCCGCCGAGGAACACCCTGAGTTTCTCCGACTTCTTTTTCTACTGATCTTGGCCAATCCCAGCGATGAGGCCACGGTAGCGATTCTCAAACGCGTCAATGATCGAGGACGCGCCCAATTGCACGCTCAGATTCGAGAGGCCTTCTTGGATCGGGGCGATGTTGCGGGGACTGAAATCGCCGACCGTCTCACCGTCACGGCACTCACCGTCTTCAATGGAGCATTCCTTACAGTCGAAACAAACCCCGAGGTTGAACTGACCAATCTCATTGACGCGATGGCCGAGATTGTCGTTCGCCTCGCCGAAACTCACTAGGGCGCCCTGAAACACCTAGGTCTTGCAAGTCCGTTTTTTGCGCTGTAATCTATCTGGAATGTTCACTACAGAACATAAGACCTTCACAACACAGCTCAAAGGAGAGCCATGTTTACCGACATTGAAGTCCCCGTCTTGATTGTTGGCGCCGGTGGCGCCGGTCTCACGGCATCGATGTTGCTTAGCGACCTTGGAGTGACATCCCTGACGATCTCTAACGCACCAAGCACGTCGGTACTGCCCAAAGCGCACGTTCTACAGCAGCGCTCAATGGAGATTTATCGTCAGGCCGGGGTTGCTGACGACATCTATCAGGCAGGTACTCCCCCACAAAACATGGCGGCGACCGCGTGGTATGCGGGGCTCGCGGGCAACGACCCCAACTACGGTCGCGTCATTGCCAAGCAAGAGACGTGGGGCGCCGGTGGAGCAGACCCTGAGTGGCTCATGGCGAGTCCCTGCCGCCAGACGAACCTTCCCCAAATTCGACTTGAGCCGATTCTGCGAAAGCACGCGGAGGCGAAAGCACCAGACTCAATCCGGTTTGGCCATGAGCTGATTGACCTTGTCCAGGATGACAACTGCGTGACCGCAACGGTCAAGGTAGTGGATACCGGTGAAACTTACAATGTTCGCGCCCAGTATTTGCTTGGCGCCGATGGTGGCCGAACGGTCGGCAACAAGGTCGGCGTCGAGCTCCAAGGAATGCGCAATATTCTCTACAGCGTCTCGGTTCACTTCAGCGCCGACCTCTCGAAGTGGTCCACTGATCCTGACGTTCTCATCCGCTGGATGTGGCCTCCTCACGTCGGGCTTCTCGCACTGCTCGTTCCGATGGGGCCGAACAATTGGGGCCCCGACTCCGAAGAGTGGGTCTTCCACCTCAACTATGCGGCCGATGACAAGCGAATTTTCGAGGATGACGCGATGATTGCCGACATGATTCGGGTACTTGGCATCCCCGATCTCAACCCCGACGTTCACCTCATCACGCGTTGGAGCTTTGAAGCACTCCTCGCACCGAAATACCGAGTCGGTCGAGTTTTCTTGATGGGCGATGCAGCGCATAAGCACGGCCCGACTGGTGGCCTCGGCCTCAACACCGCCATTCAGGACGCACAAAACATCGCGTGGAAACTCGCCGCTGTTCTGAACGGAACTGCATCGGATTCCCTGCTCAATTCATACGAAGCCGAGCGTCAACCAGTTGCTGGGCGTAATGTTCAGCGTTCGACCGACAACGCCATGCATCACATGGCTATCGGCGCTGCTCTTGGTATGGACCCCGCTGCCAGCGAAGGTGCCAACTGGGCACAACTCCGCCGGCTTTGGAGCGACGCTCCAGAGGATGCAGACTACCGCCGCCAGGTGCAGGAGGCCCTCGCGTTTCAGTCGCAGGAGTTCAACGAGCACAACGTGGAGTATGGCTATCGGTACGAGTCATCGGCCGTTGTTCCTGACGGCACCGAGCCGCCGGTAAATGTTGACGACATTCGCATCTACCTGGCAAGCACCTTCCCGGGCTCGCCCGTTCCGCACGCGTTTCTCACGGATCAGAGCGGAAAGGTCGTCGCTTTGACCGACCTGATCGAGCCCGGCTCGTTCTTGCTCATCACCGGCGAGACTGGCAGCGACTGGGTGGAAGCCGCACAAGCCGTCTCTTCCGAGGTCGGGGTGAACATTCGCGGTGTTCGAATTGGGCACGCCTCAGGCGACTTGCGCGACCACCGACTCTCGTGGCTGCGTCGTCGCGGAGTCAGCACCGATGGCGCCGTGCTGGTGCGCCCCGATGGAGTCGTGGCTTGGCGAAGTGATGGCCTGCCTTCACATCCTCAAACCGCACTTCAAGAAGTGATGAACCGAATCCTCGTGCTTGACTAGCTTTATGCCCACACTCGTGTTCGACGGAGACTGCGGCTTTTGCACATCCGTGGCACGGCACTTTGAGAAGCGCTCTCTCACGCCACTTACCATCGCTGCCTGGCAACTGGCAGACCTCGACGCGCTCGGACTCACCACGGCGCAAACCGCCGAACAGGTCTATCTGGTTACCGATGAGGGCGCGTTCGCCGGTGCTGAGTGCTTCGCCGAGCTCATGCGTATTCAGGGCGACTGGTTCCATCGACTCATCGCGTGGGGGATGCGCCTTCCGGGTATCCGCGCGATTGCCGCTTGGGGTTACCGAGTCGTCGCACGAAACCGTCACCGCTTACCCGGAGGAACACCCGCTTGCGAGATGCCCCGCTAATTCGCGATGGCAGCCTCGAGCGCGCTCAAGAATTCTTCTGGGTGTGACAAGAACGGTGTGTGGTCCGACTCCATCTCAAACAAACGAACGCCCGGAGTCTGCGAGACCATAAGGCGCTGGAGCGCGGCGGGGATGGCAAAATCTTCGGCGCACAGGATGTAGCTGCGGTTGATTGGTCGGTCATCAGTTATTGAGACCGGCGTGAACAACACTCGAATAACCTGCCCTTCGAGTCCTGACTCAACGGCCTGCACAAGGTCAGCCGAGCAGTGACCCAGCAGAGCCTCACCGGCCACGCCAGGCTGGAGAGTGGCCACTTTAGGCTCACCAGAGACGAACAACCTGCCCGAAATCTTGTCTCCCGCGCCCTCGGGCAAGGTGGTGTAGTCGTTTTGGCACTTGCCGTCGCGAGGCAAGAGTGCGGCAACGTAAATCAGTCGCTCAATCTCGCCGCCTGCTGCCATATAGTCATCAGCTGCCTGCGTGATGACCAACCCGCCCATGCTGTGGCCAACCAAGACGGCAGGCTCCGGGCTCGAGCGTAATTGCTCGACCACTGCGTCGGCATATGCCTGCAGAGTCACCTGCTCACGTGGGGTCTCATCATCACCATGACTGGGCAAGTCGATTGCCTCAACCGAATGCCCCGCCGCGATGAGAGTGTTGATCAGCGCATCGCCCCATACCCGTGCATTGCAGAATGCGCCGTGAACGAGAACGATGCGAGCCACTAGATGTCGTCGATCTGGCGCACTGCATAGCCGGCGTCGCGCAGAGTCTTGACGACTGATTTCGAGTGCGTCGGGCCACGAGTTTCGATGTGCAACTCGAGCTCAGCCTCGTTGATCTGAAACTTGCCGTGGCGCGTGTGCACGACCTCGACGACGTTTGCGTTCGCCTGAGCAACCAGCTGCGAGGTCGCAGCGAGCTGACCGGGACGGTCGGGCAGCATAATCCGCAGCTTCAGATAACGATCCGACGCCGCCAGCCCGTGAGCAACAATGCGCTGCATAAGCATGGGGTCGATATTTCCGCCCGACAAAATCGCAACGGTCCTTCCAGATTTCTTGATTTTGCCTTCGAGAATAGCGGCGACGCTCACCGCACCGGCCGGCTCAACCACGAGTTTGGCGCGCTCCAGGAGCATGACGAGGGCGCGAGCGGTGGTGTCATCCGAGACGGTGACGACTTCGTCGACGTAGTGCTTGATGATCGGAAAGTTCAGTGCGCCCGGCATCGCCACAGCGATGCCATCAGAGATCGTAGGATGCACGTCAACACGAACAGGTTTGCCGGCCTTGAGCGATGGCGGGTAGGCGGCTGCGTTTTCTGCCTGCACGCCGACGATGCGAACTTGGCGCCCGAGTTCGGCGGCGCGAAGTTTGACTGCAGCAGCCACGCCTGAGATGAGTCCGCCACCACCGATGGGCACGATGATGGTGTCTACGTCGGGAACATCCTCGAGGATTTCCAGCCCGAGCGTTCCCTGACCAGCGATGATGCGAAGATCATCAAAAGGCGGAATGAAGACGGCGCCCGTCCTAGCAGCAAACGCTTTGGCGGCGGTCAGAGACTCGTTGAAGATGTTCCCCTCGAGCACGACATCGGCGCCGTATCCCTGGGTGGCTTCGAGTTTGGGCAGAGCAACACCCAGCGGCATGAAGATGGTTGCCTTGATCCCGAGTTCGTGGGCAGCGAGAGCGACCCCTTGAGCGTGGTTGCCTGCGGAGGCCGCGACGACACCCTTTTTGCGCTCGGCGGGCGTGAGCTGCGAGATGAGGTTGTATGCCCCGCGGAGTTTGTAACTGCCGGTGCGCTGCAAGTTCTCGCACTTGAGCAAGACCTCCGAGCCGAGAATTGCCGAAAGACTGCGGGAAGACTCCATCGGTGTGGCCTGAGCGACGCGGCCAACAATCCCGCGCGCTGCGTCAAAATCAGCGAGCTGGGGTCCGAGGTTTTTTGCGCGAGCCATAACCAAATCTTAGGGCTCTAGAACTTGCCTCCGATGTCATGAAGACGAGCAATCCGATCTTGAATCGGCGGATGCGTCGAAAACAATCGCTGGGCGAGGTTGGGTTTGGGATCGGGGTCGGCAATCCACATGTGCGCCATGCTGGATGATTGCCGACGAAGGGGTCGGCCATAGTCGTGAAGTTTTTGCAGCGCCGAGGCCAAAGCCTCCGGGTTTCGAGTTGTCATGGCACTCGTGGCGTCGGCCAGATACTCCCGTTGGCGCGAGACAGCCAACTGAACTAGAGTCGCGATGAGCGGCGCCAGAATCATGGCCACGATGCCGACGATGAGGGCGATCGGGTTGCCGCCGTTGTCGTTGTTGTCACGCCCGCGACCGGCAAAGAATGACATGCGCAGCAAGATGTCAGCGATGATTCCCACCGCAACGACAAGTCCGAACACAATCATGCCCACGCGAATGTCGTAGTTCTTGACGTGCCCGAGTTCGTGAGCCATCACTCCCTCGAGTTCGCTGTCATCCATCAAATCGAGCAGACCAGAAGTGACAGCAACGCTCGCGTGCTGGGGGTCACGGCCGGTGGCAAACGCGTTCGGGGCTTGATCATTGATGATGTAAACCTTGGGCATGGGGGTGCCGTTAGTGATGCTCAGGTTCTCGATGACGCGAAACAGCCGCGGGTTGTCGGCCTTCTGAATCGCAATAGCCCCGCTCATCATGAGCGCTTCTCCCCCGGCCACGAAATACTGCAGAAGAGCCCAGGCCAGCGCGATGCCAATCACCCAGAACATGATGGTGAGGTCGCCGTACATGTACGCAGCGACCCACCCGAGGACGCCGATGATTACCAGGAAGACCGCGATGTAGAAGACGGTCTTGCGCTTATTGGCAGCGATTGCCGAGTACACGGAGAAGCGCCGAACTCGAGGTTAGAACTGAACGCGCGGGGGCTCGTGGATGTTCGCCGCGTCGGCCACATCGAAGAAGTCGCGCTTGCCAAAGTTCAGGCGCTTGGCCCACATGTTGTTCGGGAACACCAGAATCTTGGTGTTGAACTCGCGAACGCCACCGTTGTAGAAGCGGCGAGCGGCCTGAATCTTGTCTTCGGTGTCGACGAGCTCCGCCTGAAGCTGCAGGAAGTTTTGGCTCGCCTGAAGCTGCGGGTATGCCTCGGCAACCGCAAAGATGCTCTTCAGAGCGGACTGCATGTGACTTTCGGCCGCGGCCGCGTCGGCAGGCGACTGCGCCGACAGCGTCTCGGCGCGAGCTTTGGTAACCGCCTCAAAGACCCCGCGCTCATGGGAGGCGTAGCCCTTGACCGTTTCGATCAAGTTCGGGATGAGGTCAGCACGACGTTTGAGCTGAACCGTGATGTCACTCCAAGCTTCGTCAACGCGAACATTGAGAGTGACGAGGGCGTTGTAGGTCGACCACAGGTAGATGCCCACGATGAGGGCGAGAACAACGACAACGATGAGAATCGGGAGAAGAACATCCATGCGTTCAGATTACTCTCAGGCACTGTCCATGAACCTGAAAGAACGCCTGAGGTTTAGCGCCGCCACAAGGACGGCATATCGCACCGTGCCCCCAGTGGGATTCGAACCGCCCCTACTGCCACGCGCGCAAAGCTGCGCTTTGCGACGGCGCGCGTCAGCGGGGGCCCGGCGTGCGTCCTCACCCGCATGCAGACAAAATAAAAACTGGCCATACAGACCAGTTTTGATTTTGTACCCCCAGTGGGATTCGAACCCACACTGTGACGATTTTAAGTCGTCTGCCTCTGCCGGTTGGGCTATGGGGGCGTGTGTTTAGGCTAGCAACGCACGAGGGCTGACCCGCTTCGGATCAGCCCTCATGATGCTTAGCGTCGCTACTTCTTTTTTGCAGCGGGTGCCGGACGCGATGCGAACTCTTCGAAAGCAGCACGAGGGTATTCGCGCGTCGATAACGAGGCGATGTCTCGGCCGAGCCAGAAGTTGTTCCACCATCCACCGACCACGCGGAACTTGCGCTCGAAGGAAGGCATTGCCAGACCGTGGTAGCCACGGTGTGCCAGCCATGCGAGGTAACCCTTGATCGCGAGCTTGCCCGACTGGAAGACACCGATGTTGAGACCGAGGCCTGCAACGGCTCCGAGGTTCTTGTGGAAGTAGTCGGTCGGGCCCTCGCCACGGAGAACGGCAACGATGTTCTTCGACAGCAGTTTGGCCTGACGGACAGCGTGCTGGGCGTTCGGAACGCAGAATCCGCCGACGCCACCACCAGAAAGGTCAGGGCACGCGGTCGCGTCGCCGGCACCCCAGGCACCCTCGACGATTCCGTTGTCACCCTCGACGCGCAGGTCGGGGCGAACGCGCAGACGACCGCGATCATCCAGCGGGAAGTCGGTGTTGCGAAGAACGGGGCTAGCCATGACACCAGCAGTCCAGACGATAAGGTCGGACTCAAAAGTCTCACCGGTCGACAGCTCGATCACGCCGTTGACAGCGCTCTTGAGCTGAGTGTCCAGGTGAACCTGAGCGCCACGCTCGTCAAGGTTCTTGAGAACCCACTTGCTGGTCTCGAGCGAAACCTCGGGCATGATGCGACCCATCGCCTCGATGAGGTGGAAGTGCGTGTCAGCAAACTCGAGCTCCGGGTAGTCCTTGAGCAACGAGCTGGCCAGCGAGCGAAGCTCAGCGAACACCTCGATGCCAGCGAATCCGCCACCGACAACAACGGTGGTCAACAGGCGGTCACGAGCCGGGCCAGCCGGAGTCGCGGCGGCCTTATCGAAGTTCGAGATTAGGCGATCACGAACGGCAACGGCCTCTTCGATGGTCTTGAGGCCGATGGCCTCGTCGGCAACGCCGGGAATCGGGAACGTGCGCGACACGGCACCAGCGGTGAAAACGATCTGGTCGTAAGTCTCTTTCGACTTGGCACCGGTGTTCAAATCAATCGTCACGGTCTTCTTCGCGTGGTTGATGGTAGAAACCTTGCCGCCGACGATTCGCGTGCGCTTGAGGTGGGAGCGCAGGGGAACAATGGCGTGACGAGCCTCGATCGAACCCGCCGCAATCTCGGGCAGGAAGGGCTGGTAGGTCATGTAGGGAAGCGGGTCAACGATGGTGACTTCTGCTTCACCCTTGCGAAGCCATTTCTCGAGCTTCCAGGCGGTGTAAAAACCGGCGTAACCGGCGCCAACAATCAGAATCTTGGGCACAGTGGGTGCATCTCCAGAGGAAGGGAACAGGGAAAATACCGCGCTCCCCAGAACGAGGCACGCAGAACATTGCGAGCCGGGCAACGCCTATGAACCCCAGCCCTTAAAGACTAGCGACTTTCAGGCTAAAGAACGAAGTGAACGGTCGTTCAGAATAGTTATGCGACTAGCTAGACGCCGTAGTCGAGACAGGCACACACACTGGGCTTCCACGAGCTGCGTTCCAGGGCCCAATCACCGATGGGGTTGATGCCCGGACCGACGGCCAGTGAGTGACCTGCGAGTGCGTGCAAGCACTTCACTCGGGTCGGCATTCCGCCGGCCGAGACCCCGTCGAGTTCGGGCACCGTGCCCACGGTTTCGCGATCGGCAATGAACTCGATGTGAGCCTTGGCATAAGCGGTTGCGACGGTTTCGTCAGTGGCGAGACGCTCGTTGAACTCCGCCATCACCTGAGTGGCTTCAAGCTGAGACATCGCGGCGGTCGCGGCCGGGTGCGTCAGATAGTAGAACGTTGGAAATGGCGTGCCATCAGCCAAGCGCGGCGAGGTCGCTACGACGGTGGGGTTACCACAGACGCACCGAGCAGGGATGCCCACCACATCCCGGGCCGGGCGCCCGAGCTGTGCAGACACAACCGCGATGTCCCGGTCCGAGGCCGGCTCAAAAGGCGGACGCACTATTTGGCTCCCGAAACGGGCTTATCGCTGAGCCCGGCGAACAGCACAGAATTCAGCGCACCAGCGACCCAGTTGGTGTCGGTGGTGGTCAGCGATGCCGAGGGCGCCTCGACTCGGCTCGGTTCGATGTTCACGTCGTTGACCACGAGAAAGTTAATCTCGCCAGGCATGACGTAATAGAGGCGGTCACGAGCCTGGGTGCGAATGTACGCCGGGTCATCCCAGC
>JAHEGZ010000055.1 GCA_024644865.1 Aurantimicrobium sp.
ACGCGAAGACGTGCGCAATGCGCAGTCACACGACCCCGCAGCCAGGAACGGCTTTGAGACGTTCCTCGTTTCGGCAGGTCTGCACGCGGTCTGGGCTTACCGCTGGAACCACTGGCTGTGGGCCCACGGCTTCAAGCTGCTCGGTCGTCTGGGATCACAGTGGACGCGCTTTTGGACCGGCATCGAGATTCACCCAGGTGCCACGATCGGTCGCCGCTTCTTCATTGATCACGGCATGGGGGTAGTGATTGGCGAAACCGCTGAAATCGGTGACGACGTCATGCTGTACCACGGAGTGACCCTGGGCGGCCGCTCGATGGAGCACGGCAAGCGCCACCCCACTCTCGGCAACCACGTGGTCGTGGGTGCAGGCGCAAAGATTCTCGGGCCGATTCACGTTGGCTCGGGCAGCGCCATCGGCGCTAACGCTGTCGTGGTGCGCGATGTGCCGGAAGACTCAGTCGCTGTCGGCATTCCCGCAAAAGTTTCGCCCAAGTCGACAGTGGCCGGCGCGCGCGATGGCGTCATGGCGCCGGACATCGACTGGGTCGACCCCGCCATCTTCATCTAACCGAGCCGCCTCGGCTGCCGAAAAGAAACTTGGCGCGCTCAACATGAGCGCTCAGATTATTTGTCGTCGCCGATAGCGGCGAGGCGCGCCTCTTCGTCAGTCGCGATGCACGACTCAATGACCGGGCCCAGAGCGCCATCCATCACGCGGTCGAGGTCATAGGACTTGTAACCCGTGCGGTGGTCGGCGATGCGGTTCTCGGGAAAGTTGTAAGTGCGGATGCGCTCCGAGCGGTCGACCGTGCGAACCTGGCTCTTACGAGCCGCACTGGCCTCGGCCTCAGCCTCTTCTTGCTGCTTGGCCAAGATGCGCGCGCGGAGCACGCGCATACCGGCCTCGCGGTTCTGCAGCTGGCTCTTCTCGTTCTGCATCGACACGACAATTCCGGTCGGAAGGTGTGTAATGCGAACAGCGGAGTCGGTCGTGTTCACCGACTGACCACCGGGGCCACTCGAGCGGTACACGTCAATCTTGAGATCGTTCTGGTTGATTTCGACCTCTTCGGGCTCGTCGACCTCAGGGAACACCAGCACACCGGCGGCCGAGGTGTGAATGCGCCCCTGCGATTCTGTCGCCGGAACACGCTGAACGCGGTGCACGCCTCCCTCGTACTTGAGGTGGGCCCAGACACCCTGTGACGGGTCGCTGGCGTTCGACTTGATGGCGATCTGAACATCTTTATAGCCGCCGAGGTCAGACTCGTTGCGGTCGAGGATTTCGGTCTTCCAGCCTTTGGAGTCGGCGTAGTGCTGGTACATGCGAAGCAAGTCGGCAGCGAAGAGAGCGCTCTCGGCGCCTCCTTCACCGGCCTTGATTTCCATGATGACGTCACGGCCGTCGTCGGGGTCGCGCGGAATCAGCAGACGGCGAAGCCGCTCCTGAACCATCGGCATTGCCTCTTCGAGTGCGGGAATCTCTTCGGCGAAAGCGTCATCTTCTTTGGCCAGCTCGCGAGCGGCAGCCAAGTCTTCTTGCGCAGCGATGAGTGACTCGTATGCGGCCTTGATCTGGCTGAGCTCGGCGTAGCGGCGGTTCAGTTTCTTGGCGCGACCAGCGTCAGCATGAACGGCCGGGTCAGAAAGTTGAACCTGAAGCTGTTCGTGCTCAGCCAGAAGCGCCTGAACAGAATCGAACACGATTAGTCTTCCTTGCCGCCGATGTTGGACTTCGACATGAGCATCAGAAACTCAACGTTGCTGCCGGTGTCTTTGAGCTTGGTCAGCACCGACTCGAGGGCCTGTTGCGGGTCGAGACCGGCAAGCGCGCGACGAAGTTTCCAGGTGACCTTGACCTCATCAGCGCCCATGAGCTGCTCTTCGCGGCGGGTGCCCGAAGCGCTCACGTCAACCGCCGGGAAGATGCGCTTGTCGGCGAGTGCACGCGACAGGCGGAGCTCCATGTTGCCTGTTCCCTTGAACTCTTCGAAGATGACCTCGTCCATCTTGGAACCGGTCTCGACCAGTGCCGAAGCGATGATCGTGAGCGATCCACCGTTCTCGATGTTGCGAGCAGCACCGAAGAACTTCTTGGGCGGGTACAGCGCAGCGGCGTCAACGCCACCCGAGAGGATGCGACCCGAAGGTGGCGCAGCCAAGTTGTAGGCGCGGCCCAGGCGAGTGATCGAGTCGAGCAGAACGACAACATCCTGGCCGAGCTCCACCAGACGCTTGGCACGCTCGATTGCGAGCTCAGCCACTGTGGTGTGGTCTTCGGCCGGACGATCGAAGGTCGAGGCGATGACCTCACCCTTGACCGAGCGCTGCATGTCGGTGACCTCTTCGGGGCGCTCGTCGACGAGTACGACCATGAGGTGAACCTCGGGGTTGTTCTCGGCGATGGCGTTTGCAATTTGCTGCATGACAACGGTCTTGCCCGCCTTGGGCGGAGCAACAATTAGACCGCGCTGACCCTTACCGATGGGAGCGACCAAGTCAACGATGCGACCGGTGAGCTTGTTCTGCTCGGTCTCGAGGCGCAGGCGCTCCTGCGGGTACAGCGGAGTGAGGTCTTGGAAGTCGACGCGGGCCGCCGCCTGCTCAACAGTCTGACCGTTGATGCTGTCGACCTTGACCAGAGCGTTGTACTTCTGTCGACCGAAATTCTCGTTTTCTCGGGGCTGCTTGATGGCGCCGATGACGGCGTCACCCTTGCGCAGGTTGTACTTCTTGACCTGACCGAGCGAGACGTACACGTCGTTGTTGCCGGGCAGGTAGCCGGTGGTGCGCACGAACGCGTAGTTGTCGAGAATGTCGAGGATGCCCGCAATAGGGATCAGCACGTCATCATCGAGAATCTCGGGCTCGACGTCATCCATGTTGGTGCGTCCGCGACGACGATCGCGCTGACGGTTGCGGCTGTTGCGACTCTCACGGTCGCCCTCGCCACCGTCACCGGCGTTGTCGCCCTCGGGTCCGTTGTTGTTTTGACGGTCGTTGTTCTGGCCGTTGTTTTGACGGTCGCCACCCTGGCGGTCACGGTTGTTGCGGTTACGGTTGCGGTTGCGTGACTGACGCTCTGTACCTTCGCTGGCGGCGCCTTCGCCGGTCTCAGCGTTGTCCTGGGGTGCGCCTTCAGGCGAGCTGTCGTTGCTGGACTCGGCAGCGGCATCAGTGCCGGCTGCGGCTGCCGAAGCAGCTCGTCCTCGGCCACGACCACGGCGCGGGCCAGTGCCCTCAGCGGATGCAGCACCAGCGTCGGCCGCCGGGGCAGCAACTCCAGTGTCTCCAGCGTTGACGTGCGCTACGGCGCTCACGGTTTCGATCACAGCGTCTTTTGCGACGGCACGACGTGAACGGCGGGCGGGTGCCTTAGCTTCAGTAGCTTCAGCGGCGGGGGTCTGCGTGGTGTCTTCCACGGTTTCTCCTTTTCATGATTTTTCGATTTCACTCACGGGCGCGGGTTCCAGACCAAAGTCTGACCAACGGTTCAACGTGGTGAGAGGGGATGGAGCAGATGCTCCGTTGTGAATGCCCTGGGAGTCTGGCGCGTGATTACGCGGCTACAACCGGGTGCGTCTCAACTGTAGCACCCTTGATGTCGACAGCGAGCATGAGCGGCTGCCAAGGGGTGTCCTGAGCGCTGGCGGCGAGCTCGATGGCTGCCTGGCGCTGCGAGGGGTCGCTACACAGCACGAGGATCGACGGGCCGGCGCCTGACACCACCGCTGCGTATCCAGCGGCGCGCAGTGTGGTGATCAGAGCGTTGGTCTCGGGCATTGCCGAGGCGCGGTAGTCCTGGTGAAGCTTGTCTTCTGTTGCAACGAACAGACGCTCGGGATTCTGCGTGAGCGCAGCGACCAGAAGCGATGAGCGCGAGACATTGAAGATGGCGTCTTCGTGCGGAACCTGCTCCGGCTGCAACGAGCGAGCGAGCTTGGTCGACATGGTGAACGAGGGCACGAGCACGAGCGGCGAAACCCCGCGGTGCACGGCAAGCTTTTCGAAGTGAGCCCCGGCTTCGTCCATCCAAGCGATGGTCAGACCGCCGAAGAGTGCCGGTGCGACGTTGTCGGGGTGGCCCTCCATGTCGGTGGCCAGCGTGAGCAGCTCTTGCGGGCTGAACTCGACGACGCCTTCGAGCAAACCGACGGCGGCGAGCAGACCAGAAACGATGGCGGCACTCGAGGAGCCCATTCCACGGCTGTGCGGAATGTTGTTGTGGGCGCGCAGGTTGAGGCCCGGAAGGGGCTGTTTGGCCCACTCGAACGCGTGTGCGATTGCCTGAACGACAAGGTTGGATGCGTCGGTTTCAACGGGCGCTGCGGAATCAGCCGCACCCTGCCCGATGATGTCGACCGTAGCGCCAGCCTCGGCGCGAACGGTCACGTCGAGCTCGTCATAGAAGGCGAGCGCGAGTCCGAGCGTGTCGAAACCAGGTCCGAGGTTTGCGCTGGTGGCAGGAACTCGAACGCTGACGCGACGGCCAACCGGAAGCATTAGTTCAGGCCACCCTTGGCGAGTCCGAGGACTCCGGCAACCTCATCGACATCAACAGGAACGACCGTCGGCTCAACCTGCGAGCCATCTTCCTTGCGCAGGGCCCACTGCGGGTCTTTCAGTCCGTGACCGGTGACGGTCAGCACAACCGTCGAGCCGGCGGGAATCTCGCCAGCCTCAGCGCGCTCGAGCAGACCGGCAACCGAGATTGCCGATGCTGGTTCAACGAAGATTCCGACCTGAGCCGAGAGGATGCGCTGAGCCTTGAGGATTGTTTCGTCGTCGATCGCACCAAAGTATCCGTTGGTGTTGTCACGAGCAGTGAGAGCCAACTCCCACGACGCCGGGTTACCAATGCGGATGGCAGAGGCGATCGTTTCGGGGTTCTTGACCGGGTGACCGAGCACAATCGGAGCCGAGCCCGAGGCCTGGAAACCGAACATGCGGGGAAGCTTAGTGGTCACGCCACGAGCAAGCTCCTCGGCGTATCCGCGGCTGTAGGCGGTGTAATTACCGGCGTTACCAACCGGAAGGAAGTGGAAGTCAGGTGCATCTTCGAGCACCGAGACGACTTCAAATGCAGCTGTCTTCTGACCCTCGATGCGGTCGTTGTTCACAGAGTTCACCAGGTGAACCGGGTAGTTGTTCGCGAGGTCACGGGCAATGTCGAGGCAGTCATCGAAGTTTCCTGTGAGCTGGATCAGCTGTCCGTTGTGCGCAACCGCCTGACTGAGCTTGCCCATGGCAATCTTGCCCTCGGGCACGAGCACGGCGGCGGTGATACCGGCGTGAGCGGCATAGGCCGCAGCCGATGCTGAGGTGTTACCGGTGGATGCACAGATGATTGCCTTGGCGCCGTGCTCGACGGCTTTCGACACAGCCATGGTCATGCCGCGGTCTTTGAATGAACCGGTGGGGTTCATTCCCTCGTACTTGACGAAGACCTTGGCGCCGGTCATTGCCGACAAAGCCGGAGCGGGAAGCAACGGCGTGCCACCCTCACCCAGTGTGATGATCGGGGTCTTGTCGCTGACGTCAAGACGGTCGCTGTACTCGCGGAGTACTCCGCGCCACTGGTGTGCCATTAGGCTCCTTCAACTCGTAGGACTGAGACCACCGCGCTAACCACAGGGAGTTTGCTCAGTGCCAAAACGGTGGCAGCCAAGTCGGACTCGCGAGCCTCGTGGGTACCAATAACTAGCGTAGTCGTGGATGCTTTGCCGGCCGGACCGCTCGCCGGAACGAACACACCCTGCTCAACCAGCTCGACCGAAACGTTGTGGTCGTGGAACACTCCAGCGACCGTTGCTAGCACTCCCGGCTGGTCTGCCACGCGCAGCACGACGTGGTAGCTGGTCTCGATTTCACTGATGGGCAGCAACGGCAAATTGGCGTGCTTGGACTCACTCTTACCCGGGCCACCGATGACGTGACGGCGCGCAGCCGAAACAACGTCACCCATGACGGCGGATGCGGTCTCGGGGCCACCCGCACCCGCGCCATAGAACATGAGGCTGCCAGCAGCCTCGGCCTGAACGAACACGGCGTTATTGGCTTTGTGCACCGAGGCAAGCGGGTGCTCGCGAGGAATCAGGGCGGGGTATACCCGAGCAGAAACGCTCTCAAGGCCGGTCGACTCATCGGTCACGCGCTCAGCGATCGCGAGCAGCTTGATGACGAAGCCGGCGTAACGAGCGAGCTCGACGACCTCGGCGGAGATGCCACGGATGCCCTCGCGGTACACACTCTCGAGCGGAACCTCGGTGTGGAATGCCAGGCTCGCCAGAATCGAGGCCTTCTGCGCAGCGTCGAACGCGTCAACGTCAGCAGTGGGGTCAGCCTCGGCGTAACCGAGTTCGGTGGCCATGGCCAGTGCCGAATCAAAGGTGTCTTTCTCGGCATCCATGCGGTCGAGAATGTAGTTCGTAGTGCCGTTCACAATTCCCATCACGCGTTGAACCCGGTCGCCGGCCAGGCTGTCGCGCAGCGGGCGAATAATCGGGATAGCGCCAGCAACCGCAGCTTCGTAGTACAGCTGTGCGCCCACACGCTCGGCAACGTCGAAGAGCTCTGTTCCGTGGGTTGCCAGCAAAGCCTTGTTGGCCGTGATGACGTCGGCTCCCGAGTTGAGGGCGAGCAGGATGTACTCGCGCGCCGGCTCGATGCCACCCATGACCTCGATGACGATGTCCGAGCCGAGAATCAGCGAGCGCGCATCCGTGGTGAATAGGTCAGCGGGGAGATCGACCGGTCGCTTAGCGTCGAGGTTGCGAACAGCGATGCCGGCGAGCTCGAGCGTGGCTCCCACGCGAGCGGCCAGCTCTTCTTTGTGCTCGAGCAAGATTTTGGCAACGTTCGCGCCGACGGTTCCACCGCCGAGCAGCGCGACGCGCACACTCCGGTACTCGGTCATTTTGTTCCTCCGATGATTCCAGCGTCACGGGCCAACAGGTCGGCCTCCGTTTCGCCGCGCACAATCACTCGTGCGTTGCCGTCCGCCACAGCGACAACCGCAGGGCGAGCGAGGTAGTTGTAGTTGCTCGAGAGCGACCAGCAGTAGGCACCCGTTGCGGGCACCGCGAGAAGGTCTCCCGGTTCAACATCAGCCGGCAAGTAGTCGGCATTCACGACGATATCGCCCGACTCGCAGTGCTTGCCAGCGATTCGAACAAGCTGTGCAGGCTCCGGTGAGACTCGGTTGGCCAATCGCACGTGATAGTCAGCACCGTAGAGCGCCGGGCGAGCGTTGTCGCTCATGCCGCCGTCGACACTGACATAGAGACGAGTGGCGGATGCCCCACCGGCCTCAACCGAGACCTCTTTAGTCGTTCCCACCGAGTACAGCGTGAAGGTCGACGTGCCGATGATCGCGCGACCGGGCTCGAGCGCCAGAACGGGCACGGGAACACCCGCTACCTCACACTCTCGCGCCACCGCAGTAGCGATTTCGTCAGCGATGGTCTCGATGTCGGTGGGTGCGTCGCCGGGCTTGTAGGCGATGCCGAATCCGCCGCCGAGGTTGAGTTCGGGCACGGGCGCGACCACACTCAGCTGAGCGTGCAGGGCAACCAGCCGGGAAGCCGATTCGGCAAAGCCGGCGGTGCCGAAAATCTGCGAACCGATATGGCAGTGCAGACCGACGAACTCGAGCGATTCGTAGGAGCGAATCTCTTCGACGACCTCAGGAGCGTTGGCAATCGTGATGCCGAACTTCTGGTCTTCGTGAGCCGTGGCCAGAAAGTCGTGAGTGTTGGCGTGCACGCCGCTGTTGACTCGCAGGCGAACACGCTGGCGGCGACCGGCGCTACGCGCAGCATCCGCGACGCGTTCGATCTCCCAATCGGAGTCGACCACAATGGTGCCCACACCAACGGCAACCGCGCGCTCGATCTCAGCGAGCGATTTGTTGTTGCCGTGAAAACCGATGCGCGCAGGGTCAATGCCCGCGGCGAGCGCCACAGCAAGTTCTCCGCCGCTGGCAACATCTACGTACAGACCGGCGTCGACAACCCAGCGGACGACTTCGGTACACAAAAACGCCTTACCTGCGTAGTACACCTTGGCGCTCGTGCCAATACGCTCGGCGGCAGCATCAAACGCCTTGCGCACGCGCAGCGCACGATCACGAGTGTGATTCTCATCAACCACATAGAGCGGAGTTGCGAAGCGGTGAGCCAGCGCGCTGACGCTCACTCCACCAACCGTGATTTCGCCCTCGCCGTCGCGCACGACAGAATCGGCCCAGATTCCGGGCACGAGAGCGTTGGCATCGACAGAATCGTCGAGCCACTCGGGGGCTAGGGGGTTCGTCACGAGGACCTCAAAACAGAAAAGGCAGACTAAACAGCCAGTTTACCTCCCCTAGCATGGGGAGCATGACTTGTCTCGTTACCGGCGGAGCTGGATACATCGGCGCCCACATTGTGGCCAGTTTGCAGGACCACGGGTACAGGTCCGTTGCCGTCGACAACATGTCGTCGGGCATTGCCGCGCGCATCCCCGGTGTGCCACTTCTGCAGGCCGACATCAGTGCCGAGGCGAGCATTGAGGCTATGGCGCATTTCATGCGCGAGCACCAGGTGACCGCGGTCATTCACACCGCTGCGCTCAAGAGCGTGCCCGAGTCGGTTGCAGACCCGCTGAGCTACTACCGAGTCAACATCGGCGGAACTATCAATCTGCTCGAGGCCATGAAACTCGCGGGCGTGACCAACTTCGTGTTCTCGAGCACGGCCGCGGTCTACGGCATGGCTAAAGGTGAGGTCACCGAAGACTCCCCCACACTCCCGATCAACCCCTACGGCGAATCAAAACTCGCCTGCGAAGACCTGCTTCGCTCGCTCAATGAGGTTGGTCAGGTTCGCGCCGCCAGCCTGCGCTACTTCAACGTTGCCGGCACGGCAACCGATGCCCTCGCAGACAACTTTGCGACCAACCTCATTCCGCAGGTGCTGCGTCGCATTGTCGACGGTCAGAGCCCCAAGGTGTTCGGTACCGACTACGAAACCAAAGACGGCTCCTGCGAGCGCGACTACATTCACGTGGCAGACCTCGCCAACGCGCACATTCTCGCGTTGAAGGCCATCGTGAACGCCGGCAGCGACTGGGCTTTCGATGTGTTTAACGTGGGAACGGGTACGGCCTACTCAGTGATCGAGGTGGTCGAGCGGGCTATTGCTGCCAGCGGCGCATCCGTTGAACTTGAGGTGGATGCTCGTCGGCCAGGTGACCCGGCACGCATTGTTGCTAATCCGGCCAAGATTCACTCGGTGTTGGGCTGGCACCACAGTCATGACCTCGATGACATGGTGAAGAGCGCCTGGTCGGGAATGAAGGCGCTCAACGCAAACTAGTTACATGCGCTCCGGCGCCGAGACCCCGAGCATGGAAAGCCCGTTACGGATGACCTGCGACGTGGCCTCGTTCAACCACAGTCGACTGCGGTGCACATCGGTCACCGGCTCTTCGGCTAAAGGCAACACGCGGCACTTGTCGTACCAACGGTGGTAGTTGCCGGCGACCTCTTCGATGTAGCGAGCGATACGGTGGGGTTCGCGAAGCTGTGCCGCCTGAGCGACGATGCGCGGAAACTCTTGCAGAATGCCCAGCAGAATCGACTCGGTCTCGTGATCGAGCAACTCGGGTGCGAAGCCCTCCTCGCGACGAACTCCGGCGGCTTCAGCATTGCGGGCTACCGAGCAGGTGCGCGCGTGGGCGTACTGCACGTAGTAGACCGGGTTGTCATTGGTGCGCTTGCCCAGCAGGTCGAGGTCAATGTCGAGCTGTGAGTCGCTAGAGCTGCGCACGAGAGCGTAGCGTCCGGCGTCCACGCCGACCGCTTCAACGAGGTCTTCGAGAGTAACGATGGTTCCGGCTCGCTTGCTCATGCGCATGGGTTGACCGTCTCGAACCAGGTTCACCATCTGACCGATGAGGATTTCGAGGTTCACGTTTGGCTCGTCACCGAACGCCGCGCACATGGCCATCATGCGAGCGACGTATCCGTGGTGGTCAGCGCCGAGCATGATGATGTTGCGCTCGAATCCGCGCTCGCGCTTGTCGAGGTAGTAGGCCAAATCGCCGGCGATGTAAGCAGCCTCGCCGTCGCTCTTAATGATGACGCGATCTTTGTCATCGCCGAACGGCGTCGTGCGAAGCCAGGTTGCCCCGTCGGCCTCGAAGATGTGGCCGAGCTCGCGCAGGCGAGCAACAGCGCGCTCAACAGCACGGGTCTCGTGCAGCGAGTCCTCGTGGAAGTAGACGTCGAAGTCGACGCCAAATTCGTGCAAGCTGGCCTTGATCTCGCCGAACATGAGGTCGACGCCGATGGAACGAAAGATCTCTTGCATCTCATCGGCCGGCAGCACGGTCAGGTCGTGCTCGTAGGCCGCGGCAACACGGGCCGCGATGTCGAAGATGTACGCTCCGCCGTATCCGTCTTCAGGGGCGGGTGCGCCGAGGTAGGCGGCCACGAGCGAGCGAGCGAAGCGGTCGATCTGTGCGCCGTGGTCGTTGAAGTAGTACTCACGCGTGACGTCGGCCCCCTGGGACGCCAGCACGCGGGCGAGGGAATCGCCCACCGCGGCCCAGCGCGTTCCACCCATATGGATGGGACCGGTCGGGTTGGCCGAAACGAACTCGAGGTTCATCTTGATATCCCGGTAGAGGTCGCCGTTACCGTAGGTGGCGCCGGCGTCGACGATTGTCTTGGCTAGAACACCAGCCGACGCGGCGCTCAAGCGCACGTTGATGAAGCCAGGGCCAGCGACGTCGACGTCGGCGATTCCGTCAACCTCGCCAAGCTGTGCGGCCAACGCCACGGCGAAGTCACGGGGGTTTAGACCGAGAGGCTTCGACAGCTTCAGGGCGACGCTCGAAGCCCAGTCGCCGTGGTCGCGATTCTTGGGGCGCTCAAGGATGACATCGGCGGCCGTCAGGCTCGTGATGGCATCAGCGTCGGCCGCACCCAGCTGGGCAGCCACAACGAGGATGCGCTCGAAAAGAATGAGGGAGAGGTCGTCTGGCGTCACAACATCCAAGTCTACCGGCGCGCGCTAAGGCGTTTCTCAGGCGTCGTTTCTTACACTGAACCCATGATTCGAATTCTTCAGTCGCGCGCGCTCCGCGTCGGCGGTAGCGCCTTCGCGGTGGGAGCGGTTTTGATCGCACTCGCCGCCTGCGAGAGCCCGAATCCCGTGGCCGTGAAGAACTCCCCGAAGCCCGAGCCGACGGCAAGCGCATCCGCGACTCCGACGAGCACCGAGGTGACCGGTATTCCGATGTCACTGGGCTGCGAAGACATTCTCTCGGCCGATGCGCTCTATGCCCTCAAGGGTGGCCAGAACTACGAGCAGAACCCCGACTACGCCCCCAAGGCTGGCTCCACCGCTGCTGTCATTGCCGGGCTCAAGGGCGTGGCCTGCGGATATATGAACCAGACGAGCGGCGAAACATTCACCATCGCGGTCGCGCAGATCACCCCCGAATCGATGCCCACGCTCAAAGACCACCTGCTCACCACGTTGACGACGAGTTCGTTCGTGCCGAGCTACTCGCCCTCGAAATCCGTTGAGGGGTACTTTGCCGTCACGCGTGGGGTCGGCGAGGCTCAGGTCGCCACCTCGAGCTACTGGATTTCCATCGCGTCTGACACCTTCAGCGAACCCGGTGAAGTCGAACAGATCGTTCAGGACGTCGAGAAGTCGCTCGGCCGGTAGGGCCGTGGATGCTCGGCTGAGGGCGTTCGACCGGGCGTTTGTGCCCTGCTAGCCTGAAGTATCCCGCCCTCGTAGCTCAGGGGATAGAGCACTGGTTTCCGGTACCATAGGTCGGAGGTTCGAATCCTCTCGAGGGCACGAAATCAAAAATGGGACCCGCGCGGGTCCCATTTTTT
>JAHEGZ010000098.1 GCA_024644865.1 Aurantimicrobium sp.
GGCATGGGCGCACGCCAGCAACCGCTGATGCTGGACATTTCCACCGCAGGCAGTTCCCAGCAGTGTTTCAGCTATGAGAACCACAAGCGAGCCGAAGATGTTCTCTCCGGCTCACTGGACGACGACGGCTTTTTCGCGTTCGTGGCGATGGCTGACAAAGGCGACGCGGAAGACTGGCAGAATCCTGACGTCTGGGCGAAGGCCAACCCCGGCATGGGCTCGATCAAGTCGCCCGAATACATGGCAGAGCAGGCGGCGAACGTCAGGGCGACGCCATCCAAGTTGCCGACATTTCTGATCAAACAGCTCAACCTTTGGACGAGCGCAGCGGAGCGCTGGCTGGACGTGTCGCGATGGGTCGCCCTCGGTCGCCCTGGACTGCGCACTGCCCTCGCCGGGGCGAAATGCTGGGGAGGCCTCGACCTCGCCAAAGTCAACGACCTGTCAGCGCTGGCTCTGATTTTCCCGCCGGACGAGGTCGAGCGATGCACCGGGGAGGTGGGGAAATACGCGCTGCTAACGTGGCACTGGTGCCCGGCTGACGACATCGCCACTCGCACGCGCAACCATCGCGTGCCCTACCAGACATGGGAACGCGCCGGGCTGATCGAGACGACGCCCGGGAACGCGACCGATTACAGCGTCATCCGCGCCCGCATCCTGGACATACTCGGCGAATTCCAGGTGGAGGATATCGCATTCGACAGGATGTTCGCGGGGGAGACCGTCCAGGCGCTGGATGAGGCAGGCGCTTCCATGGTCGCGTTTGGCCAGGGTATGGTCAGCATGGGGCAGCCGACGGCGGAGTTCGAGCGGCTCACTTTGTCCGGCGGCCTGATCCACGAGGATTCCGACCTCCTCAAATGGGAGGCCGGAAACGTGGTCGTCGTCCGGGATTCCGCCGGGAATATCAAGCCCGACAAGGCGCATAGCCGGGAGAAAATCGACGGAATCGTTGCCGCCATCATGGCCCTGGCCCGCGCTCAGTCCGGCGCTACCGGTGAGTTCTGCGAGGCATTCATTGCGTGATCCGGCGGGGATGTTTCGCCAAATACCGGCGAGCCCGTTCAATGCTGGTTTGCATGGTCAAAAAGGAGTTGACCGGTTCCCGAAATGGGATATGATACGGAAGGCCGCTAAACCTACCGAAAACCCGAAACCCGTCGCGTTCCTCACAAGAACCGGCGGGTTTCGCCTTGGTTTCATGTCAGTTGGTTTTCATTGCCTCCAGCCAACCGCAGCAAATGTCCAGTCTGTTTCCGATCTGCCAGCACCCGGCAGGGTGTCCTGGTGAAACGATTTCGATTTCGCACATTGCGCCGGGACCAGGGTTTCCTAACTGACGCACCGGAATCGTTGCCGCCATCATGGCCCTGGCCCGCGCTCAGTCCGGCGCTGCCGGTGAGTTCTGCGAGGCATTCATTCCGTGAGCAGAGGACGCACTGTAGCGAATCGCGACAGGCTTGGACGGTGCCAGCCGCACGAAGGTTTTCGAAAAATCTTCCGGACGCACATCCTTTCCGACATAGTCCGGATCCAATCCTAGCGTTTTGTAGGCTGATTGCAGGTCGTTTGGTACAACGGGTTCCGCGACGCCATCCGGCGTCTGCTTTTGGAGTGCAAGAAGAGCAAGCCACGCCTCGCGGATTACGGGCCGCGTTCCCGTTTCCCTTCGGGCGATAGTCACCCGCGAAACGCCGAGGAGCGAGGCAACCTCTTTTTGCGTCCCGCGCTTCTCGCGCTCTGCCTTGTATTCGGCGGGGCTCATGCTTCTCCGTTGGAGATTAGGATTTCAGCGACCTGAGCGACGGTCATACCCCATGCGCTCATGTCGTTGAGGCAGGTGGTGAGCGATGCGTGGCCGTCGAGACGGGCGAGGTCTCCGAGTTCGTGTTCGCTGGCGCTCCCGGTGGTATCGATATCGTAGCAGAGGGCGTTGTCGGCGAGTAGGTGGCTGAATTTTGACTTTTTCATTTTCGTATTTTGTTGATCTCGGGCTTTGTATTCGGTGGCGGTCATGCAATTACCGCCCGGATGACGCTGAATGATCCATCTTCATTTGCGATCTCGCGTCCAATCTCCATGGATTCATTCACCGCGAAGCGAAATCCAAAGAATGTTTTACGAGCGTTTTTGGAAAGTCGGCTTTCCGTGATGATTGCAGGAAGTTCAGTTCCAGCCTGCACTTTGGCCGCGAGTTTGATTTGTTCGTTGAGGAGGTTCGGTTTCATGTTTGCAATGTAGCCGCTGGCTACACGCATGCAAGAACTATTTTCAGATTCTTTTCCAGGACGAGCCGCCAGGCCACCCCCCCGAAGTTCAAAAGCTGTCTGCGCACACGCGTGAC
>JAHEGZ010000108.1 GCA_024644865.1 Aurantimicrobium sp.
AGAGCCGTAGCTGAGCGCACCGGTTGTGACGACCCGCGACCAGTCGCCAGCGCATACCCTCACGTCCCGGAGCGTCTTGGCAAGATCAGACATGTACCCGTAAATGCCACCCTGCCCCGCGTTGCCGAGGTGCGGTCGCTGTCGGTTCACACCCTGCCCCGCGTTGCCGAGGTGCGGTCGCTTTTCGATGCCGGTTTCGGTGAGTTGCCACGGTCCATCCCCGGAACACCACCCGGAGCCAATCCACGAGCAGATGCCCCAAACCCACCAGCCCGCTACCCGTGTGTCATAAAAGTCCGGGTCTACTTCAAGGTCTTCAAGAATTGTGCGGCCCTCGTTGACTAGCCATAGGTGCCGGGCGAGTAGGTCCGTTTCGTTGACGGGCCAGTCTGCGTGATGTGCGACGCCTTGAGGGTCTGCGGCGAGTGCGCGCCAAAAGTTGGCAACGAACCCGTCTGCGTCGTTCACTGTCGACGTGAAACCGAGATGGTGTTCGGGTCGTTCGAGGAGTACGGCGAGTGATCCTGCGAAAGGTTCGACGTAGTTGTCGACGTCCCCGAGGCCTTCCCAAACTTCGCTGGCCACCTTTCTCTTGCCGCCGAACCAAACGAAGGGGGATTTCATGTCGGGCTGCTTTCGATGGTTACGACGAGTTCGTCGACGCCGGTTTTGATGGGTGGGAGGTAGATGATGCGGGCGCAGTAGGCGGGTGAGTCGTCTGGCCAGAACTGGTGCCGCGTGAGGAGGTCAAGCACGATTTTGACGGTCGGTGCACATGCTTCGGTGTCGCGAAGGTTGCCGGTGCGGCAGTGGTCCGCGACGGTGACCGTTACGGGCCACGTCATAAGTTCACCTATTTTGTGTGGTTGCCGCCACTGGGTGAGGAGCTCGTATTTGGCGGCTGTCCGGTGTGCGTCCTGGGCTTTTTTGGTGGCGGTCCAATGCCGACCTGCGAGCCTGCGCATGTCGTTTTGGGTGAGCGGTTTACCGGGGATCGTAAGCGTGCAGTGGTTTCGAACACTCATGCGCCCTCGTATTCGCCGTCGAAGTTGACGGGCGCGTCGGTGAACACGGGTGGTGGGGTTGTCCGCTGCCCGAAGGCGTCGAAGTATTCGATGGGGCCGGTCTGGTCGATTTCTGCGAGGAAAGCGAGTGCTGATCCGTATGAGTCGAAGACCTGGTACGGGTGGAAGCCGCTAGTGGTGTGCCGGTCTAGTCTCCATACGGGTATCGTCCAGATGGAGCCTGGGTCTGGTTTGCGGAGCCGATACTTTGCGTTGTTCATGCTGTGAGCCTTTCGATGTGGTTGGCGATGGTGAGCCATTGCTGCCAGCCGTGTTGTTGTGCGGCTATGACACGCCAGCAGCGCCGCCATAGTGACCGGGCGTAGCGGTTGCGGGTGTCGATGCGGGGGCATGATGGGCATGCGTCACCACACACGTGGATTTCGGTGCCGGTTAGGTGGGTGAGTCGGAGTCCGTGGGCGCACCTGTCGCGGTCGTCGCCGGACTCGTCCGCTACACACGCATAGATGCGGCCTTGCGGGTGTTCCGACACGGACACGATCAGTCCGCCGCGTCGACGTTCGGACCGGACCATGAGGTCACGGGGTGCGTCGAACACGATCACGCCGCCGTCTGATGCGAGACGCGAGATCACTGATTCGGTTGTGATTGCGCCTACCGCTGTGGCGTGTTCGCCGGCGAGTAGGTGTGGTGCGCCGGGGATCGGTTCGGACGGCCCTGCGATTGCGGTGATGATACGTGCACATTCGATGTCGAGGTCGGTGGGTGTGCCGCGTCCGATACCGATGATTCGGGCGATCGATGCGGCATGCCCGATGCTGGGTGTGTTGATGCCGACATGCCAGCCTTCGAAGTTGGTGATGGTGCAGGTTGTTACTTCGTGGAGTGGCAGTACCTTGTTTCCGGTGCGTCGTCCGCGTCGTGCGGTTGTCGTGAGCCTGTAGCAGTCGGCGGCAAGTTCGCCGTCGATGTGTCGGACTTGCCAGACCCGCCACGCCTCGTATGGTTCGGTGGCGGTGTCGTGGTGGCCTCGACTGATTGTGCAGCCCGGCGCGAGTGTGTGCTGTGCGGGCATCATTCGGGGAACATCCAGTAGGCGGTGTGTTTGAGTTCGTCTGCTTTCCTAAACAGTTCTGATGATGTTGGCCACGGCTGTTCTGACAGGTACCCGTCGAGTAGCAGATCTTCGAGAGCGAGGATCGCTTCTTTCGGTGTGCCTTCGCTCGCTACTAGGTAGACGGCGGCGAGCGTGTGCAGGTGGGCGTTGCCGATCAGTTGGTGGAACCTTTTTTCGGTTTTGACCTGTATGAG
>JAHEGZ010000112.1 GCA_024644865.1 Aurantimicrobium sp.
GATGGCTTCCGCGTCGACGTCGCCCACGGAATGATCAAGCGCGCCGGGCTGCCGGACGCGACGATCTACGACGAGAACCTTCGCGAGCGCCCAATCAAGGACCTGACCATGGCCGAAGCCGAAGAGGCCGTTCCATACTGGGGTCAGCCTGGTGTGCACGACGCGATTCGCCGGTTCCGCCGAGTGCTCGACGAGTTCGATGACCGCGCATTCTGCGCCGAGGCTTCGATGAGCCCACTGCCTCGCTTGGCAATGTGGGTGCGCCCGGATGAATATCACCAGGCATTCAACTTCGACTACATGACCACGGCGTATGAGCCGGCCGCTCTGAAGAAGATCATCACCGATTCGATCATCGAATATGCCAAGGTCGGCGCTTCGAGCACCTGGGTTATGTCGAACCACGATGGCATTCGTCACGCCACCCGTCTGGGTATCGCGCCTGAGCACACGCCTCGCCCTGGTGACGGAATTCACCCGACTGACCCTGCCCCGGATGAGGCACTCGGCCTGCGTCGCGCTCGTGCAGCAACCGCATTCATGCTCGGCTTGCCTGGTTCGTCTTACCTATACCAGGGTGAAGAGCTCGGCTTGCCTGAGGCATGGCAGCTCGAAGGCAAGTACCGCCAAGACCCTACCTATGCACGCACCAAAGGCAAGCGCATCGGTCGCGATGGTTGCCGTGTTCCGTTGCCTTGGGAGGCCGATGCAACCGCATCGAACGGCTTCAACACCACCGGCGAATCTTGGTTGCCGCAGCCAGCTAACTACCGCGCCTTCTCGCGAAACCTCCAGGATGGCGTTGCCGGCTCAACCCTCGAGCTATACAAGCGCCTTCTAAAGGAGCGTCGCGCATTCGGCATGGGTGCAGGCGAGTTCCGTTGGGCCGAGGAGTTCCAAGACAAGAACACCCTCGCCTACATCAACAACGGCGTGCTCGTGCTGTTCAACTTTGGTCCGGATGCAGTTGCAGTGCCTGCCGGCGAAGTTCTCGTAACCACACAGCACGACCTAACCGCAGAGCGCGAACTAGAGCGCGACCAGGTCGTCTGGATCAAGCTCTAAGCAATGGGTTTTGAACTAGCCAGCGCTCCGCGTCACTCGGCAAATCACAATGCCGAGTGGTGGCGTTCGGCCGTCATTTATCAGGTTTACCCGCGCTCATTCGCTGATTCAAATGGTGATGGCATAGGTGACCTGCCGGGCATTACCTCTCGTCTAGACGCACTGGCCTCGCTCGGAATCGACGCGGTTTGGCTCTCGCCTTTCATGCGCTCACCCCAGAAAGATGCCGGCTACGACGTATCCGACTACACGGATGTCGACCCGCTTTTCGGCACCCTGGCCGACTTCGATGCCATGGTTTCTCGCGCTCACGAGCTGGGTCTTCGCGTGCTCATCGACCTAGTTCCAAACCACACGAGCGATCAGCACAAGTGGTTTCAGGCAGCCCTTTCGGAAGCGCCTGGCAGCGAGGCTCGCGATTTCTATCACTTCAAAGATGGCCTCGGCGCTAACGGAGAACTGCCACCGAATAACTGGCTGAGCCTCTTTGGTGGGCCCGCCTGGACCAGAACCACGAACCCGGATGGCTCTGCCGGCCAGTGGTATCTGCACCTTTTCGACAGCAGCCAACCCGACCTCAACTGGGCTAACCCCGCTGTCCAAGCCGCATTCGAAGACATCCTGCGATTCTGGCTAGACCGAGGCGTGGATGGCTTCCGCGTCGACCAACCGCACGCGATGGCTAAGGCCGCCGGGCTTCCTGACCACCCAGACATCGAGCGCGCGGGCGCTGGCTTCATCGAGGGCGAGGCTTCGCCACCGATGTGGTTTCAAGAAGAAGTGCACCCGATCTTCCGCAGGTGGCGCCAGATTCTCGAGAGCTATGACGGCGAGCGCGCGATGTGCGGCGAGGCATACGTACTGCCGTTGTCGTTCATGGCCAAGTGGGTTCGCCACGACGAGTTCAACCAGACTTTCAACTTCAGATTCTTGAACAGCAACTGGGATGCCGGAACCCTGTTTGCAAACATCAACGAGAGTTTCGAAGCCTTCGACGGTGTCGGCGCCCCGAGCACCTGGGTGCTCAACAACCACGACGTACTGCGGCATGCTAGCCGATTCGGCGGGCTCAAGGTCAAGCCGACCGACAGCGATGGCGTTGGGCCGAACGACCCACAACCTGATCGCGAACTCGGGCTTCGGCGAGCGCGCGGCGCAACCCTTTTCATGCTCGCACTGCCTGGGTCGTCTTACCTCTATCAGGGTGAGGAACTAGGGCTTCCGGAGCACACCACCTTGGCGCCGGAGTTTCGCCAGG
>JAHEGZ010000115.1 GCA_024644865.1 Aurantimicrobium sp.
CGCCCATCCTGACAGTGTGAGCAGTTGCTCGCCATGTTCGGAAGGGACACCGCAATGGATGTTGGAAACATGTCGTGGGCGATAATCGCCACGGCCCTCGTACTCTTTATGACCCCTGGGGTCGCGTTTTTCTATGGCGGATTGGTCAAGGCCAAGAGTGTCATCTCGATGATGATGCTCTCGTTCGGTTCCATGGGCCTCGCTGGTGTGTTGTGGGTCCTCATCGGCTACAACATGTCTGCCGTTCAAAGCCCGCTCGATTTCGCGGGGGACCCGTTCAGTGACTTCGCACTCGCTGCCGCTGACGACAACACCTTGCTCTATGCGACCTATGGCGGCACATTCGCCATCATCACCATCGCTCTTGTGTCCGGTGCAATCGCCGACCGCGCGAAGTTCGGTTCGTGGATGGTCTTCGTCGGACTCTTCTCAGTCCTCGTTTACTTCCCTGTCGCAGCATGGGTCTGGGGTGGCGGCTGGATCATGAATCTGGGCGAGTCCTTGGGAATGCCCGCAGTAATCGACTACGCGGGAGGAACAGCAGTCCACATCAACGCAGGTGCAGCTGCTCTCGCGCTGGCACTTATCCTCGGCAAGCGCGTCGCGTTCGGCAAGGGCGTCCACCAACCGCACAACGTCCCACTGACTCTGATTGGTGTCGCGATCCTGTGGTTCGGCTGGTTCGGATTCAACGCTGGAGCGCAGGCCTTCGGCGACATGAGCCAGGTCGGACTCATCATCATCAACACGTTCGTCGCAACGTCCGCCGCAATTCTTGGATGGATGGTCATCGAGAAGGTCCGTGACGGCAAGGCGACGAGCGTCGGTGCAGGTTCGGGTGCGGTCGCTGGTTTGGTCGCCATCACACCGGCGTGCGCAAACCTGACGCCTGGTTGGTCCATCGTCCTCGGAGCCCTGGTTGGCGCACTGTGTGCACTGGCCATCAACCTCAAGTTCGCATTGGGCTTCGACGACTCGCTCGATGTGGTCGGCATCCACCTCGTCGGTGGAATCGTCGGAACGTTGTTCCTCGGTTTCTTCGCGAACGAGACCGGCCTGCTGTTCTCGGGAGAGTTCGGGCAGCTCATCACTCAAGCAATCGCTGCCGGTGGAGTTCTCGTGTACTCGTTCGTTGCGTCGCTGCTGTTGGGCATCTTGATCGAGAAGACCATCGGCTTCCGTGCATCGACCGAGGCGGAAATCGCTGGTATCGACACGGTCGTCCACGGTGAATTGGGCTACGCCATCACGGAGTAGTTCCAACAGGCGGGAGGCGCTCGGGTGGGCGTCTCCCGTCGCACATTTAACCTGCGCGAAACATGGGAGGTCCCTTCCCGTAACGCCGAACTCAAAGAATGGGGACGTCTTCCTTTTCCACCCGAAAGGTTCCCAATGGATTCTGGTCAACTCACGTGGGCGATTGTCGCCACAACGATGGTGCTCTTCATGACGCCGGGGCTCGCCTTTTTCTATGGAGGACTCGTCAAGGCGAAGAGTGTCATTTCGATGATGATGATGTCGGTCGGGACGATGGCTCTCGTCGGTGTGCTGTGGGTGTTGATCGGTCGCGGAATGTCCATCGTCGAAAATCCGGACGACTTCTCGGGAAACCCGTTTAGCGACTTCTTGGCCGTCAACGACACAAACGAGACGTTCCTCGCCAGTTTGTTCGCGGCATCGTTCGCCATCATCACGGTTGCGTTGATTTCCGGAGCCGTCGCCGACCGCGCAAAATTCGGAGCATGGATGGTGTTCGCGGGCGCCTTCGCAATCCTCGCGTACTTCCCCATCTCCGCCTGGGTGTGGGGCGGGGGTTGGATTGCGCATCTCGGTGAATCGTTGGGATTGCCCGCCGTTATCGACTACGCCGGGGGACTAGCCGTCGAAATCACGTCTGGCTCAGCTGCGCTCGCTCTGGCCCTGGTTCTGGGTAAGCGCGTCAACTTCGGGAAGGGAATCCACCAACCACACAACGTTCCCCTCACTCTCATCGGATTCGGGATTCTCTTCTTCGGCTGGTTCGGGTTCAACGCGGGAGCCGAAGCATTCACCGACATGGCAAAGGTCGGGCTCATCTCGATGAACACGTTCGTCGCTGCGTCTGCCGGGTCACTTGGGTGGATGCTTATCGAAAGGTTGAAGGACGGCAAGGCAACGTCGGTCGGCGCTGCATCAGGTGCCGTAGCCGGGCTCGTGGCAATCACGCCATCGTGCGCGAACCTGACTCCGTCGTTCGCGATTCTGCTCGGGTTCATTGCCGGCATCGCCTGTGCGTACGCAATCGAACTGAAGTTCAAACTCGGTTTCGACGACTC
>JAHEGZ010000119.1 GCA_024644865.1 Aurantimicrobium sp.
GACAAGCAAGGGCGAATCATCATGGCGCACCTCGAGCCTGGACAGGTCAGCCCGTTCCGCCCCGTGCGCATCTACTCCACAGGGACCACTGTCACTCCGATCAACGCGGGGTACTGATGGCAACTCGCATTGAGGGCATCGCGTCCGACGTTCATTCCACACTGAACGACCACACGGTGAGGCTCCTCGTGGGGCGGAAGCACATTAAGGAGCACGCCCAGCAGCGCCGCATCGTGTGGGCATGCGCACCGAGCAAGACCAGCGCGCCGAGAATGGCCGGGGAACACCGCGGAGACGACGATGAGGACCCTTCCGGGGTCTGCTTGCTGAACCGCGAACAAGCTGTCGTGGTCTGGGTCTGCGCTGAGAACGAGGAGACCACAGAGCAGCTCTTCGAGAACTTCCTCATCGCGCTCGATGAGACCCTTCAGCGCTCCTACACCCTCCCCTCTTACCGATTCGTCATCCAGGACGAGGGGGAGAACCCGCGCCTTTCCCGGCAAGAGATCGTCGAGGTGACGTTCAGCGTAACGCTGCCCGTGAGCGATACGCCGCACCAGCTCGTCACCGTCACTGCGACCGAAGGCACTCAGGAGCTCCTGACGTGAAGTTCCGCATCGTCGGGCAGTTCAGTGAGCTTGCCGAGATCTCTCAGCGGCTCGACAACGTGGAAGACGGGATGGTCGAGGTATCCAAGGCCATGGCCCACGAGGTCATGGACAGCCTCATCCCTGGGCAGTTCGAGAAGCAGAGCGCGCCTGATGGCTCCAAGTGGAAGGAGATTCAGCGCAAGGGAGAGATTCTACGTGACACCGGCGCTCTACTCACCGGATGGGGGCGCCGCAGGGCCGAGACGACCATCACCGGGAAAGGGTTCATCGTCATCAACCCAGTCCCCTACGCCCCCTTTCACCAGTTCGGAACCGTCCGCATGACCGCGCGCAAGATGGTCCCGGAATCCGGCGATCTTCCTCAGCATTGGGAAGAATCCCTGCGAGATACCGCCGAAGAGGCGATGCAACTCATTCTGGGAGTGAAGTGATGGCGAAGGAACAACAGGCAACAACGGAAGAGCGCAAGACGCCGGAGGCATGGGGAAAGGAAGCTGGCGTGACGTCGGCCCACATCTTTGCCGACCAGTTCTTCGGGTGGAGCTTCCACTCCTACAACTTCCAAGCGCCTGGGGACGCCCTCTTGCTGACGCGAGAGCAGTACAACCAGGCCCTGGAGGTCGTTGTTGCTTACCCCTGCACGACCATCCCTGAAGACATCGTTGCCCCCTCCTATCGGGAGCGACTGGCAAAGCACAAGGCGGCTCCGAAGAGCCTGAAGGACGGTGAATAATGTCGGCCATTCCCAGCGCAAGGGAGGTCATCCGAAGCGATGGCCTCAGCGTCATTGACCCCATCAACCAGACTCCGGTCGTAATCGGAGCATCCAGCTCTGGCACGGCGAGCACGGTCTATTCCTACAGCTCCCCTCAGACGCTCGTTGACGAGCAGGGGCAAGGCCCCGGTGTCGAAGAGGTGGCGCACATCCTAAGCAACTCGGGCGGCCCAGTGATCTTCGTGAAGATCGCAACGACCGTTGCTGCCTCGAATGGGACCGTGACTTCCGTGGGTGGCAGCCCAGCCTGCACCTTCGCCGGTGCGGCTACCATCGACACTCGTCTCCGTGTGGTCATCGTGACCGGTGGGACGAACGGGACCGCGACGTTCAAGTACTGCTGCGACGACGCACCTAGCATCACCGATGATTCCCTGCGCACCTACTCGGAAACGCTGACGGTTCCCGCAGGAGGAACCTTTGCGGTTCCCAACCTCGGGATCACCATCACCTTCCCGGTTGGGACGCATGTCGCCGGGGCAAGCCATACGATTGACGTCCAGTGCGCCGGGTGGAACTCAACCGACTTGGCTGCGGCGTTCACCGCGCTCATGGCGTCGGTCCACGCGGACGCATGGCGCTTCGCGTACCCAGTGACATCGAAGGCCTGCGGCGACGAGGCAGCTCACGCGCTCCTCGTGACCGCTCTGCAGACCCAGCTCAACTCGCTGGCAACCGTCAGCCGGCACCGTCGAGGCATCATCGCGGCGGAGCAGGGTGGCACCTCTGCAGCCGTGGCCACGGCCCTAGCGAGCGTCACGGGAGAACGGGTCCTGGTTGCCTTTGGTCAGTCGAGACGCGCCACAGTGAAGCCTTTCCCTGGCTTCGCTTATCCAACGCTCCACGCCGCCGGCTGCTTCGCCCAGCGTGCCTCATCAAGCCTCA
>JAHEGZ010000082.1 GCA_024644865.1 Aurantimicrobium sp.
CTGACCAGCGTCAAGCAGGACATCATCGGTCTGGGCGAAGAGACAGCCAACCTCATTCTTGCCCGCATCAACGGCGAGGAAGTTCACTCTGAGATTTTGGGATGCAAACTCGTGATTCGAGAGAGCGCCTAAGAAAAGACTTTGGGACTGCATCGGTGCAGGCCCAAAAAAAAGTACCGAATAAAGATGCTTGTGCGGGCGTCTTCAAGAAATCATCATCAGGAGATTTTGTGAAGAAGTCATTGAAAACCCTCGTCACCGCGATTGCCAGTCTCGTCTTGGCCGTGTCAGCGGTTGGCATTACGAGTGCCGCCCACGCGACAGTTGACTGGGTGAGTGCTCCTACATGGGGAAACCTTCACAGCAAAATTGAAGACGGCGTTTTCGAGCAGGCCCGCCGCGAATTTGACACAGGTCAACGTTTGGTAGTCGAGAGCGAAACGCAGCATGCAACGACATACATTCGCACGGACCGCAACAACGTAACCGTGCAGTACAAAGGCGGCGCCGCTAATGCTCATAAGCGGGTTCAATTTGTGCTTAGTGGTGAGGAAGGCGTCGACTTCACCGATAACGTTGCCGATCCCGACAACATCGTCGAAACCGACGGCGATGGAAACGCGGAGGTCACCCTTACTCTGACGAACGCACCGCGTACAGAAGACATTCTTCGCGCCGCAGTGAGTTCTGGTGAGGGCGATGCCGCTGTGGTGGCAGGCCCCATGGTGCTCATGTGGCAGGCTGCTGGCTTCTATCCGGTCATCAAGCTCATCGGTTCGGGGCAGGGATTTTCGTCCCAGTGCCTATATAGGTATTCAGTGCCGGACACCAATCCGTCGGTGCTCAACCACGGTCAAGTCACCCGCGCACACGAGTGCACCAACGGCGATTTTCAGGAGTACACATGGTTGTGGAGCGTGTTCAAGAAGTCGTGGCTACCCGATTACTCGCAGGTGTACGTCAAGAGCTATAAATACGGCTCAACAATTACGTTGAACTACAAAGTGACCGACATTTGGGGCACTCCGATCGCTGATAAACGTATTTCTCTAAACGTTGATTCCGGGCGAATCTGTCGCTGGAAGAGCTATGTTTCGGATAGAAATACCGACGCCAACGGCCTGGTGACGTTCACTATGGGCAACAACAACACCCTCACTGACGTCAAGAACAACCGTTTTGTGAACTCAGATACGCATGCTTCAGAGGGTGGATTTATCGCGCTTTCGATTCAGCCGACCGCTAATGAACTCGACGAGTCGGCCGACTTTATGTGGCCGCAAATCGTGACTGATGTCACCATCAAGGCGACCGGGTCAGCACTAACTGTTCTCTCACGCGGGGGACAGTCGGTCAACTCCGTGGGTGACTTTGTGACAAACATCAACGGATCTCAGGTGACGAACCCGCCGCTGACGCTCGACACCACCGATTCTGCAATCACCGACATCAACGTGGTCAATCTCAACATCACCTACAGCAAGAACTCGCTCATCAAGGCACTGTACTCGCCCGACATCGTGGTCACTGCCGACAATGGCGGAAAAGCGGCCATCTTTGAACAGGCACTGCACCCACTGAGTGGGTTTGCTAGCAGCGCAAGCTTCAGCAGCCCCTTGAAGTTCAGCTACACCTTCCCCCAGCGCATCGCACTGATGTGCACTAAGACGGGTGTCACGACCTTCAAGATTTATACCGGAACGACTTACAAAACCCACACGATGAGCTGCGCGAACCGCACATCCGACGCTCACGACATTGTTGCCAACCCGGTATTGCCCGCGGTCCCGGCCGTTCCTGGCACGCCCGTCAACGCGACGTTCACCGTGAAAGACCGCTGGGGAAGTCCGGTTCAGGGTGTCACGGTGCGCTTCTCGGCGACGGGAGCCGGTCAGGTTGACACCGTCGGCGATCAGGTGACCGACGCAAACGGTGTCGTCACCGCGGCGTTGAGTTCACAGGCGGCCGGCGATCAGGTCGTGACCGCGACGGTCCAAGACCCCAACAGCGTCACGCAGATATCCAGTGGTGTCGGCGAGGTGTCGACAACGGTTCACTGGGGAGTTCCCACGGTTACGGTCACCATTGTGGGCCGTGTGATCACGTTCACGTACTACAACCTGGCAACCCTGCGGGCGACGATTCTCGACAACAATGTCAGGTCGTACTTGCAAATTGCGACGGGCACACAAACGGCTACAAAGCGTGTGGCCGCCGGACGGCACGTGATTAAGGTCACGGTGGGGTCTGTCATCAAGACGGTGACCCTCACCGCGAGGTAATCTCTACCTCACGGGGGTCATCGTGAGTAAAAAGAACATTGCCATCGTGGTGTGGGTCGTTGTCGGCCTGATTATTCTGGGCGCGGTTTCGTCGTGGGCAAATGCACGCATGAACGCGGTGAATACTGTCGGTGGGGCATCTACTGCGACCGACCTTCCGTTAAAGATCTCACCCACCGATTCACCCACCGACGCCGTGACCGAAGACCCGCTGCCCACACCCGAGCCCGACCCTGTTCGCCCCGCTGGACCGGCGTACTTCAAGCTGCCCGACTTCACCGACATGGACGAAAACGAGGTCGACAGTTGGTTCTACGACCACAACATCGACGTCTCGACGGAGTTCGACTACGGCGACTACAGCGGCAGTGACTGTGAGGATGCCGGCGACGGCATCGTCGAGGAACAGACGCCCAATGCGGGCGCACGCCTCAAGAACTCGATGTCGACCGACGTGTATTTCTCGGTCTACTGCGACTCCTAGTTGACCGGGCCGGTCCACTTTTCGCCCGGACCTTTGCCGACCTCGTCGGGAATGGGCGATGCCTCCCGAAAAGCGAGCTGAATCGAGCGCAGTCCGTCGCGTAGCGGGCGAGCGTGCGAATCAGAGATGTCGGCCGCGGCTGCCGTGATCAAGCCGGCCAGGGCGTTGATGAGCTTGCGGGCCTCGTCGAGGTCGATCATGGAGGGCTGACCGTCTTCGTCGGCGAGACCGCACTTGATGGCAGCGGCGCTCATCAGATTGACGGCAACCTCGACGATGACCTCGACCGCGGGGACTTCAGCGATGTCGATGACCTGCTGTTGAACATCCGGGTTTTCGCTCATGACGCCTTCTCTGGTAGTCTTGTGAAGTTGTCTTCGCGGTAAAACGCGGGGACTTCACGGAAAGTGGAGTTACTCCCACCTCGTAGCCTCAAGGTTACCGGGTTCTTGCACTCCGCCTGACGGTCTCAATTGAGAGCGGCGGGTAGGTCAGGGTGTTGAATGTGTGAAAGCTGTATTGGCTTGCGCGCGCTCTTCTTTCCGAAGTACATACCGGAAATCTCTTGAGGAGCCCCGCATTAGCGATCCACGCACTAACGACCGAATCCGCGTTCCAGAAGTACGCCTGATTGGTCCCAACGGCGAACAGGTTGGCGTCGTGTCGATCGATGCTGCCCTGCGCATGGCGGCAGAGAACGACCTCGACCTCGTTGAGGTTGCTCCGCAGTCGAAGCCTCCGGTAGCAAAGATCATGGACTTCGGCAAGTACAAGTACGAAGCCGCCCAGAAAGCCAAAGAAGCTCGTCGCAACCAGGCCAACACCGTGCTCAAAGAGGTGCGCTTTCGCTTGAAGATTGACGAGCACGACTACGAAACCAAGAAGAAGCAGGCCGTCTCGTTCCTCAACGGAGGCGACAAGGTCAAGGCCATGATTCTTTTTCGCGGTCGCGAGCAGTCGCGTCCCGAGCAGGGTGTACGCCTGCTCCAGAAGTTTGCTGAAGACATCGCTGAATTCGGCACTGTTGAGCACACCCCGACCATTGATGGTCGAAACATGGTGATGGTCATCGGTCCGCTGAAGAGCAAGTCCGAAGTAAAGGCAGAGCAGAACGCGAAGCGTGATGCTGCCAAGGCCGAGGCTAAGGCTGGAAAGGCAACGACTGCTCCTGCAGAAGCTGCTGCACCTGCCCCGGCCGCTGAGAAAACCACCAAATAAGGAGAAAGAGATGCCTAAGCAGAAGACCCACTCGGGTTCGAAGAAGCGTTTCAAGATCACCGGAAGCGGAAAGATCATGAAGCAGCAGGCTGGCATGCGCCACAACCTCGAGGTCAAGTCGGGAAAGCGTAAGCGCACCCTGAATGCAGAACAGGTGCTGTCGCCGGCAGACGCCAAGAACGTCAAGAAGCTTCTCGGCCACTAGTTCGCCGACCGATCACAAGGATAAAAAGAAATGGCACGTGTAAAAAACGCCGTCAACGCCGCTAAGAAGCGCCGCGTTGTTCTAGAGCGCGCCGAGGGTTACCGCGGTCAGCGTTCACGCCTCTATCGCAAGGCCAAGGAGCAAGTAATCCACTCGATGGTTTACAGCTTCCGTGACCGTCGCGCCAAGAAGGGTGAATTCCGCCGCCTGTGGATCCAGCGCATCAACGCTGCATCGCGCGCAAACGGCCTCACCTACAACCGTCTCATCCAGGGTCTTGCTCTGGCTGGCGTCGAGGTTGACCGCCGCATCCTGGCTGAGCTCGCAGTAAACGAGCCCGCCACGTTCGCAGCACTGGTGCAGACCGCCAAGAAGGCTCTTCCTGCCGACACCTCGGCACCGAAGGCTCAGGCCTAAATACGAATGCTCGACAACCCGCGCGCTCCACGCGTCAAGCAGGTTGCGAAGCTCTCACAGCGGGGAGCCCGGTTAGAAACCGGGCTCTTCCTGTTGGAGGGCCCGCAGGCCGTCGCCGAGGCGTTGACTTATCGACCCCAGCTGATTGTCGAGCTGTTTGCCACGCCTACGGCGTTGGAGCGTTACAGCGACATCGCCGCTGCGGCTGTCGACGCGGGTGTTGACGTCGAGTTCGCCACCGAAGAAGTCATCGATGCCATGGGTGACACCGTCACCCCGCAGGGTTTCATCGCGGTGTGCAACCAGTTCCCGACCGCGCTCAAAGAGGTTCTCTCCGAAGGGCGCGACGGGGGAGCGGTCAAACTGGTCGCCATCCTCGAAGAGGTGCGCGACCCGGGCAACCTCGGCACGATCATCCGCGTTGCCGACTCTGCCGGTGCTGACGCTGTCATCATCACCGGTCGTTCGGTAGACCTCTACAACCCCAAGGTCGTGCGCTCGACCACCGGCTCGCTATTTCACATTCCGGTCACCGTGGGGGTCGAATTGGCGGATGCCCTCGCCGCCGCCCGCGCAGCTGGCCTGCAGGTGCTCGCCGCCGACGTCAAGGGCGTCGATCTGCCTGAGGCCGCCGCCACTGGCAAGCTTGCCAAGCCGACCGCATGGCTCTTCGGCAACGAAGCCCGCGGACTCGAAGACGAGCACCTCGACATGGCCGACTCTGCCGTGCGGGTGCCGATTTATGGCGAGGCAGAATCGATGAACCTGGCTACAGCAGCCAGCGTTTTGCTATACCAGAGTGCTTTTGCGCAGCGCAGCTAGCCGTTTCCCCTAGGATTTGGACATGAAAAAGCTTGCTCAGGTTGTCTCGGTGGCTTCTGCGCTAGTCGTGGGCGCATCCCTCGTTTTTGGCACCGCGTTGCCGGCCTCAGCGACGGCGGCAACGTTGCCCGACGGTGAAGTTCTGCACGGCTACTCCTATGACCGGGTTGATTCGTTTGATGGCGTCATTAATGTCGCAACGGGAGCGGCCACTCCGTTATACCCGTCACTTCCTTCCAGTGACATCCCTTCGCCCGAAGGTGCTGGTTACGACTCTTCGACCGGAAAAACGTGGGTGGTGTCTGACTCGACGTGTGACCTCTGGGAAGTTCACGACGACGGGACGGTGACGAACCGTTTTCACCTGGTGGCAACCGTGGCCGAGCCTCAGCTCGTGAGTTGCTACGCACTCATGCTCAATAACGACGACACGGCGTACGTCGCAGCGAAGATTAACGGAACCGGCACTCGCCTTTTCAAGATTGACCTTGCCGACGGCACTCTCATCGGATCGCCGGTGGTGACGGCACAAATTGGTGCCTTGGCTAAAGATCCCACCACCGGACAGGTGTGGGCAGCCGTAGTCATCGGAACGACAGGCCTTTACAAATTTGACGTAGCAACCGGAGCGCTCACGGATCGCCAGACCATTCACGACTCCGTGCTCAACCAAGACATCGACATCTGGGACATGACCTTCGATTCACGAGGCACGCTCTGGATGTCCGCGTGGGGCAACGACTGCATTCTGGCCTCAATAGACCCAGACGCCGCTGACCCCCAAGCGACCTACAACCACGTGGACTACACGCGACACAATGGTGCAACCTGGTGGACCGATGCAATGTGGATCACGACTGATTCGGGTGCGGCGCAAAGCGGTGGCGGAACCACGGATGGCTCCGATGCGTCTGCGTTGGCATCGACCGGCCTGGACGCCGGCCTCGGAGCCGCAGGGGCTCTGGGAGCCTTCGGCTTGCTCGTCACGGGCGCGGTTCTGCTAGTTCTGCGCCGCCGAAGCTAACCACCGAGCTTCTCCCGAGCCGTTGAAAACGCGGCATTTTCCTCCTTTCGCGCCTGTATACATTTTGTATACTTGAGTCATGGCTACGTTTACGACCGTGAAGGTCAGTACTGAAACCCGCGATCGCCTCAAGAAGCGAGCTGATGAGGGTCATTTTTCGAGCATTGACGCTTATCTCGATGACCTTATTCGTCGTGAGGATCGCGCCAAAAGACTTGCCGAGTTTCGCGACGTGATGTCGCGCGTAACGCCCGAGGAATGGTCTGACTACATGAGTGAGGTGTCTGCATGGGATGCGACCCTTATGGATGGTCTTGATCCTGACGAAAAATGGAACGAAGCGTGACCAGCCCGAGTTTCGGAGCCGCAGATAATAATCGACCTGCACCAGGCCAAGTATGGTGGGCATACCTCGGTGAGGGTGTCGGGCGCGAGCAGGGCGGGCGCAGGCCTGTCGTCATCGTTGCTGACCATGCGTTTCTCAAACCTGTCGAAACTTTGGCCATCGTCATGCCGTTAACTACGCGAAATCGAGAGTGGCCAAACCATATCCAAGCCGTCGGTGCCACTGGCGTAGACCCAGACTCGTGGATTATGACCGAACAAGTTCGATCCATTTCTCGGCTCCGCCTGTACAAGCACGTGGGCTCGGTCTCCAGCGACTGCTTCAACGCAGTGAAATGGTGGTCCAGCGTGTTCTTCGGGCTGCCTGAGCCCCAGTAAACTTGGGACTTGTGTCTGTAGAAATCACCGAGTCGAGCGTTGCCGCAGCTCTTGCTGGCGCGCTCGAGGCCATCGCCGCCGCGACCGACTCTGCCTCGCTCAAGGCTGCTCGTTCGGCGCACCTCGGTGATGCATCCGCGCTCGCTGCTCTAAATGCAGCCCTGAAGGATGTTCCGAACGACCAGAAGGCCGCCGCCGGCAAGCTCGTGGGTCAAGCCCGCGCACAGGCGAATCAGGCCTACGCCGCCGCTGAAGAGCGCATTGTCACCGCTGAGCAGAACGCCCAGCTTGAGAACGAGCGGGTAGATGTCACCGCTGCTCCGAGCCGCTGGCGCAAGGGTGCTCGTCACCCGTTGATGTTGTTACAAGAGGCGTTTTGTGACGCATTCGTGGGCATGGGATGGGAGATTGCCGAGGGCCCCGAGCTCGAGAGCGAGTGGTTCAACTTCGATGCGCTGAACTTCGACGAAGATCACCCGGCCAGAGCCATGCAAGACACCTTTTTTGTGGAGCCTGCCGACTCGCACCTGGTGCTGCGCACGCACACCAGCCCGGTGCAGATTCGCGCGATGCTCGAGCGCGAGGTCCCCATTTATGTACTCGCTCCCGGACGCGTGTACCGCACCGACGAGCTCGACGCCACGCACACTCCTGTCTTCACTCAGATCGAGGGCCTGGCCATCGACAAGGGCCTGACCATGGCACACCTGCGTGGAACGCTCGAGCACGCCGCTCGTCTCATGTTCGGTGAGGGCGCCAAGATTCGCCTGCGCCCCAACTACTTTCCGTTCACTGAGCCCAGCGCTGAGCTCGATGTGTGGCACCCGACCTTCGTTGGGGGTGCTCGCTGGATTGAGTGGGGCGGATGCGGCATGGTCAACGCCAACGTGCTTCGCTCTGCCGGCATTGACCCCGAGGTTTACTCGGGATTCGCGTTCGGCATGGGCGTTGAGCGCACGCTCATGTTCCGCAATCAGGTCGCCGACATGCACGACATGGTCGAGGGTGACGTTCGCTTCAGCCAGCAGTTCGGAATGGTGGTCTGATGCGCGTTCCACTGAGCTGGCTCGGCGAATACGTCGACCTCGAGCCCGGCACTACTCCTGAGCAGGTTCACGCTGCTCTGGTCAAGGTCGGTTTCGAAGAAGAAGCCCTGCACGGTTTCGACGTCACCGGCCCGGTTGTTGTTGGGCAAGTACTCGAGTTCACCCCGGAAGAGCAGAGCAACGGTAAAACGATCAACTGGTGCCAGGTGCAGGTGGGCGACGGGGATGTTCGCGGAATCGTCTGCGGCGCATCCAACTTTGAGGTCGGTGACAAGGTCGTGGTGACGCTGCCCGGCGCTGTTTTGCCCGGCAACTTCGAGATCACCCCGCGCAAGACTTACGGCCACACAAGTGATGGCATGATGGCAAGCTTCAAGGAGCTCGGCCTCGGCGACGACCACAGCGGAATCATTCGCCTGAACACGCTCGGACTGCCCGACAGTGCGCTTGAGATCGGCGCTGACGCCATCTCGCTGCTGGGACTCGATGACTCGGCCGTCGAAATCAACGTCACGCCCGACCGCGGCTACGCGTTCTCGATTCGCGGTGTTGCGCGCGAGTACGGTCACTCCACCGGGGTGGCCTTCCGCGACCCGGCTGCGCACCTGCCGGCCACCGGTGGCGCGCACGTCGCAAGCGAGTTCCGCACCGAGTTCAAGGTAACGTTCGACGACAAGGCGCCGATTCGTGGTCGTGTGGGGGCATCCGTTTTTGCTACGCGTGTTGTGACCGGCGTTGATGCCACCCGCCCGACCCCGCCGTGGATGGTCGCGCGCCTGCGTTTGGCGGGCATCCGCCCCATTTCGCTTGCAGTCGACATCACCAACTACGTCATGCTCGAGCTCGGCCAGCCGATTCACGGCTACGACCTCGACAAGCTCAGCGGTGGCTTGGTCGTTCGTCGTGCGAAAGCGGGGGAGAAGCTCGTCACTCTCGATGGCGTGGAGCGCTCGCTCAACGCTGAAGACCTGCTGATCACCGACGGCTCGGGGCCGATTGGTCTGGCCGGGGTGATGGGTGGGGCATCCACCGAGATTTCGAGCGCCACCACCAACGTGCTCGTTGAGGCCGCCAACTTTGACCCGGTGTCGATTGCGCGCACCGCTCGTCGCCACAAGCTGCCCAGCGAGGCAAGCAAGCGCTTCGAGCGCGGGGTTGACCCGGCTGTTGCCGAGGTCGCTGCCGGTCGCGTCGTGCAGTTGCTGGTTGACCTGGCGGGTGGCACGGCCGCTGATCACGGCTCGCTCTTTGGCGGGGCATCCGCGCTTAGCGCCATCGATCTGCCCGCTGACTTCGTCTCTGACCTCATCGGATACGACTACACGCCCGAGCAGGTGCGAACGACCTTGGCCGAAATCGGAGGAACGGTCGTCGAGACTCCGGCAGGCTTCTCAGTTACCCCGCCGAGCTGGCGCCCCGACCTCACCGACAAGTGGACGCTAGCTGAAGAGGTCGCCCGCATCTTCGGCTACGACGTCATTCCGGCGCGACTTCCGGTTGCTCCTCCTGGCCGCGGATACACCGTGGCTCAGGTGGTGCGCCGCCGCGTATCCGACGCTCTTGCTGCCGCTGGCTTGACCGAGACGCTCAGCTACCCGTTCTTCGACGAGGCCACGAACAACCTCTTCGGTTCGCCCGCCGGTGCCGACGTGCCCCAAGTTCGCTTGGCCAACGCACTCGATGCCAGCCAGGGCTGGCTGCGTACCTCGCTGCTTCCCGGATTGCTCCAGACCGCTGCCCGCAACCGTGCGCGCGGCCTGACCAGCCCGGCGATTTTCGAACTCGGCCGTGTGTTCCTGCCCGAAGCTGGCAGGAACTACGGCCACGAGATGTTCCCGGGTGCGGTTCGCCCGAGCGACGCGCAGCTCGCAGCAGTTGCTGCAGGCATCCCTGCTCAGCCGCGTCACATCGCCGCAGTGCTGCTTGGCGAATCAGTCGAGCGCCAGCCCGGCCTCAAAGCCAGCGAGTTCGACTACAGTCACGCCCTCGAGGTCGCTCAGCAGATTTCGCTTGCCGCTGGTGTCGAGGTTGAGGTTCGCCAAGGTTCGCACGCGAGCTTCCACCCCGGTCGTTGTGCCGAGCTGGTCGTTGACGCGCACGGCACCCCGCGAGTCATCGGCTACGCCGGCGAAATCCTCCCGGCCGTCGCCGAGAGCTTCAACCTGCCTCTGCGTGTTGCCGCCATCGAACTCAACCTCGACGCTGTCACCGCTCTGGCTGGCGAACCAACCGAAGCCCAGCCCGTTTACACAATGCCTGCTGCAACACAAGACCTCTCCTTGGTCGTGAAGTCAGACGTTCCCGCCGACGCCGTTCTTGCAGCCGTCGTTGCCGGTGCTGGCGACCTGCTCGAAGACGCACGCCTGATCGACATCTACGAGGGCCAGGGCGTTACCGGGGGTCATCGTTCGCTGACGTTCGCACTGCGCTTCCGTGCTCCAGATCGCACACTCACACAGGCCGAAGCGACCGAGGCCAAACAGGCGGGTGTTGCTGCCGCTGCCGCTGCGTTCGGCGCGACCATCCGCGACTAATTTTTTAGCGCAGTGCCGGCAAAGGCTTCACGATTGTGCCGACCGTGATCGGCACCTTGCAGCCACTGCCCACCCACGTTGCTTGAATGTGAGTGAATC
>JAHEGZ010000010.1 GCA_024644865.1 Aurantimicrobium sp.
GCGTAGACGTTTGGGGTTGCCATCTCAACCGTGGCGGGCAGGTTAATGATGACTTTGCGCTCTGGTGTGGGCTCAAAGATCTCGATGACCTGATTGCACACCTCAACAGCAAACTCGAGCTCAGTGCCCGTAAAACTCTCGGGCGAGTACTCGTAGTAGACCTGAGTGTCAGGAATGGTCTTCTCGAATTCGCGGCAAAGGCGGGCTCCGTGCAAAGCGATGTCAACAATTCCCTGCTTGTCTTCACGGAAGACAACTTCGCGCTGCAAAACGCTCGTCGAGTTGTACAGGTGTACAACGGCCTGCTTAGCTCCGGCGATGGATTCATAGGTGCGCTCAATGAGGTGGTCACGCGCCTGAGTCAGCACCTGAATGGTGACATCCTCAGGAATTGCGTTCTCCTCAATGAGCGATCGAACGAAGTCAAAGTCGGTCTGACTTGCCGACGGGAATCCCACTTCGATTTCCTTGTAGCCCATGCGAACGAGCAGATCGAACATGATTCGCTTGCGTTCGGGGCTCATCGGGTCGATCAAGGCCTGGTTGCCGTCGCGCAGGTCAACGGCGCACCAGCGCGGTGCGGTCGTGATGCGCTTGGTGGGCCAGGTGCGGTCCGGAAGCTCTACGGCAAGTTGCTCGTGATACGGACGGTATTTGTGCACCGGCATGGCGCTGGGTTTTTGATTGTTCTTCATAGCAATTCTCCTCGCGGGTGGTGGTCAGCCAACGGAAATCACCGCGACGAGGGAGGCTCTAGAGTTGGGCCTCGTCGCGGCAGCTAAGAAGAAGCAGACCGAATGACACGCTTTTAGGCTAACACCGCGTGCACTAGAAGCCCAACCTTTGCAGTTGTTTCGGGTCGCGTTGCCAGTCTTTGGCAACCTTGACCCGCAGACTCAAGAAAACCTTGCGCCCGAGCAACTTTTCGATGGATGCGCGGGAAGCAGCGCCAATTTCTTTGAGTCGTGCGCCACCGTTACCGATGATGATTCCCTTTTGGCTGTCACGCTCAACGAAGACGTTGGCATAAATATCCAGCATGTCTTTGTCTTCTCGCTCGATGATATCGTCCAGCGTGACTGCCAGCGAGTGGGGCAGCTCATCGTGCACACCCTCCAGAATCGACTCGCGAATGAGCTCAGAAACGCGCTTATACAGGTCTTCATCGGTGGTCTCGTCGTCGAGGTACAGCGGGTCGCCCTCGGGCAATAGCGCAATCAACTCGTCGGCGAGTAGGTCGACCTGGTCGCCACTGACTGCCGAAACAGGGATGACAAGCGCCCACTCACGCAAAGCGCTGACCTCGAGCAGTCGGTGTGCAATCTGCTCTTTCGACGACACATCGGTTTTGGTGACGACGGCGATTTTCTTGGCGCGCGGGAAGTTCTCGAGCTGCTCGTTGATGAAGTTGTCACCGGGACCGATGGGCTCGTCGGCAGGAAAGCACATGCCGATCACGTCAACATCACCGAGCGTGGCCTGTACGAGAGCGTTCAAACGCTCCCCGAGCAGGGTCCGCGGGCGGTGAATCCCGGGCGTATCGACCAGGATGAGCTGGCCGGTGGGTCGGTTAGTTATTCCGCGGATGGCGTGCCGGGTGGTCTGCGGTTTAGAGCTGGTGATTGCCACTTTTTCACCCACGAGCGCATTGGTCAGCGTCGACTTGCCCACATTGGGGCGTCCCACCAGCGAGACGAAGCCGGAGCGTGGCGTCGAGCCGTTGGCTTTCTTGGTTGCCTTGGGTGCTCTAGCCATTTTCGCTCTCCTCGTGAGAGTCGGCGAAAGCTTCGGTAGCTCCGCGAAGGTCATCGTCTGCGTAGGCAACGATACGCGTCACTCGCCCTCGGGGAGCGTCGCTGCGCTCGGCTTCGAGCACCAACCCGCTGATCTCTACCCGGTCACTGACAACCGCGAGTCGACCGAGTTCTTTGGCCATCAGCCCTCCGACGGAGTCGATGTCGTCGTCCTCGAGCTCAATTCCAAACAGGTCTCCAAGATCTTCAACATGCAAACGCGACGAGACTCGGAAGCGACCGGCACCGAGATCCTCAACCTCGGGCCTGCCCCTGTCGTGCTCGTCCGAGATCTCTCCGACGAGCTCCTCGATGAGGTCTTCCAGAGTGACTAATCCAGCGATACCGCCGTATTCGTCGACGACGAGCGCAACGTGCGTGGCTCGCGCCTGCATTTCTTTCAGCGCCGCATCGGCTTTCTTGGATTCGGGCATGAAGTTTGCCGGGCGCACGAGAGAAGCCGCGGTAACGTCGTCGAGATCTTCCGGCCGCTTCCAGGTGCGACGAGCGACATCCCGCAGATAAAGAACACCGCGCACGTCGTCGGTGTCTTCGCCGATTACGGGCAGACGCGAGAAACCTGATTCATTGAACAGCGTGGTTGCTTCGCGAAGAGTGGCCGAACTCTCGCAGGTGACCATGTCGATGCGGGGAACCATCACCTCGCGAACGACCGTGTCGTCCCACTCAAAAATTGAGTGAATAAGCTCACGTTCTTCGTCTTCCAAAACATCGTGGCGTACGGCCTCATCAACCATGCTCAAGAGCTGCTCCTCGCTGGTGAACGCAGCCGTGCCCGGGCGACCGGGGGTAACTCGGTCGCCAAGCGTCACCAGAAGATCAGCCAGCGGACCGAGTACAACTCGGAGAATGTGCACGATGGGGGCACAGGCCGCCATGATGCCCTGAGGATGCGCACGCCCAACGCTTCGCGGACTCGACCCGGCGAGAACAAACGAGACGGCAACCATGATTAGCGCGGCAATCAGCAACGCCACCCACAGCGGAAGGCTGCTGGCCACCAACGTACCGGTGACGAGAACAGCAACAACTGTTTCGGAGACGATACGTACGAATGTCGTGACGTTGCGGTGTGCGCGTAAGTCGTTGGCAATAGCCGTAAGCGATCGCGCCGACCGCCGTGACTGCGCCTCAGTCAAGAGGTCGTTCTTGGAGAGCACTGCCAGTGCAGCTTCGGCAGCTGCCATGAGGCCGGCAAAGCCAACCAGAGCAACGCTGACGACGACAGTGAGGGCGACGTTCACTACTAGCCGCGCGCCTTTTCAGACATATGGAAACCCAGCACAATGTTCTTCTGGAGCTCGAACATTTCACGTTCCTCGTCGGGTTCGGCGTGATCGAAACCGAGAAGGTGCAGGATTCCGTGGGTGGTCAGAATAAAGAGTTCATCCATGAGGGAATGACCAGCGGTTTCAGCTTGACCAAGAGCCACCTCGGGGCACAGAACCACGTCGCCCAAAAGACCGGGAGGCGTTGGTTTGTCATCTGTTCCCGGTCGAAGTTCATCCATGGGCCAGCTCAACACGTCGGTCGGGCCAGGCTCATCCATCCACTCGACATGGAGAAGTTCCATTGCCGCGACATCGACCATCGTGATCGCAAGTTCGGCATCGGGATGAACGCGAACAGCATCGAGCGCGTAGGTGGCCAAGCGTAAAATTGCTGCCTCGTCGACCTCAACACCCGATTCGTTGCTCACTTCGATGCTCATGAGCGACCTCGATTCTTGGCGGAGTTGCGACGCGTGAGTTGCTCTTCATCGTAAGCCGAATAGGCATCGACGATGCGGCCAACGAGGCTGTGTCGCACCACATCAGCGGCGCCCAGGCGAGCGAAATGAATGTCGGGAACCTCGTCGAGAATGTCGAAAACGGTTCGCAATCCGCTGATGCCGTTCGGAACATCGACCTGAGTGACGTCACCCGTGATGACCATCTTGGAGCCGAATCCCAGTCGAGTTAAGAACATCTTCATCTGTTCAGGCGTTGTGTTTTGTGCCTCATCAAGCACGATGAACGAGTCGTTCAGCGTGCGCCCACGCATGTACGCCAGCGGTGCAACCTCTATCGTGCCGACGGACATGAGCTTGGGCACGAGTTCTGGATCGAGCATCTCGTTGAGCGCGTCAAAAAGCGGACGAAGGTACGGGTCGATCTTGTCGGTGAGCGTGCCCGGCAAAAATCCCAGGCGCTCCCCCGCCTCAACAGCGGGGCGAGTCAAAATGATGCGACTGACCTCTTTGCGCTGAAGGGCCTGGATGGCTTTCGCCATGGCGAGATAGGTCTTTCCGGTGCCGGCCGGGCCCACTCCGAAAACAATCGTGTTTTCATCGATCGACTGCACATACTGCTGTTGCCCTGCATTTTTCGGCCGGATGAGCTTGCCGCGGCTATTCAAAATTGCCTCGCCCAGCACCGCGGTAGGGCCTGTCGGCGATTTCGATGTGACGAGAGCAGCCGAGACACCGACGTCAGCAGCATCCAAATCAATTCCGTGTCGAACCAAATCGACCAGTTCAATGAGCAAACGCTGCGCGTCGGCCAACTGAGCGGCACCGGGCTCGCCGTCGGTCGCCGTGAGGGAAATCTCGTTGCCGCGCACGTGCAGTGAAACCAGGGGGAACTCGCGTTCCAGACGGGTCAGTAGCCGGTCTTGAGGTCCGAGCAGTCGAACCATCTCAATGCCATCAATGTGAAGCACAGTTGCCGAATTCTCAGGCAAGTGACGACTCCGCTAATCCGCCCGCGAGAACATGCGCATGCACGTGAAAAACCGTTTGACCGGCCGTGACCCCCGAGTTGAATACCAAACGATACTCACCGTTGGCGTGCTCGGCGGCCAGGTGGCCGGCGACTGCGACAACCTCAGTCATCAGCTCGGGGTTTCCGGCCGCAAGTTCAGTAACGTTGGCAAACTCTTGAGTTTTGGGCACGACGAGCAGGTGAAGGGGCGCCTGCGGTGCGATGTCTCGAAACGCGATAATGCGGTCGTTTTCGAACACAATGTCGGCCGGAATTTCGCGCGCAACAATGCGACTGAAGATGCTCGGGGCCGTGTCGCTCATGCTTCCATCGTAGACGCGCTACCAACGCGCCAAGAGTTCGTTGAGCACCGCGAGAGCGCTCGGACCTGCGGTCGACGTGCGCAAGATGTTCGACCCGAGCCCCACAATCTGCGCGCCCGCTCCAGACAGAGCCGCCACCTCCTCGGGAGCCATTCCACCCTCGGGACCAACCACAATTGAAATGGTTTGTGCTTGCGATTCGAGTGCTGCTCGCGACGCCTCAGTCAGCGACAGGCTTCCGCTCGGATCGAGCACCAGGGTGAAATCCGTGGAACAAGCCGAGACCAAGGCAGTGGTGGTCGTCACCGGCGCCACACTCGGAACCCACGCACGAATCGACTGTTTGCTGGCTTCGCGCACAATCGATTGCCAGCGGTCGCGACCCTTGACGGCTTTCTCGCCCTCCCAACGACTGATCGAACGGGCAGCCTGCCAGGGAACTATTGCGCTAATGCCGAGCTCGGTGGCCATCTCGATAGCCCGCTCATCGCGGTCGCCCTTGGCTAACGCCTGAACGAGAGTGATCTGAGGAGTTTGCGCAATGACTTCGACGACGGATTCGACGATGAGCGAAACCTCGTCTTTTGCCACCGCTGTCGCGCTGCAGGTGAGCATGAGCCCGCAACCGTTTGTGACGAGAATGGACTCCCCCACGCGAAGGCGACTCACGCCCGCCGCATGGCGCGCCTCGGGGCCGCGCAGAGTGACAGCGGCTCCCACCGCAGTGGCAGTGAGGTCGTCAGCGATGTAGAGATGTGCCATGTCTAGAAAAATCGACCGCGAAGTTTGGCAAAAATACCTTGCTGGTAGGGCGCGAGCGCCGGCGGCTCTGCCTTGCGACCAGCCGCAAACGAGGCAATGAGGTCTTTCTCTTTGCTCGAGAGCTTGCTCGGAGTAACAACATGCACGCCCACGCGCAGGTCGCCTCGACCGTGTCCGCGCAACTTTGTGAGACCACGATTCTTGACGGTAATGACATCCGCGCTTTGAATTCCGGGCTTGATTTCGATTTCGACGTCACCGTCGAGACCGACAAACGTCGTCTTGGCACCCAGAATGGCGTCAACCATCGAGACATCGAGCGTGCAGAGCAAGTCGTCATTGGCGCGACTGAATACGTCATGTTGGCGAACGCGAATCTCGAGGTAGAGGTCGCCACTCGGGCCGCCGGCAGGGCCTGCCTCGCCACTTCCGGGCATCTGCAGTCGAAGACCAGTCTCAACTCCGGCCGGTACATCAACGGTCACGGTTCGACGCGCACGCACGCGCCCCTGGCCGGCGCATCCCGAACACGGATGCGCGATGACAGTGCCATACCCGCGACACGAGCCACACGGGCTCTGGGTCATCACGTTGCCCAGCAGGCTTCGCACCGTGCGAGAAATCGAACCCGAACCGCGGCAGATGTCACAGGTGACCGGAGCAGTTCCCGGCTGAGCGCAGCTGCCCTCACAGACTTCACAGGTAACGGCTGTATCGATTTCGATGGATTTTTCAACGCCGAACACGATGTCGGCGAGTTCCACGTCGAGCATGAGCAAGGCATCCTGGCCGCGCTCTTTGCGCGAGCGCGGACCCGCGGACTGGCCACCACCAAAGAAAGTGGAGAAGATGTCACCGAAGTCGGAGAAACCGCCCGGGAACCCTTGCTGACCCGAACCACCCATGTCGTAGTTCTGACGCTGAACCGGGTCGCTCAACACCTCGTACGCGTGCGTGACGAGTTTGAACCGCTCTTGGGCATCAGGGCTGGGATTCACGTCGGGATGAAGCTGACGAGCCAGTTTGCGATAGGCCTTTTTAACCTCATCGGCAGAGGCGTCACGGCTCACGCCGAGTACTTCGTAATGATCAGCCACGATTGGCCAACTCCTTGGGATCGATTCGGTTACGCGCCGTTGGCGGTGTCAAGCAAAGTGGTGAGATAACGCGCAACGGCCTTGACCGCCGCGATGTTTCCGGAGTAGTCCATGCGGGTCGGCCCGAGAAGCCCGACCTGCGAAATCTCGCCGGCACTTTTGTATCCGGTCGAAACCAGGCTGGTTTGTTCAAAACCGCTGCTGGCGTGTTCGCGACCAATCGAAACGTTAACCACATCACCGTCGCGCTGCATTTCGGTCAGCAGCTTGAGCACGATGACCTGCTCTTCGATGGCATCGAGCAACGGATACAAGCTTCCCGAAAAATCGTTCTCGGTCTTGAGCAGGTTGGCCGTGCCCGCGAGAACGAGCTTGTTCTGGCGGTTTGCCTGGACCTGCTCTGCCAGGGCCACCATGAGGGCCGTCTCAGTCGGCGTGTGCTTTGGGGCAACAGATCCGGTCGTTGCCAGCGCCGCAGCAACCTCGCTCAGTGGCTTGCCCGACACTGAGGCATTAAGGCGAGCGCGCAGACTGGCTACTTCGTCATCACTGAGCTCGTGGTCGGTCTCGACCAGTCGCTGCTCGACGCGACCGTTGTCAGTGATGAGAATGCTCATCACGCGGTTGACGCCCACGCGCACGATTTCAACGTGCTGCACCCTGGCCGGACCGAGCGACGGATACTGAACCACAGCCACCTGATTCGTCAATTGCGAGAGCGTGCGAACAGTGCGACCGAGCAGGTCATCGAAATCGTCTGACTCACCAAGGAACCGCTCGATTCCCTGGCGCTGAATGGAGCTCAGCTGCTTAATTTCAGCAAGGTGGTCAACGAAAACGCGGTATCCCTTGTCGGTCGGGATGCGCCCGCTCGACGTGTGTGGCGCAGCAATGAGCTGCTCGTCTTCAAGCGCCGCCATGTCATTTCGAATAGTGGCAGCCGACACACCAAAACCGTGGCGGTCAACCAAGGATTTTGAACCGACGGGTTCACGACTCGACACATAATCAGAGACGATGGCACGAAGAACATCGAGACCGCGTTGCGAAACCATCAGTGCTCCGTTCTCAGGTCGGTTGCTCTTTCGTTGGGTGCTGGCACTCAACGCCTGTGAGTGCCAATACTATCGCCTAGTGCCCACAGCAAAGGCTCAGCCACGAGTCTGTAGAGCAGGGCTACTCTGGACATACCAAAAGAAAGGACCATGGATGTCTAGCTCCAACCCGAATGAACTCTCCGTCGCCGACGAGCGCTCGTTCACCGGAATCGGCAACGTACTCGGGATTTTGGGAATCATCCCCTCGCTGATCGTGTACCTCGTTTATCGAGACCGCAGTGCGTTTTTGAACCGCAATATCAAGTCGGCATTGAACTTTCAGATCACCATGATCATTGCCGAGGTCGTTGGTTACGTACTTTCCGTCATCGTCATCGGCGTCTTCATTGTGGTCGCAGCCTGGGTGCTGCGCTTCGTCTTCTCGATTCTTGCGTTCGTCAAGACCAAAGACGGTGAGGACTACACGTACCCGCTCACGTTCAGGTTTATCAAGTAGATCTACGTCAAGCGACGCACAACTGCGTCGGCGACAAGCCGCCCCGGCAAGGTCAGCACAATGCGACCGTCGAGGGCGGCTTTGCCGTTCACGAGACCGTCGGCAATCAATTGAGCGACCTCGGCGCGAGCATCCGGTCGCAAACGTGAAATCGGGAAACCCTCGATCAGGCGGGTACCAAGCAATACGTCTTCAAGGTAGGTCTCATCGACTGTTGGCTCTTCGCCGTCGGCCGCGGGTGACTCTCCTGCCATGACACGCTGCGCATAGGCTGCCGGGTGTTTCACATTCCACCAGCGACGAGCACCGAGGTGAGAGTGCGCACCCGCACCGAATCCCCACCAGTCTTGGTTGCGCCAGTAGGCAAGGTTGTGACGCGAGCGAGTGCGCTCTGAACGCGACCAGTTGCTCAACTCGTACCACGACAGCCCCATGGCCTCGAACGAGGCGTCGGCCAGCTCGTACATCTGAGCTTGTAGGTTCTCGTCGGGTTCAGGCAGCTCGCCGCGCCGAATTTTTCGCTCGAGTGCGGTTCCATCCTCGACGATGAGCGAATACGCCGAGACGTGGTCAACGCCCAGCGACGCAACCAGCTCGAGGGATGCGCGCCAGTCGTCCAGGCTCTCTCCAGGCGATCCGTAAATGAGGTCTACGCTCACCGCGAGGCCGGCCTCGCGCGCTGCCTGCACCACCTCGGGCACTCGGTCAGGATTATGCGTTCGGTCCAGCACCGCTAAAACACTCGGAACTGCCGACTGCACCCCGAAACTTACGCGGGTTATTCCCCCGTCAGCCAAAGCTCGAAGATAGTGAGCATCGACGCTGTCGGGGTTAGCTTCAACGGTGACCTCGGCACCTTCGGCAAAACCAAAAGCCGACTGAAGGTTCGACACTGTGGTGACGAGGTCAGTCACCGGCAAAAGCGTGGGCGTGCCTCCGCCGAAAAAGACGGTCGAGAGTTGTCGGGTGTCTGAATGTGCGGTCAGCTCAGAACGCGCCAGTTCAATCTCGGCGCCAACGTGGTCGACGAAGTCCGCTTGCTTGGCCCCGCGCAGCTCCGTCGCGGTGTAGGTGTTGAAGTCGCAGTACCCACACCGCACGCGGCAGTAAGGCACGTGAACGTACGCGCTGAGGGTGCGATCGCCGGTCACGTTAGCCCTGTCGCGCCGGCGAAAGTGCCCGAACATTGGCGCGCAATTGCATGCGCTGACGCAGACGGATCAGTGGTGCCAGTGCCCAGCGCCAGCGCGACGCCGGAATGCTGGTTACCGTTCGAACGATTGCCCACACGGAGTCATCGGGACGCCATTCGATACCGAAGAACTCTTCACCGGAGACCGGCACTTCATCGAGCGTTCCCAGAGCAAACCCGCAGCGGCGCGATTCACGCATGACGTAGATCACGCGAAAATCTCTGCTGTCTTCGACGGGGGTCCACAAGCCGCTCAAGCGAACGACGGTGCCGGGTTGAAGAAAGGCCGTGCCATCGCTGGCATACGAGATCTCGCTGGACGCCTCGGCGTCGCGGTGGGCAATCCCAAAGTTGTCGAATTCAAGACCCTGATAACCGCTGGGGTCGCCTTCTTCGAGCACCTCGACCGTAAGGTGAGCAGCTCGTTGCGCGCCCCAGGTGAAGAGGGCATCCTGCGCCTGGGCGTAGCGAACAGCCCCGCTGCCGATGCGCCATGACGACTCTGCGCCAGAGAAACCCTCGGGCGGGAAGGCAATGATGTCGGGCCTTTGCGTCATTCCTACTGAAGCGTAGGAAACGGGAGTGCCACCGGAGTTTCCGCGGCGCACGATTACTTCTTCTTGACCTCGTCGTCGCCCTGGAGGGCGGCGATGAATGCTTCTTGAGGAACCTCGACGCGGCCCACCATTTTCATGCGCTTCTTTCCCTCTTTTTGCTTTTCGAGGAGCTTACGCTTTCGAGTGATGTCACCGCCGTAGCACTTGGCCAGAACGTCTTTGCGAATGGCGCTGATGGTCTCGCGGGCAATGATGCGCGCACCAATCGCGGCCTGAATGGGAACTTCGAACTGCTGGCGAGGAATGAGCTTCTTCAGACGTTCGGTCATGAGCACGCCGTACGCATATGCCTTTTCGCGGTGCACGATGGCGCTGAATGCGTCGACGGTCTCACCCTGAAGCATGATGTCGACCTTCACCAAATCGGCCTCTTGGTCGCCGGCATCTTCGTAATCGAGCGAGGCATAACCCTGCGTGCGCGACTTGAGATGATCGAAGAAGTCGAAAACGATCTCTCCGAGCGGAATCTCGTATTTCATCTCGACGCGGTCAGTGCCGAAGTAGTCCATGCCCAGAAGATTGCCGCGGCGACTCTGGCACAACTCCATGATGGCGCCGACATAGTCTTTCGGAGCAAGGATGCTGGCCTTGACCAGTGGTTCGCGAACACTGTTGATCTTGCCGCCGGGATATTCGCTCGGGTTCGTGACCGTCACTGTTTTGCGATCTTCGGTGGTGACCTCGTAGGGAACGCTCGGCGCCGTGGCGATGAGGTCTAATCCGAACTCGCGCTCAAGTCGTTCGGTGATGATCTCGAGGTGCAAGAGGCCGAGGAATCCGCAACGGAAGCCAAATCCCAGGGCAACCGAGGTCTCAGGCTCATAGTTCAGCGACGCATCCGACAGCTTGAGTTTGTCGAGGGCCTCGCGCAGAACCGGGTAGTCGCTGCCGTCGATCGGGTACAGACCCGAGAAGACCATGGCTTTAGGGTCGGTGTAGCCCTCGAGCGCTTGCGTCGCCGGCTTAACACTGTCGGTGACCGTGTCGCCGACCTTCGACTGACGAACGTCTTTTACGCCGGTGATGAGGTAACCCACCTCGCCGACGCCGAGCCCCTCGGAGGGAACCGGCTCGGGTGAGCTCACTCCGATTTCGATGAGCTCGTGGGCCGCCTTGGTCGACATCATCTGGATGCGCTGCCTAGGGTTGAGCTTGCCGTCGATGACTCGCACATACGTAATGACGCCACGGTACGCGTCGTACACCGAATCAAAAATCATGGCTCGTGCCGGAGCGTTAGCGTTTCCCTGAGGAGCGGGAATCTTTTCAACAACGAGGTCAAGTAGCTCGGGCACGCCAATGCCCGTCTTGCCCGAAACACGAAGAACGTCTTCGGGCTTACCGCCGATGAGCTCGGCGAGTTCAAGAGCGTATTTTTCGGGATCAGCAGCGGGCAGATCTATCTTGTTCAGCACGGGAATGATGGTGAGGTCGTTTTCCATCGCCAGGTACAGGTTGGCAAGGGTTTGAGCCTCGATCCCCTGTGCCGCATCCACCAGCAGGATCGCGCCTTCGCAGGCAGCCAGTGAGCGACTGACCTCATAGGTGAAGTCAACGTGACCAGGGGTGTCGATCATGTTCAGTGCGTACGTCTTGCCGTCAATTTCCCACGGCATGCGAACAGCCTGCGATTTGATGGTGATTCCGCGCTCGCGTTCGATGTCCATGCGGTCGAGGTACTGCGCTCGCATCGAGCGGTCGTCCACAATTCCCGTGATCTGGAGCATGCGGTCAGCAAGGGTCGACTTGCCGTGGTCGATGTGGGCGATGATGCAGAAGTTGCGAATCTGCTCGGGTGCCGTCGACGCGGGTTGCAGGGGTTTGTGAGCTCGTGGAGACATACCGCTCTAGTCTCCCACGACTTGTGCGACCGCGTTTTCATGCTGAGCGCCGAAACTGATAGAGTTGACTCTTGGCTTACGTGTAGTTCCCCTACATCGTGCGCGGAATCGGCCCCTCTACCCGGCTCCTCACGAAATCCACATCAGACATCAAACGTAAAGGCACGGGTAAACGTGGCAAACATCAAGTCGCAAATCAAGCGAATTGGCACCAACAAGAAGGCTCAGGAGCGCAACAAGGCTGTCAAGAGCGAGGTCAAGACCGCCGTTCGCGCAACCCGCGAGGCAATCGTTGCAGGCGACAAAGAGAAGGCAGCAGCTGCTTTGAAGGTTGCAACCAAGAAGCTTGACAAGGCCGCCAGCAAGGGCGTCATTCACAAGAACCAGGCAGCTAACCGCAAGTCGGCTATCGCCAAGAAGGTTGCTTCGCTCTAAACGCGAAGACAAACGTCACGTTGCCCTCACCTCACGGTGGGGGCAACTTTTTTATTCGGCGTGGCCGAAGCTAGCGACGATACGCACCATGCGCTCGAGCGCGTAGATGGGGTCGCGGGATGCGCCCTTGACGCCCGCGTCAGCCTCGGCAACGGCAATGATCGCGTTGCCCAGTCCGCTCTCGTTCCAGTTACCGAGGTCGCGCTTAGCTCGATCAATTTGCCAGGGTGCCGCACCAACAATCGATGCAAGTTCATTCGACGATTTGCGGGCACCGGCGACTTTAGCCATGAGGCGCAGCTTGCTCGCAAATGCGGCCACAACCGGAACCGGGTCAGCACCTGTATCCAGCGCCTGCCGTAGTGTCATCATGGCCTCGCCGAGGCGACCGTCAATGGCCGCGTCAGCAACCTTGAATGCGGTTGCTTCAACTCGACCACCGTAATAGGCCTCAACCGTATTCTCAGTGACGTCGCCGGGGGCGTCTGCCAGCAACTGCTGACAGGCGTTTGCCAGTTCCGATCCGCTCGAAGCAAAGGCTGCTACCAGGGCGCGCAACGCACCAGGGGTAATGCTTCGACCGGCGGTTCGAAACTCGGCGGCTGCAAAGTCGGCCTTGTCGCTGTCGGATTTAAGTTCGGCACAGACGACTTCAATCGCGTCGAGCTTTCCTGAGCGAACCGTGTCGAGCAGTTTTTTGCCGCGCACTCCCCCTGCGTGACGCAGCACCAGCGAGACTTCCTCGGTCGGCTCGGCAAGAAAAGCCAGTGCATCTTCCAAAAACTCGTCGGAGCACTTTTCGACGGCATCAACGCGAATCAGGCGTGGCTCCTGAAAAAGTGAAGGGCTGGCAAGTTCAAAAAGGCGACCGGGTTCATAGGCGCTAGCGTCAATGTCGCTGACTTCGATTTCGGGCTGGGCTTCACGCATATCAGCGCGAAGTTTGGTCATCGCTCGATCAGCAAGAAAGTCTTCAGCCCCGGAAACCAGGACCACAGCAGCCGGCGAAATGTGTTGCCAATCGCGAACGGGAATGGCGGACTTCAGCGGCGGTTTTGCCGCTGATTTTGCCGGTGGTTTAGCCATGTCCTGTTCCTCACGAGTTGTCTCTCAGCCTACTCAGCCGGGCCGACAAAGCCCGACTATCGATCGGTCACCATAACGAGTTGACCGGCGCGCACACAGACGAAAAGCATTCCCTGCCGATCAGTTCTTCCCACCAAAGTTCCCTCACGCTCGAGCATGTCGAGTGCCTTCTTGGTGGGATGCCCATAGCCGTTGTCTGCTCCCACAGAAATCAGAGCAACTCGGGGGTGCAGGCGGTGCGTCATGTTTTCACTGGTATCGGCCGAACCATGGTGCGCGACCTTGAGCACATCGATCGAACCGATGTCGAGAACAGAGTTGAGCAGGGCATCCTGAGATGCCGCGCCGAGGTCACCCAAGAACGCGGCTGTCATCGAGGCCGAATTCTCAGGCCAGCGCAGGACCACGGTGATACTGCCCGGATTACCCACCTGCATTCCTGCGGTTCGTCCGTCGGGCCACAACACATTCCAGCTCGCAAGACCGAGCGCACCGGCCATCCCCTGAAGCCCTCGCTCCACCTTCGCCCCGCCGCGGGCAAGACTGTCATCGAGCTGCTGATCGTGAGCGTTCTCGGGCAATCCCACCAAAGCTCTATCGACCATTCCCACGAGCGCCTCAGCGCCTCCCACATGGTCAAGGTCGTAGTGGGTGAGCACCAGCAGGTCGAGATGCGTGATTGCCAACCGGCGCAAACACTCGCGCAGCAGGTCAGGGCGTCGACCGGTGTCAATCAAGCCGACGTGCGGTGCACCCCTCTCATCGGCTGCTCGAACCAGAACAGCGTCACCCTGCCCCACATCACAAGCAGCTATTGACCAGTCGGCTGGGACCGCAACCACGGCATGTGCTGAAGTACCGAATGCAACAAGCAATGATGCACCGACCGCCCCCGCAGCGATACCGGCCGCGATTCGCCGCCACCGGCGCCGCCTGCTCTTCACCAGCGTGATCAGGGCGGCACTCACGATGCCCGCCGCTACCAACCCGTACCCACCACTAGGCCACGGCAGGCGCGAAAACGGCCATGAGGAGGTCACAACCGCAACCTGTCCGATCCACTCGGCTGGAAGCCGTGCAACCCAAGCAATAACCGCACCCGCAGGGGGCCACAGAAGTGCCGCGACACAGACGATAAGCCCGAGGATTGTTGCGACCGACGCTGCCGGTACCGTCAACAGATTGGCAAGAATGCCGTAGGTCGGCAGGGCCGGTGAAAGCAACACGATGATGGGCTGACAGAGAGTTGCGGCGGCCGTCGGGACGGCGATGATCAGCGCGAGCCACGCAGGCAGCCAGCGCTGAAGAAACTGCGAGAGGGGTCGGGTCAGCAGGAGCAGCCCGGCGCTGGCAAGCACCGAAAGCACGAATCCATAGTCAATCGCCCACAAAGGTTCGATGCACAGCAGCACGCCCGTTGCCAGTGCGAGCGTGGGTAATCCGCTGGAGAGTCGACCCAGGCTAAGCCCGACGAGAACAGCGATCGACATGACGGCCGCGCGCGTCACGCTGGGCCCTGGCCCGACGAGAGCGACGAACATTATGAGCCCCAAAATGGAGCCGACAATGCGCATCCATCTCGGGGCACCGCACAGAGACAAAAGCGCGAAACAAACCGCCGTGACAATCTGGCAGTTCGCCCCCGATACCGCCACCAGGTGCGTGAGCGATGCCTGCTTCATTGCGACGTTGAGGCTCTCGCTCACACGGGATGTGTCACCGATAGTGAGACCGGGAACAAGCTGACCGCCCACGCCGGGCAAACTCGCGGAGGCGCTCATCAGCGCCCGGCGAACCGGAGCTAACAGGTGAGAGAGTCCGCTGAGTGACTCGTCAAGAACCGAGGCGGCACCATAGGGCAAACGAATCCCCGCACCTAGTTCGACGCAAACCAGAATCAGCCAGAGCGCCCCGACTGCGAGTGGAAGCCGAAGCGCTCTCACGGCGTGACTAGCGGAGTGAGAGCTGCGAGAAGTTTCGGGCCAATTCCACTGACGTTGTCGAGCTCACTCACCTGGCGAAACCCGCCGTGAGCCGTGCGCCAGTCGATGATGCGCTGCGCCAAGGCCGGACCAACTCCGGGCAATTGCTCGAGGTCGGCCTCAGAAGCACGACTCAGACTCACTTTTGCCTTCGTCGCCGATGATCCGCGACCGCTAGGCGAGCCCGCGCCCGGCAAACTCGCCACAGAGCACGCGGCCGCGCCCGGCACTACCGCGGGAACAACCACCTGCTCGCCGTCAGCCAGGGTTCGAGCAAGGTTTATTGCGCACTGGTCGGCATGGGCGGTCAATCCCCCGGCAGCCAAAACTGCATCTATGACCCGTGATCCGGAAGTCACTGAGACAAGTCCAGGATGCGCCACCGCCCCCACAACGTGCACCAAGACATGAACACTCGAAACTACGCCGGGAAGAGTTCCCGACCCGGCATGCGACGACCGACCTGAAGGAACAGACACCGGATGTTCGTGCGCTGAGGTGAACACGGCAGGAATGCCGATGGCCACGCCAGCTACAACCAGCAAAGCAATGACACAGCCGGTGACCAATCGGCGTCGAGCTGCCAGACGACCGACGAGACCCTCGAGTGCAGTCGAGGAATCGGGCGATGCGGTCACCACGAGACGCTAAGTGCTGTCACAGCTCAGCCACCGGGTGGCCCCACTTCGCGTGCGCGTCGAGCGAAACCGCTGGAGTGTGGAGAACTAAGCGCTGGGCTTGGTGGCGATGTTAACGAGCTTGGGGGCGCGCACAATGACGTTTGCGATTTCGCGCCCCTCAAGTGTGCGAACGACACCGGGCAAGACCATGGCGGCTGCTTCAAGATCTTCCGCCGAGATGTTCGGGGCAACCTCGAGCCGATCGCGAACCTTGCCGTCTACCTGCACAATCGCGGTAACTGAGTCTTGAACAAGCAGAGCCGGGTCGGCAGCCGGCCATATAGCGTGCGCAACGCAGGGCTGGTGTCCGAGCGTTGACCACATGTCTTCTGCCGTGTACGGCGCGTACATATCGAGCATCATCGCCGTGACCTCGGCAGCTTCACGAACAGCCGCGTCGCCGCCTCCGACGCCGGAGTCGATGGCCTTGCGGGTCGCGTTGACCAGGTCCATGAGTCGAGCGATGACCACGTTGAACTTGAATGACTCCACGAGTTTGGGAGCATCCTCAAGCAGTGCGTGCGTCACACGGCGCAGAGCGACATCACCGGATGCGAAGTCCACTCCGACAGGGCTGGTCACGTCTTGAGCAACGCGCCACGCGCGGGCGAGGAACTTGTTGCTGGCTGACGGCGATACGTCGGCCCAGTCAATGTCATCCTCGGGCGGGCCGGCAAACGCCATGGTCAGTCGAACCGCGTCGATGCCGTGCTCTTCGAGCTGGTCAGAGAGCTTGACGATGTTGCCCTTCGACTTACTCATGGCCGAACCATCCATGAGTACCATGCCTTGGTTGAGCAGGTTGGTAAAGGGCTCTTCAAAGTCGAGGTGTCCGAGGTCAAACAAAACCTTGGTGATGAAGCGGGCGTACAGCAGGTGCAAAATAGCGTGCGTCACACCGCCGACGTACTGGTCAACAGGCGCCCAACGCTTGGCCTGCTCGGGATCGAACGCCTGCGTCGAATCGTTCGGCGACAGGAAGCGCAGGAAGTACCACGAGCTGTCGACAAAGGTGTCCATTGTGTCGGGGTCCCGACGGGCGGGCGTGCCATCAACCGGGTTGGGCACGTTGACCCAGTGCTCTGCCGCACCGAGGGGCGACTGACCCTTGGGCTGCAGGTTGAGTCCCTCGGTTGAGGGCAGAACAACAGGCAGTTGGTCTTCGGGAACCGGAATCTCGGTGCCGTCCTGAGCGTGAATGATCGGGATGGGCGTGCCCCAGTAGCGCTGGCGCGAGATGAGCCAGTCACGCAGACGGAAGTTCTTCGCTGCCTTGCCAGTGCCGCGAGCTGCCAGCAGCTCGATCGCCCGAGCGATGGCGTCCTGTTTGCGAAGACCATTGAGGTCACCCGAGTTGGCCAACACACCATCCCCAGCGATGGCGATACCCGAGGCGGCCGGGTCGTTGGTCTCAACCGGCTCGACCGACTCTGCGGGAGCATCCGGCTCAACAACCACGCGAACCGGAAGGTCGTAGGCGCGAGCAAAGTCGAGGTCGCGCTGGTCGTGGGCGGGAACAGCCATGATTGCGCCGTGGCCGTAGTCGGCGAGCACGTAGTCGGCAGCCCAGACAGGAATGCGCTCACCGTTCACCGGGTTGATGGCGTAACGGCCGAGGAAAACACCCGTCTTGGGTCGATCAGTGGCTTGACGCTCAATTTCGGTCGCTTTCTGCACCTCGGTGAGGTAGGCAGCAAACGCCTGTTGTGTTGCCTCGTCGGCACCACCAACAAGCTCGCCGGCCAGGTCGGCGTCGGGGGCAACGACCATGAACGTTGCGCCGAAAAGCGTGTCGGGTCGAGTGGTGAACACCGTCACCGGCTCGTCGCGACCCTCAATGACGAAGTCAACGTCGGCACCAGTTGAACGGCCAATCCAGTTGCGCTGCATGGTGAGCACCTTGGCCGGCCAGTGACCCTCGAGCTTGTCCAGGTCATCGAGAAGGCGGTCGGCATACTCGGTGATGCGGAAGTACCACTGGGTCAACTTCTTCTTGACCACGATGGCGCCGGAGCGTTCTGAGGTCCCATCGGGCATTACCTGTTCGTTGGCCAGAACCGTCTGGTCTACCGGGTCCCAGTTGACCCACGAGTCTTTTCGGTAGGCAAGACCCTTCTTGTACATCTGCAGGAACAGCCACTGGTTCCACTTGTAGTACTCGGGGTCAGAGGTGTGAATCGTGCGCGTCCAGTCGAAGCTAGCGGCGTATCGACGCATTGAACGCTTCTGCTGTTCGATGTTGTCGTATGTCCAGGTGACCGGGTTCAGACCGCGTTTGATGGCGGCGTTCTCCGCGGGAAGACCGAACGAGTCCCAGCCGATGGGGTGCAAAACGTTGTGGTTACGGTGACGCCAGTAGCGTGCGATCACGTCGCCCAGAGCGTAGGCCTCAGCGTGCCCCATGTGTAGGTCTCCCGAGGGATACGGGAACATGTCGAGAACATACTTGCGCGGGCGCTCATCGCTGGGGTCGTCAGAGCGGAATGGCTCAAGCTTGTCCCAGACAGGCAGCCATTTTTCTTGAATTTCCGCGAAGTTATAGGTCGCGTTCTCGTTCTCGCTCATCCGTTCAAGAATACCGGTGGTCAGGCCAGGCCAAGTGCGCGTAGGGCGGCCTGCGCCTTGAGCTTGGTCTCGTCGAGTTCGGCCTGCGGATCACTATCGATGGTGATGCCTCCGCCGGTACCAATGGATGCCCCACTGTCGTCTATCACAATCGACCGAATGACCATCGCTAGCTCGCAGGCCCCGTCGTATCCGAACCACCCGAAGGCGCCGGAATAGATTCCTCGGGGGCCACCCTCGAGTTCACTCAGTATGCGCATGGCGGCAATCTTGGGTGCGCCTGTCATTGAGCCTGCTGGGAACGTCGCGGCAAGTGCATCCACCGCGCTCAATCCAGCCCGGAGCTGCGTCGACACCGTGCTGACCAGCTGGTGCACGTGCGGCAGAGTGTGCACCTGAAGCAGGTTTTCTGCAGTCACCGTGCCTAGTTCGCCCACCCGCGAGAGATCGTTGCGCATGAGGTCGACAATCATCAGGTTTTCGGCCTGTTCTTTGTCGCTGCTCAGAAGCTCTTCGGCGAGCGCGGCATCCTCTTCAGGCGTTGTGCCACGAGCACGGGTGCCCTTGATGGGCATTGTCGACAGACGACCGCCGGGTGTCAGGCGCAGGAATACCTCGGGCGACGAGCTCAGCAGGTGTACACCTCCCATGCTCAGCATCGCGCCGTGGTGACTGGGGTTGTCGTGTCGCAAGCGCGTGTACACCTCGACCGGGTTCCACTGCCCGTCAACGCGAATCTCGTTCGTCAAGCACAGCTGGTAGGCATCGCCGCGCAAAATGGCCGAGCGACAGGCCTCGACCATCTCGCGATATCCCTGGTCAGCGTGACGCCAGTTGATGTCCGCTTGTGCCGCGCTGGTCGAGGAGGATGCGACGACCGGTGCCTCACCGACATCCCTCAGTGCACGGTGAATAACTGTCGCGGCGGACCGATCGAGGCTCAGCAGGGTCACCGTGTGCAGCGAATGATCAAACTCGAGAGCAGCCCGCACTTCTACCAGCGATACCGGCAGGTGTCGCCCCACGGGAAGCAAGACCCCCGTCGTTGCGCTACCAAGCTCGTACCCGAGCCAGCCGACGTACCCGAGCGCGAACGGGCCGGCCGCCTCGGCTGAAGAATCCTGCAATCCTGCGGGAGAAGGAACGCGTGAGCGCAGCACGTCGAGGTCACTGCCGTGAATGACTTCGCCGGAGCCCACAGCGAGATACGAGAAGCCTTCGGTGGCGTGCGGTCCGGCATCCAGCCACACCACATTCTGGTGCGCTTTGATGAGCGCGGCGTGAACCTCAGCAGGCTCGACCCAGGCGGGCAGGAGCTCTCGGGTTACGGGCGCGGTCACGGTACTAGCCTAGGGAGCATGAGTCTTGAGCCCGGACGGTACCGCTTCAACGGCACCGCTTTGGCTCCGCTCGAGATCGATTCGCAGGTTCCGCTCTTCGTTGCTGACTCGTGGCTAACTGTTGACGGCGCTACCGTTGCCCTGGATCGCCACTTTGCGCGCTTTGCGGCGAGCGCGGATGCCCAGGGCCTGGTTCGCCCGGTCGACGACTTTTTGGCGGCCGTTCGAGCGGCACTTCCCACCACCGGGCAGTGGTTTCCCCGGATTGAGCTCACCGTTCGCGGGGAACTGCAGCTGAACCTGCGAGCGGCCCCCGAACGCACCGATTCGGTCACGCTCTGGAGTGCATCCGATGACCCGCGTACCGAGCCGGCCATCAAGGGCCCCGACATTGCCGCGCTCGAGAGGCTGCGCGAACAGGCTCGTAGCGCTGGTGCCACCGAGGCCGTCATTCTCGACGCCGAGGGGTACATCATTGATGGCGCTACCACCTGTCTGTTGTGGTGGCGAGACGGTGCCCTGACATCCCCACCACCCCAGTTCACCCGCGTCAACAGCGTCACCGTTTCGGTTGTGAATGACATCGCGCGCGAACAGGGTGTTTCGCTTGCCATCGAGGCGGCCACACCGGCGTCACTCGAGGAGTGCGAGGTTTGGGCGGTCAATGCACTACATGGAATTCGCCCAGCAACTGCGTGGGTGAATGGCCCACGCACAACTGTTGATGAAAATCGTTTGGCTTCCTGGCGTCGCGTGTACGGCGACCTGCGTCGCTCGTGACAAACTAAACCTCGTGTTTTCATCGCCGAAGAAGCAGCGCTCGCGCCCCGCGCGTGAGGTCATTCACGTTGCTGCCCGCCTTGAAGACAAACTTCACGACTGGCGTCGACGCTGGGCGCGCAGCCGCAAACGCGCCGTCACGGTGGTTCCCTATCGCGGATACGGCTCGCCCAGCCAGGTGCGCGTGCTGTGTCGTGTTCTGCTCACGCGCGTCCCCAAGCCCGGTAGCCGTCTGGCCAAAAAGTTCGCCAAGCGCTCCGATGGTGTGCGCGGATGGCGCAGTTTCGTCTCTGTTCCCGTCAGTCACGCAGTGGTCACCATCACCATCAACGGCGAGACTCATCTCGTCACGGCAGACCGCGGTGGTGTTGTCGACACGCTGATCAACATGAGCCTGTCGCCGGGCGTGCACAAGGTGCGCATCCAGTCAGAAGATTCCGAGGTCGCTGAGGCCGAGGTGAACATCGCGCCGGCAGACGCCACGCTGGGCCTGATTTCAGACGTGGATGACACCGTCATGGTGACCGCACTTCCGCGTCCATTCCTAGCGTTCTGGAATGCTTTCGTTCTCAACGAACACGCGCGCGTTCCCACCGCCGGCATGGCTGTTTTGCTCAGCCGCATTGTGCGCCACCAAAAGGGCATGCCCGTGTTCTACCTGTCGACCGGTGCCTGGAATGTCGCTCCGACTCTGCGTCGATTCTTGAGCCGCAATCTCTATCCGGTGGGTGCGATGTTGCTCACCGACTGGGGCCCCACGCACGACCGCTGGTTCCGCAGTGGACAGGAGCACAAGCGCACACAGCTTGATCGCCTCGCCCGCGAATTTCCTAACATCAAGTGGATTCTCGTCGGCGACGACGGCCAACACGACGAAGAGATCTACGCCGAGTTCGAGAAGAAGCACCCCGACCGCGTCGCTGGCGTAGCAATTCGCCAGCTCTCGACCTCCGAGGCCGTTTTGGCCGGTGGACGCAAGAAGGGTCTGGCCAAGTCATTGCACGGCGGAGCACCCTGGGTTTACGGCGGAGACGGCGCCAGTTTGTTTGATCAACTCATCTCTCTGGGCGTTATCGAATACCAATAACCGTTCACTGTCAGCGGGGTTTCCTAATCTGGGTTTTCGAAGATATATTCGAATACCTAAGGAGCCCTCATGCAGATCAACGAAGACGTCAGCGTCGAAGTTTCAGCCGCAGGCACACCCCTTCGCTTCACCTGGCGAGGCCTCACCTACACCGTGGTGAGCGCGCCTGAGCCCTGGCTCACTCGCCGAGCGTGGTGGACCGAACCGGCAAGCGTGTCACGCGGTAGCGCTGAGGCTCTGCTCGATGTTCCGGTGTGGCGCGTCGATGCAACTCCCCTGTCGGCCGCCGGAGCCGGAATGGAGGGCGTCTTTGATCTCGCCCGCTTCCAAACTCGCGTCGGATGGCAGCTCATGAACGCCTGGACCGACGTTCTCGACGATCGACTATTCGCATAACCCTCACAACTCACGCGGCCGGGCGTTCCAAGGAATTCCATGCCCTCGTTTACCCATCTGCGTGTTGCCAGTGCGTTTTCTGCGCACTACGGCACCGGCCGGCCTGAAGCACTCGTTGCCGCAGCCGCATCAATGGGCATGCAGGCGGCCAGCATTACCGACCGCGACGGGCTTTACGGTGCGGTGCGACACATTCGCGCCTGCCTGGCAGCAAGAATCGCCCCGGTGGTGGGCACAACTCTTCGGCTAAGCGAAAAAGACGGCTCCCCCGCTGGCAAAATCACGATTCTCGCACACGGGCACACCCACGGGCGCGGATGGGCGTGCTTGGCCCGCAGCATCACCTCGGCACACAGTTTTGCGAGCCGACGCTCGGGAACTCCGGTTTCGCTGCGCCGAGATCGCATCGCGCGCTTATTGCGAGGCCCCGAAGGCATCAGCGTTACCGTGCTGCTGGGTCCCGACTCCGATGTGGGCCTTCATCTGGCACAGGGCAACAACGCCGCCGCTCGGCAGGCCCTCGAATGGTGGACGAGCACACTGCCCGGTGCTATTCGCATCGAGGTGGTATGTCACTTCACTGAGCCGGGGCAACCGGCAAGCATGCGACACGCGGTGTCCTTGCTCGAGCTCGCACACGCTCACGATGTTCCCGCCGTCCTCAGCAATGCGGTGCGCTACCTCGTTCCCGACGACGCCCTCACCGGAGATGTGCTCGATGCGGCAGGCGAACTGCGGCCACTGGGCTCATTCAGTGGCCAACCCAATGGGCAGGCGTGGCTCAAACCCGCCTCCGCCATGCACAAAATCGCCACCGCCATCGTTCGACGCTCGAGCCTCGACAGCGCTGCCGCTCACCGACTGCTGGCTGAAACTGAGCGCGTGGCAGCCCGGTGCACGCTCGACCCCGAGACCGACATCGGCTGGAAGCAGGCCAAGATTCCCGAAAACGATGTCATCGGACTCACCGGTGACCCCAATCGGGTGTTGCGTGAAACGGCCGAGGCCGCAATATCCGAGCGCTATCCCTACGCCGATGCCGCGCTGTTACGTCGAGTACGTGAGCGCATGCACGATGAACTGACCACCATCTACGGCTTCGGTTTCTCGTCGTACTTCTTGACGGTGGCCGATGTTTCTGCGCTGATCAGGCGCATGGGCATCCGCAATCAAGCCCGCGGATCAGGCGCCGGAAGTGTCATCAACTACCTGCTGCGCATCAGCAACGTCGACCCGCTCGAGCACGACCTGCTGTTCGAGCGATTCCTGGGCAATAAGCGCGAAACGCTGCCCGACATTGACATCGACGTCGAGTCGGCCCGTCGTCACGACATCTATCGGGCCATTTTCGATCGCTACGGGTCAACCCGGGTGAGCTTGATGGCGATGCAAAACACGTATCGCGCTCGAGGTGCGGCGCGCGACGCCGGACTAGCGCTCGGGCTCGCCGAAGACCAGATTGACTTCGTTGCAAAAAACATTTGGCGATTCAACGCACGCGACTTTCGCAGTGCCCTCGAGGTCAAACCCGAGCTACGCGAGTTTGCACACCTCGTTGAGAACGACATCAAGCTCGAGCAACTCGTCGACATCACCGAGCGACTCGACCGACTCCCCCGACATGTGTCGATGCATCCCTGCGGGGTCATTCTGGGCAACAACGAGCTCTACAACCTCAGCCCCATGCAACCCAGCGGCATGGGCTTACCAATGAGTCAGTACGACAAAGACGACATCGACGACGTGGGGTTGCTCAAACTCGACGTACTCGGCGTTCGCATGCAGTCAACGCTGGCCTACACCGTGCAAGAAATTCAACGGGTGCACGGGCCTCAAGCTGCCGCTGCCGGCAAACTTCCGACGGATGCGCCCTATGTGAAACCAAACGGATTCGTGGAGCTCGACAGCATTCCGCACGACGATGAACCCACGTTTGAGCTGATCCGCACGGCGCACACGCTCGGCATGTTCCAGATCGAGAGTCCCGGGCAACGCGAGCTCATCGGAAAGATGCAGCCCGACGAGTACAACGATCTCATCGCCGACATTTCGCTGTTTCGTCCCGGCCCAATGAAGGGCAACATGGTGGCGCCATTTCTTGACGCCAAGCACGGATTCGTTCCGCCCGATTACCTGCATCCGCGGTTTCGATACTTCTTGCACGACAGCTACGGCGTGGTGATCTATCACGAGCACGTGCTACGCATCCTGCACGAGTGCATGGGCGTCACACTGGCTGAGGCCGATGAGCTGCGTCGCTCGATGGAGAAAAAGACCGAGTCCATCGAGTCTGCGTTTCGGTCGCGAACCGCCGCCAACCTCGACCCGGCGACGGGCAAACGCAAATTCAGCGACCGCGACATCGAAAAAATCTGGGCAGTGCTACGCGGATTCGGCTCCTTCGGTTTTTGCAAGGCACACGGGGCTGCATTCGCACTACCCACCTACCAAAGCGCCTGGCTCAAAGCGCACTACCCGGCCGAGTTTCTCGCGGGCATTCTCACGCACGACCCGGGTATGTATCCGCGTCGACTACTGTTGGCCGAAGCCCGGCGCATGGGCGTGCCCATCCTGCCGGTCGACGTCATGGTCAGCGACGACAGCTACCGGGTGGAACGCGCGAGCACGGGCGCGCTGGGCATTCGGTTGAGCATCCGCGATATTCACGGCATGAGTGAGGCCGAGTGTCGCCGCTTGCTCGCCGAACGCCCCTACAGCGGGCTGGTCGACCTCTATGAGCGTGCGAAACCCAGTCGCACCCTGTTTCAGCGACTCGCGCTGGTGGGGGCGCTCGATGAACTTGCCGCGCACGAGTCCGAAGCGCTCAACAGCGTGCGCGGAGTTCCCACCCGCGGCGATGTCGTCATGCGAGTGCGCCAGCTCACCGCAGGTAAACGCCCGATTCACGACCCCGAGAACCAGCTCGATTTCAGCATCGACCACTCACACCTCATCCCCCGGGGCAATGCCGAGTTCACCACCGCCGAACGCGTGGCCGCCGAGATGTCAATTCTCAATCTCGATGTGAGCGCACACCTGCTCGATCGGTATCGCCCCCTGCTTGACGAGCTCGGCGTGACCCCGGCAAACGAACTGATCAACCAGTGGAATCGCACCGAGGTTCTTGTCGCCGGGGTTCGCGTGGCAACTCAGACTCCTCCCATGCGCAGCGGAAAGCGCGTGGTGTTCATCAGCCTCGACGACGGCACCGGATGCTCTGACTCCACGTTCTTCGAAGAAGCCCAGAACGCCACCGGCCCACTGTTGTTCGGCACAAGGCTGCTCGTCATCCGCGGGCGCACCCGACGCACCGGAGAACGCGGCATCTCGATTGAGGCCGAGCGTGCATGGGATTTGCGTGAACTCTGGCGTCAGTACCGCGCGCGCCACAGCTCAGAGGTCGCCGAGCCGGTTAGCGTAGAAGCGTGAGTCTGGTCTCGAACGTTCAAACCAAAAAACGACTGCCCGCCCTCCAGATGGTCAAGACCATCATTGCTGCGGTAGCCGCCTGGTACTTGGCCGACCTCATCATCCCCGGACAAAAACCCGTCTTCGCCGTGATGGCCGCCATCATCGTGGTTCAACCGAGCGTCAATCAGTCACTCGGCAAGGCCCTTGAGCGCTCCATCGGAACCATCATCGGCGTGGTTCTCGCCCTCGGGTTGAGCATCGCCTTTGGCGCACCCACCTGGCTCATCATTCTGATCATCGTCGTCGCCCTCTTTCTGGGGTGGCTCCTCAAGTTCACGCCGGCCACCTCGAACCAGATCGCAATTTCAGCCATGCTCGTCGTCGTTATTGGCGCAGCAACCCCGGAATACGCGCTCAACCGAATCGTCGAAACGATTGCCGGGGTCATCGTCGGCTTGATTATCAACGCCGTCATCGTTCCGCCCGTCATTCTCAAACCGGCAATCGACGCAACGGCCACGTTGACCGATAACATCGCGTCTCTGCTCGAAGACATCGGCGCGGTCCTCACGCGCGACACCAGCTCCGAGGTCATTGAATCGATTTACTTGCGTTCGCGACAGCTACGCGAAGAGCTCAACCGCACGCGCGCGACAGTCGAACGCGCGCGTGAAAGCCTGCGGTTCAACATCCTGCGCGGAAAGAAGTCGCGCGAGCTCGACGCCTACATCGCTTTTGTCGACTTGGACGCCGTGCTCGTCACGCGAACCATTGGGCTAGCCCGAGCGGTGCGCGACCACTACAACGCAAGTTTGACCACAGAGCCGGCAATCGCTGAGATTGCCGATGAGCTCAGTAGCGCCGGCCACGACCTGCGCCTGCGCGCTCGAGACGCCCAACTGCCGGCAGTGACCGTGCCACACCCGCCCACGAGCGAGCTGCCCGCTCTGACCTCACCGATTCAACTCAAGGCGCCCGCGGGAACGAACTGGGTGCTGGTGGGCTTTCTGCTCGAAAGCCTGCGTCGCATTCGCGCCGAAATCATCGGCACCGACGAAGACGCTTAGGAGCGCGCATCCTCGCGAGCAAGCATTTCGTGAACCATGGGTGCGACCTCAGTTCCATACAGGCGGATGCACTCCATCAGGTGTTCGTGCGCCAAGGTGCCCAAGCTGTACTTGAGGTCGAAGCGATCGAGCCCCAGTTCACGAGCTGAACGCGCAATCTTGCGAGCCACCGTCTCGGGAGCACCGACCATGAGCGCACCGTTCGGACCGGCCTCAGCCTCGAACTGCTCGCGGGCTAGAGGCGGCCAGCCGCGCTCTCGACCGATGCGTGCGTGCATGTCACGGTAGTGCGGCCACAGCAGCTCTTTAGCGGCTTCGTCATTCTCGCCGACGAAACCGGGCGAGTGCTGACCAACCGGCAGTGGCTCTTTGCCCATCTGAGCCAAGGCCTGGTGGTACAGATCAACGTACGGACGGAATCGAACCGGGTCGCCTCCAATAATGGCGAGCATCAATGGCATGCCGTAGTGCGCCGCGCGAACGACCGACTGCGGACTTCCGCCGACGCCAATCCACGCCTTCAATTGGCCGTTCTCAATCGGCGGAAAGACTTTCTGATCTTTGAGAGCGGTTCGGAAGTTGCCCTCCCAGGTCAGGGGCTCCTCGGTGAGCAGGTTGCTCAGCAGGTCGAGTTTCTCTTCGAACAGCTCTTCGTACTGATTGAGCGGAAAGCCAAAAAGCGGAAACGACTCGGTGAACGACCCGCGACCGAGAATGACCTCTGCGCGGCCGTTGGAAATTGCGTTCAGGGTACTGAATCGCTGGTACACGCGAATGGGATCATCCGAACTCAACACCGTAACGGCAGAACCGACGTGAATATTCTCGGTTTGGGCAGCGATGGCCGCCATGACGATTTCGGGCGCACTCACGGCGTAGTCGGCCCGGTGGTGTTCGCCGATACCGATGAAACTCAAGCCGACCTCATCAGCAAGGATGCCCTCATCAACCACATTGCGAATGACCTGAGCATGGCTCAGCGAGTTACCGTTCAGATCGAGTGTGGCATCACCAAACGTATCGAGTCCGAGCTCAAGTTTCTTTGTCATGCAAAAAGCAACCTTCTGCGTCTGCGTTAAATTCCCGAATCAACACGGTAGCTGGCATACTTGTCGTGGACAGCCAATGATGGCTGTCTTCTATTCACAACGGATCGTCCGGCACGTACCTGCCGGTGAAGGAGATACACCCATGGCAACTGTAACTTTCGACAAGGCCACGCGCCTCTACCCGGGCACCACAAAGCCCGCCGTCGATGCAATTGACCTCCACATCGTCGACGGCGAGTTTCTCGTCCTCGTTGGCCCTTCGGGCTGTGGAAAGTCGACCACTCTGCGCATGCTCGCCGGCCTCGAAGAGGTCAACGGCGGTCGCATCCTCATCGGTGACCGTGACGTGACCAACGTCCCGCCGAAAGACCGCGACATCGCAATGGTCTTCCAGAACTACGCTCTGTACCCGCACATGTCGGTTGCCGAGAACATGGGCTTCGCCCTCAAGATTGCCGGCGTTGCCAAGGAAGAGCGCGCAGCCCGCGTTCTCGAGGCAGCTAAGCTCCTTGACCTCGAGCCCTACCTCGACCGTAAGCCCAAGGCTCTCTCGGGTGGTCAGCGTCAGCGCGTCGCAATGGGTCGCGCCATCGTGCGTAAGCCCCAGGTATTCCTCATGGATGAGCCGCTGTCGAACCTGGACGCCAAGCTCCGCGTTCAGACGCGTACCCAGATCGCCTCGCTCCAGCGTCGTCTCGGTGTCACGACCGTGTACGTCACCCACGACCAGACCGAGGCTCTGACCATGGGTGACCGTATCGTCGTTCTCAAAGACGGCATCCTGCAGCAGGTCGGTACCCCGCGCGACCTGTACGAAGCACCGTCGAACATCTTCGTTGCCGGCTTCATCGGTTCGCCAGCCATGAACTTCGTTCCGGCCGCTGTCGTCGACGGTGGAATCCAGTTCGGAAACACGGTCGGTCAGGTCGATTCTCAGACCCTAAAGAACGCCAAGGGCCACTCGGTCACCGTAGGAGTTCGCCCCGAGGACTTGGTCATCAGCAAGGGCACGGGCCTCGAGGTCGAAATCGACGTCGTCGAAGAGCTTGGCGCTGACGGATACCTCTACGGTCGCGCTGTCATCGACGGAGCAGACCACAACATCGTGGTTCGCGTCGACGGCCGCAGCCACCCGAACCGCGGCGAGAAGATCTTCGTCGAGCCGGTTGCCAAGCACATCCACGTGTTTGATACCGAGTCGGGCGAGCGTCTCTCTACCGCTGTTGTGGACTAGTCCGTAACAATCACAGGCAACGGTGCCCGCGATTCCTCACGTGAGGTAGTCGCGGGCACCACTGTTTTTATTGAAGGTGACCAATGAGCGGCTCCCTGAACATCAGCGCAGCAACTGTCGAACCCGGGCTCATCACTCTGCCGTGGGATTACCCCCTCGAAGCCTGGCCCGACGAACTGATCACGGCACTGCCCAAGGGTATTTCTCGTCACATCGTGCGATTCGCGCAGGTTGAAACTCTGGTGGTCGCGATCAAAGAGACCACCGAAGAGATGGCCCGGGGTGAGTTCGACATGCTCAAGCAGCTCCAGCGCACGAACATTCCGTGCGTGGAGCCTGTCGCGGTTGTCACGGGTCGTCGGAGTCCGCTGGGCGAAGAGCTGCCGGCCGCACTCATCACGCGACACCTGAAGTTTTCGATGCCGTTCCGAGCCCTGTATTCGACCACACTTCGCCCGGAGACCCTGCGCCGCTTGATTGACGCGCTCGCACTGCTCCTCGTTCGACTGCACAACATTGGATTCTTCTGGGGCGACGTGTCACTGTCGAACACCCTCTTCGTGCGTGACGCCGGTTCGTTTGCCGCCTACCTTGTTGATGCCGAGACTGGGCGCCTCTACCCCACCATTACTGACGGCCAGCGCGCACACGACCTCGAGATTGCCCGGATCAACATTGCTGGTGAGCTCATGGACCTTCAAGCAGGCGGGCGTATGGACCAGAGCATCGATCCGGTTGCCATCAGCGACCAGATTATGGCCGCGTATGACTCGCTGTGGCACGAACTGAACGATCCTGAGCTTGTGGATGAGTCGGAGTTGTGGCGCATCCAGACGCGCGTACAGCGCCTCAACGACCTCGGTTTTGATATCGAAGAGCTAGAAATCAAGACGGATGCTGCCGGAACGAAGGTTCGTATTGAACCCAAGGTCGTCGATGCCGGTCACCACCAGCGCCGACTCCTGCGGCTCACCGGTCTCGATACCGAAGAGAACCAGGCGCGGCGCCTGCTCAATGACCTCGACCAATACGCTGCCCGTGTATCACTTCCCAATCTCGACGAAGAGGTGGTCGCCCACCTGTGGCTCACCCGCGTTTTTGAACCCGTGGTGCGCAGCATCCCCGAGAACCTCGAGCACAAGCTTGAATCGGCCGAGCTCTTTCACCAAGTGCTCGAGCATCGCTGGTACATGTCTGAACGAGAAAAGCGTGACATTCCCCTGAACGAGGCCGTTCGTGATTATGCCGATAACGTGCTCGTGAATCGTCGCGACGAAGAAATAATGCTCAATCCCCCGACCGAGGCAATCACCATGCCCACCGTCATCTGGCGAGACAGTGACAGCCGGTGGGGTGATGGCGAGATTCCGCCACGCGGCCCCGACGAACCCGAGCGAGACTGGCGCGACCTGGTTTAGCAAAAGTTCGCACGCCTGCCATTAAGCTCCAAACATGCCCATCGTCGACAACGCCATCTACCGCGGCGGACAGCGAGTTCTGACCCCGTCGTCACTTGAGGAGACGTTCGAGCATCTTCAGGATGACGGCACGTTTGCCTGGATCGGTCTGTATCGTCCTTCGGACGCAGAAATCGATGCGGTCGCAGCCGAGTTCGAGTTGCACCCGCTGGCCGTCGAAGATGCCAAGAAGGGGCACCAGCGGCCCAAAATCGAGCGTTACGGTCACACTCTGTTCACAGTGCTTCGCCCGGCCCGCTACATCGACTCATCCGAAACCGTAGAGTTCGGCGAGGTACACGTCTTCACCGGACCGCGATTCGTTGTCACCATTCGTCACGCTGAGTCGCCGAATCTGGCTGCCGTGCGCAAGCGGATGGAGGCCCAACCCGAGCTGCTGCGCTTGGGTTCAGAGGCCGTGCTGTACGCCATCCTTGACCAAGTTGTCGACGAGTACCTGCCGGTCACACTCGGTATCGAAAATGACCTCGACGAAATCGACGACACCCTGTTTTCAGGGTCGACGGAACTAACCCGACGCATTTACCTGCTGGCCTCCGAGATTGTTGGATATCAGCGTGCGGTCCTCCCACTGCCCGACATCATTGCTCAGCTCAGTGATGGCTTTTCGAAGTACAACGTGGCTTCGGAACTGCAGAGTTATCTTCGGGATGTGCACGACCACGCAATTACTGTCGTCGAGCGCTCGAACGAGTTCCGTCAACACATTCAAAACGCGCTGAGCACACACCACACACTGGTCGGTCAAGAGCAGAACCAAGAGATGCAGCGTCTTTCCGAAGTGAGCCTGCGTCAGGGTGAAGAAGTCAAGAAGATTTCGAGCTGGGCAGCCATCATCTTCGCACCCACACTCATTGCCGGCATTTACGGCATGAATTTCACGCACATGCCCGAGCTTGACTGGGTGTGGGGCTACCCGATGGCACTCGTGTTGATGTTTGGCTTCGCGGGAGCCCTGTACATCATCTTCAAAAAGCGCAACTGGCTATAAAAAAATCCCCACGAAGGGGATTTTCTCTTTGTGGATCTGAGGGGACTCGAACCCCTGACCCCCTGCATGCCATGCAGGTGCGCTACCAGCTGCGCCACAGACCCAAAGCTCGTTACTTACGCAACGAGTTTCTAGATTACTACATCAATCCAGCGCTTCAGAACGCGTGACGGGTTCCGGAAGAGCGAGAACCGGGCAGTCCTTCCAGAGGCGTTCGAGACCGTAATACAGGCGGTCTTCCTCATGAAAAACGTGGACGATTAGGTCGCCGAAATCCATCAGAACCCAGCGGCCCTCAGCCTTGCCCTCGCGACGAAGCGGCTTGGTTCCAGATTCGATGAGCTTGTCTTCAATCTCGCCAGCTATGGCGCTGACGTTGCGCTCGTTACGTCCGCTGACAATGAAGAAGATGTCTGTCAGCGGCAACGGCTCGGAAACATCCAGCGCAACAGCGTCAACTCCACCTTTGGCGTCGGCCGCAGCAGCAGCAATGGCCAAGTGCTCAAGAGCTTGAGGAGTTGCAGTCAAGAAGTACTTCTTTCGTTGGTGGTTAGAAAACGTGCAGGAAGAAATTGGCGACGAACAGACCGACAACTCCCACGGCCAAGACGGCTGCCGTGATGGCCAGAACGACCGGCAATTTCTCGGAAGTGCGGCGAGGAGCAGTAACCGTCACAGTGGTTCCCGAGAACGAGCTCACCGCCTGGGCAGCGCTTACTGGCGCCAAGTCTTGGCTGGATGTTACAAGTTCACTGTCAGGAGACAGATCGACATCCAAGGTGTCGAGGCTGTTCGTGTCTGCTCCCACCGAGGCGATACCTGCCGGAAGTGTTATCTGCCCCGTGATGACAATCTCGCCGGTCTGATTGAGCTGAGCGATGACATCGGGGTCATCTTCGGGCAGCGTGGGCAAAATCAGTGCGTGGCCAGCGATGGGTACAACACCCGTCGATGACGTCGAAATCATGAACGGCTCAAATTCACTGGTGATTTCGGAATGGTCGTCACGCTGGTCAATGACCACGGGCTCATCGGCGAACTCGGAGACCTCGGTCGTGACAATGACGGGCTCGGGCTCTGGCTCTGGCTCGGGCTCTGACACCGAGTCAGAGACCGACTCTCCCGAAAGAAGATTAGCGAGCTGCTCTGTGGTGAGCTCGTCTTCGATCTCATCCTCGAGTTCTACTTCGATCTCATCGGCGTCTTGAGCAGCTAGAGACTGTGAAAGTACAGGAATCTCAGCGGTACGACGCTGCTCCAAAATACGCTCATCGCGACCCGAAATGGTGTCAGGGAAAACACTCTGCGCTACCACGGGTGCGACCGGCGGCAACACGGGCGGAGCTGGCGGAGCAGGAGCCGCAGCGGGTGGGGCAGGCGGAGCAGCAGGTGGCGGGGCAGGAGCTACTGCGGGTGGCGCGACCGGAGGTACAACAGGAGCAGAAACAGGAGCAGGCGCTACGGGAGCAACAACCGGCGCGATGGCCGTGACGGGCTCACCAGTCGGGCGAATGATTGGAATAGCACCCGTGAGCGCTTGAACGTCACCCGTGGCATTGAAAGCCGCAATAGCGTCGGCAGGGTTGATGCCTTTGGCCTCGAGCTCGCGCATGGCTCGTCGAGAGAGGTCACCGTAGGGGTTAAGCGGTCCCCTGGTTTCACTCTCGTTGCTCACGCGTCTCTCCGATAAAGCTGGTGTTCAGTGATGTATTCGTAAACCGGCGATGTCAGCATGTACTCAACGGGTCGGCCGTATCGAAGTCGATCGCGGCAGTCCGTTGAAGAAATGTCGATAGCTGGAACTGTAAGCAATGTTACGGCACCGGGAGGTGTTTGCTCGGAGCCCGCGACATAACCCGGACGAGCCATGGCAACAACGTGCGCGAGCGTAAATATGCGCTCAAAGTCTTTCCAGGTGTGCATGGTGAGTAGGGCATCCGTGCCAATCAACAGGAAGAGTTCAGCTCCCGGGTGGGCGGCGGCAATATCGGTGAGGGTGTCAACCGTGTAAGTGTTTCCACCACGGTCGATATCAACCGTGCTGGCATGAAACTTTGGATGCCCGGCAATGGCCGCGCGCACCATCTCGAGCCGATGCACTGCACTGGTCTCGGGATCCTTTTGCCAAGGCGCGAACGCCGGCACAAACAGCACTTCGCTCAGATTGAGCGCATGAGCCGCTTCACTGGCAACAACGAGGTGCCCGGCATGAATGGGGTCAAAGGTGCCCCCCATGACCCCGATGCGTTGAGGAGCGTTCGGAGTGGCCATGTGGCGAGAACCTAGTGGTGTCCGCCCGAGGACTTGTCGGACTTGTGTGAGTGACGGTTCGCAACGTCACGGTAGGTGAAGATTGCCAGACCCATCAAGAAGAACGCACCAAGGGCGATAAGACCAAAAACCGGTGCGGGAAGAACGAGCGGGTGCAAGGTTTCGCCTTCGGCGAGAACAGAAAGAATGTTCATTTCTTCTCCAGGTAAGTCGTTGCTAAAAGTCTACTTGCGAATCTGACCAGAGCCGCGTACCAACCACTTCGTGCTGGTGATTTCTTGCAGCCCCATGGGGCCACGAGCGTGAAGCTTCTGAGTTGAAATGCCAACCTCGGCACCGAATCCGAATTCGCCACCATCGGTGAATCGCGTTGAGGCATTCACCATCACCACGGCCGAGTCAACCTCAGCCAAGAACCTTTCGGCATTGGCAACATCATTAGTGATGATGCTTTCCGTGTGGTGAGTGGAATAACGACGGATGTGCGCAATAGCCTCATCGAGATCGGCAACCACCTTCACTGCGATGTCCATCGAGTAGTACTCCTGGCCAAAGTCGTCATCAGTTACTGGAACGCTGTCAGCGAAGATTGCTCGCGTTTTTTCGCAGCCATGGATGGTGACACCCGAGTCGTGAAGTTTCTGCAGAACGGACGGCAACACACGGTGAGCGGCTGACTCAACAACGAGCAGAGTTTCGAGCGCGTTGCAGACGCTCACCCGCTGGGTCTTTGAGTTGTGCACGATGTCGACGGACCAGTCAATGTTGGCGCTCTCGTCAATGACCACGTGAACAACGCCGGCTCCGGTTTCGATCACAGGGACCTTCGACTCCATCACGACCGTGTTGATCAGATCTGCGCTTCCGCGAGGGATGAGCACGTCGACAAATCCACGGGCGGCCATGAGCGCCTTGGCGCCGTCACGACCGTACGAGTCGATGGTCTGAACAGCATCGCGCGGAAGACCAACGCTAGCCAGAGCGTCTTGAATGACCTGCACGAGTGCACGGTTGGAGTTTTCAGCGGCGGTGCCACCGCGCAAAACGACCGCGTTGCCGCTCTTGAGTGCAAGAGCAGCAATGTCAACGGTCACATTGGGGCGAGCTTCGTAGATGGCTCCCACCACACCGAACGGCACCCGCACCTCACTCAGGTGAACGCCGTTGGGCATGTCCATTCCGCGAATGACCTGACCAACCGGGTCGGTGAGCTTGACGATGTCGCGTACCGCAGCGGCAAGGCCTCGAATGCGTGACTCATTGAGCAACAGACGGTCTTGCAATCCAGTGCTCAGACCGTTTTTCTGGCCGTTTGCGAGATCTTTAGCGTTCTCGGCGATGATGACGTCAACGGAGGCGTCCAGTCCGACAGCAATCGCCTCCAGCGCAGCGTTTTTGACCGACGTGGTCAGCGTCGCCAGCGCGAACGACGATTCGCGAGCTGCCGCTAGTTGCGCGTCAAATTCAGGGGTGAGAAGCGATGCCATGAGTCAAATGCTACCGGCGCGAACCAGCTTCAAACCACGTGCCTATTTCGTCGCCAGCAAGAGCCTGCGCGACCATGGATGCCGCAGTCACCAGAACGGGCACACCAGCGTCGGTCGCGACGTGGGCTGCTGATACCTTTGTCGCAGCTCCCCCGGTACCCACACCGGCAGCACCGATTGAACCAAACTCCACTCCCTCGAGCTTGTCGCCATAAGTGACGTACTCGATGCGCTCAGCTCCCTTTTCGTGCGGCGGTCGGGTGTAAAGAGCGTCAACATCAGAGAGCAGCACCATCGCGTCGGCTTTGACCAACACGGCTACCAGAGCGGCGAGGCGGTCGTTGTCGCCGAAACGAATCTCGTGAGTGGCAACGGTGTCGTTCTCATTCACAATCGGCAGGATGCGCAGGCTGAGCAGGCGGTCCATGGCACTCTCGGCATTATTTCGGTGAGTTGGATTCTCGAGATCACCGGCGGTGAGCAGAACCTGCCCGGCCGTGATGCCATAGCGATCGAGGCTGTCTTGGTAGCGGTAGATCAACACGTTTTGCCCGACGGCCGCCGCGGCCTGCTGGGTCGCGAGGTCATCGGGGCGGACGTCTAGCTTCAGATAGGGAAGGCCGGTCGCGATCGCACCTGACGAAACCAAAACGACCTCGGTTCCATGCGCGTGGGCGGCTGCCAGAGCATCAACGATGACTTCGATTTGACCGGCGTTCTCGCCGCTAATCGACGACGACCCGACCTTCACCACAAGGCGACGCGCAGAAGAAAGTTCGTTACGACCAGTCACTGTCATCGTCATCTCCGTCTTGCCACAGTCCCGCTTCTTTTTCTCTCACCAGTTCAGCGCGGGCTTCAGTCTTGGCGTCCATCAGTTCAAAGTAGTCATCACGACGCTGTTTATTAGTTCGACGATTATTCTCGCTCAAACGATCGTCTGTTCCACGAGGACCCGCGATGAGTTCAGCGGTCGAGGTCAACGTTGGCTCCCAGTCAAACACCACTCCGTTACCCTGACCGATGACGACCGTAGACCCGGGGACAGCCCCCTTAGCAAAAAGCTCAGTTTCGACGCCGAGTTTGGCCAAGCGGTCTGCCAGGAAGCCGACCGCCTCGTCGTTAGCGAACATCGTCTGTTGCACCCAGCGCTCGGGCTTATCGCCACGAATGCGGAACAACGGACCACTCGGCGCATTTTCAACCGTGATGGTGAAATCGACCGGGTTAACCGCCTTGGGGCGAAGAACGATGCGCGTGGGCGTCTGAGCCTCTGCCTCTGCGGCCGCAGCGCGGGCCTGCTCAACAACCTCAGCGAGGGCAAACGAGAGCTGGCGAAGTCCATCGTGGCTTACTGCCGAAATTTCGAAGACCCGATATCCCATTTTTTCAAACTCTGGCTTGACCAAGTCGGCCAAGTCACGAGCGTCGGGCACATCTACCTTGTTCAGGGCAATCATCGCGGGCCGCTCAAGGAGGGGCACCTGACCTGCCGGAACCGGATAAGCGGCGAGTTCTGCCTGCAACACCTTGAGGTCGGTCAGTGGGTCACGACCGGGCTCAAGCGTGGCGCAGTCAATGACGTGAAGAAGCGCTGAACATCGCTCAACGTGACGTAAGAAGTCCAGACCCAAGCCCTTGCCCTCGCTCGCGCCCTCGATCAGTCCAGGAACGTCGGCAATGGTGTACCGGACTTCACCGGACTGAACCACACCGAGGTTAGGGTGCAGCGTGGTGAACGGGTAGTCAGCAATCTTGGGGCGAGCGGCTGAAAGCGCAGCAATCAGCGACGACTTACCGGCCGAGGGAAAACCCACGAGCGCGACGTCAGCGACCGTCTTGAGCTCGAGGATGACATCGCCCTGCCAGCCCTCCGTGCCCAGAAGGGCGAATCCCGGAGCTTTGCGCTTTGACGAGGCTAGAGCGTTGTTACCAAGGCCGCCCATGCCGCCCTGAGCGGCAACGAATGACATGCCAGCTACGTTGAGGTCGACGAGCTCGCGACCGAACTCGTCTTTGACGACAGTGCCCACCGGGACCGCAAGCTCGAGAGTCGCACCGGTCGCACCGTTGCGGTAGTCACCCATTCCGTCGCCGCCGTGTTCGGCAGTTTGGTGTGGGTGGCGGTGATGCCCGAGCAGGGTAGTCACCTGGGGGTCAGCGACCAGAACGATGTCTCCACCGTTACCACCAGCGCCACCATCGGGGCCGGCCAAAGGTTTGAACTTCTCGCGGCGGATCGAAGCACAACCGTCACCGCCGTTGCCGGCACGCAGATGAAGCGTGACGGTGTCAACGAATGTAGCCATGTTCCCCTCCTTCGAGAAAATCTGAGCGAGCGTAGCGATGAAAAGCAAAAAGGCGAGCCATAGCTCGCCCCTTCGCAGGAAAATCGTTGGTGTTAGACAGCGACGATGTTGACGACCTTACGGCCACCCTTCGTGCCGAACTCAACCGAACCAGCGGCAAGAGCGAACAGAGTGTCGTCGCCACCACGGCCGACGTTTACGCCGGGGTGGAAGTGGGTTCCGCGTTGACGAACGAGGATCTCGCCTGCGCCAACCTTCTGACCACCGAAACGCTTAACGCCGAGGCGCTGTGCGTTCGAGTCACGACCGTTGCGAGTGGAGCTCGCACCCTTTTTGTGTGCCATGTCTTCTTCTCCTCGGCCTTACTTAATTCCGGTGACCTTGACGCGCGTAAGCTCCTGGCGGTGTCCCTGGCGACGCTTGTAACCGGTCTTGTTCTTGTAGTGCTGGATGACAATCTTCGGGCCACGGAGGTCTTCGAGAACCTCAGCGGTCACGGTGACCTTAGCCAGCGAAGCTGCGTCAGAGGTGATCTTGTCACCGTCGACGAGCAAAACTGCGGGAAGAGTGATGATGCCCGACTTGTCGGCCTGAATACGGTCCATCGTGACGATGGTTCCGACCTCAACCTTTTCTTGGCGGCCACCGGAGCGCACTACTGCGTAAACCACTTCTCGTACCTAACTTCGTTGATGTTGTGCGCCTGATTGGCGCTGATGTGTGTTGCTCTCGCAACAAAACCCGTGTGCATTTCTTTGCCGAGGCAAATGGCGCACCAAAGGTCAAGAATAGCCTGAGGTTTGGCCTACGGTCAAACCGAGCGGCCGCGTCCCCTGCCCTGTCCGGGCGACTTGGGCTCCGGAAGAGCCCCGAGCACCTCATCGAGGAGGTTTTCGGTGTCTTGAGTGCTCACGCGACGAGAAGCACGGCGCGCTTTCACCGGGATATCGAGGATTTCGATGATCTCGGGTGCCTCATCCGTTGACGCCTCGATGTTTTCGCCGGATTCGACCTCGACGATGTCGATGGATGCCCCTTCGGCAGTCATTTCTTCATCGTGGTGGTGATGGATTGTGCTCGCGGCGATCTTGGCGAGCGCGCTTGCGGCACCCTCAGGAATCACATGCGGTTCGACGACCGGCGCTGCCGCCTGACGCGACTTACGACGATTAGGCGACTTCTCCCCTGCCGGCGACTGCGGGCCGTTAGCAGACTTGCGCGTGACGGGCTCGTGGAACACCACAACACCGCGACCAGCACAGATATCACAGGGCTCGCTGAAGGTCTCAAGTAGGCCCAAACCGACCTTTTTACGGGTCATCTGAACGAGTCCGAGCGACGTGACCTCAGCAACCTGGTGCTTCGTACGGTCACGACTCAAACACTCCACGAGACGACGATGTACCAGGTCTCGGTTGCTCTCCAGAACCATGTCGATGAAGTCGACGACGATGATTCCACCAATGTCACGCAGTCGTAGCTGACGCACAACTTCTTCGGCGGCCTCGAGGTTGTTCTTGGTGACGGTTTCTTCAAGGTTTCCGCCCGAACCGACGAACTTGCCAGTGTTGACGTCGACGACCGTCATCGCCTCGGTGCGATCGATGACGAGCGATCCACCAGAAGGCAGCCACACCTTGCGGTCGAGAGCCTTCTCGATCTGCTCGGTCACGCGGTATGCCGCAAACGCGTCGGTTCCCTTGGGGTGAACGGCGATGCGCTCGAGGAGCTCCGGGGCGACCTGCTCGAGGTAACCGGTGATGGTGGCGTGAGCGGCTTCGCCGTCGATGACCATCTTTTGGAAGTCTTCGTTGAAAACGTCACGAACGATCTTGATCAGCAAGTCGGGCTCGCTGTGCAGCACGGCGGGAGCAGCACCACTGGCAACCTTCTCCTGGATGCTGTTCCACTGTGCCGTCAGACGGTTGACGTCAACGGTCAACTGCTCTTCGGTTGCACCCTCAGCGGCCGTACGAACAATAACGCCAACGCCCTCGGGCAGAACCTCCTTGAGAATCTTCTTGAGGCGCGTGCGCTCGTTCTCGGGAAGCTTGCGGCTAATGCCGTTCATCGAACCGTTCGGCACCACGACCAGGTATCGACCCGGCAGCGAAATCTGGCTGGTCAGGCGAGCACCTTTTTGTCCGACCGGGTCTTTGGTGACCTGAACCAGAACCTTGTCACCAGGCTTGAGCGCGAGCTCAATCCGGCGAGGCTGGTTTCCTGTCTCGACCGAATCCCAGTCAACTTCGCCCGAGTAGAGCACAGCATTGCGGCCGCGTCCAATGTCGACGAAGGCTGCCTCCATCGAGGGCAGAACGTTCTGCACTTTTCCGAGGTAAACATTGCCAATGAGGCTGGCCTCGGATGACCGGGCAACGTAGTGCTCAACCAATACGTTGTCTTCGAGAACGCCGATCTGAACACGGTCGTCTTTTTCGCGCACGACCATGGTGCGGTCAACAGCCTCTCGGCGAGCGAGGAATTCACTCTCGGTTACGACAGTGCGACGACGACCTGCATCCCGACCATCGCGACGACGCTGCTTCTTGGCTTCGAGACGAGTCGAACCTTTGATGCGCTGTGGCTCGGTGATCAGCTCCTGTTCGCGCGGCGCGCGTGCGCCACCGTCTTCGCGTTCACCTCGGCGGCGACTGCGCGAACGGGTGCGCGCCGATGAACCTTCCGACTCATCGTCTCGCTCGTCAAACTCGTCACCGTCGCGACGATCATTGCGGACGCGACGGTCGTTGCGCTCGGCGCGATCGTCGAAACGCTCATCAAAACGAGCGCTGCGGTCTCGCGAACGACGCTCGGAGATGGGAGGAAGGGGCGGCGCAAAGAAGATCAGATCGGTGACCTCTTCGGCCGTCAGCGTGGGGAACACGACGGGCTCGGGAGTGGTTTCGACGGGCTCAACAACAGCAGACGCCTCAGCATCTACTTCAGGTTTGTACGCCTTCTCTGGATTCGGTTCCAGAAATAGCGTGTTTTCAAATTCATTCACCATGAGCGGTGTACTTCCCGCTCCGGTCAATAACCGCTGTGCGGCCACTGGCCGAAACTAAACCTTGGGGTGATGCATCCAAGGATGCCCCACCAAACTTTTTCGGTAGAGAACGGTGTTGTTCTCCCACCACACGTGAACACCTCGCGGGCATTCACTAACGCAAAACCACTGTGGGTCTTACAAAGTCTTCGTGCATTGCCGAAGTGAATCGACGAACGCGTGTCTTTAGTATCGCATGAATGCCCCGCGCCGTGAGCATGTTCAGCCGTGGTTCAGACTTTCACTGGAATAATGGCGAATGTGACCCAGATAACGACTGAACGCAAACCGGTAGCCATTTCACTGCTCCTCATCATTTCGGGGCTCGTCGGTCTCCTCGCCGCGTTCATGCTCACGTACGAGAAATTTCACGTGCTTCTGCACCCGGGCACGACCGCATCCTGTGACTTCAGCATCGTTGTGCAGTGTGGCAAGAACCTTGCCTCGTGGCAGGGTTCCCTCCTCGGTTTCCCGAACCCGATGATTGGCATGATGGCCTGGCCCGTCGTAATAACGACGGGTGTGGTCCTGCTTGCCGGCGGAACTCTCGCTCGGTGGTACTGGCGCGCCCTGCACACCGCTTCGATGGTCGCCTTCGTCTTTGTCATCTGGCTCTTCGCCGAAAGTGTGTTCGACCTTGGAACGCTGTGCCCCTGGTGCATGGTCACCTGGGTTGCGACCATCACCCTCGTGATTGTGCTCAAGGGATGGACTCTCAAGCACGGTGTGTGGGGCGAGAGCGAGTGGCTCAAGAACGCTGGGGCAAAGTTGCTGCAGTGGTCCCCCACTGTGGTTCTGGGCATCCTGCTCATCGAGGCCGTCATTGCACAGATTCGTCTCGACTGGATTCACCACCTCTAAATCGGCGCATTTCTCGCCGTGCCCTAGGCTCAATGGGTTATGACGACGACTGAGCAGGTTCGCCTCGACCCACGTAATCGGGTGGTTTTAACCATCCTCTTGATCTCGACGTTTGTCGTTTTCTTGAACGAAACCATTCTGGGCGTGGCTCTGCCTCAGATCATGAAGCAGCTGAACATTCAGCCGAGCACGGGTCAGTGGCTCTCGACGGCCTACATGCTTACGATGGCCATCGTCATTCCGGTCACGGGCTTCTTGCTGCAGCGCTTCACCATGCGCTCGCTTTACGTGCTTGCGATGGGCCTCTTCACCGTGGGCACGCTTCTCGGCGCGCTCGCCCCTGATTTCAACCAACTGCTGATAGCACGAATCATTCAGGCCGCCGGCACCGCCGTCATGATGCCCTTGCTGATGACCAATGTGATGGTGCTGGTTCCCGAAGCAATCCGGGGAAAGATCATGGGCACAATTTCGATCGTGATGTCCGTGGCGCCCGCTATTGGTCCGGCCGTTTCAGGATTGGTGCTGAGCATTCTCGACTGGCGCTGGCTGTTCTGGCTGGTTCTGCCGATTGCTATCGTCACCCTCATCATCGGCACGATGCGCATGCTCTCGGTTGGTGAAACTCGCAAGGTTCCCGTGGATGTTCTCTCGATCATCCTCTCGGCACTTGGATTCTCGGGGCTGGTGTACGGCCTCTCTGCTTTCGCCGAGGCTGCTCGCGGCGCAGCCCTCGTCAGCCCCTACGTTCCGCTCGTCGGGGGAGCAGTGTTCTTCACGTTGTTCCTTCTTCGACAGACTCGCCTCCAGCGTGAGAATCGAGCTCTGCTCGACCTGCGCACCTTCCGCGCTCGCCCCTTTACCATCGCCATCATCCTCATGGCCGTCTTCATGATGAGCTTGTTTGGCGTCTCGATTCTGACGCCGATTTACACGCAAAACGTGTTGGGCATCACCGCTCTGGCAACCGGCCTCATCCTGCTTCCCGGTGGACTTGCCATGGGACTCCTCGGCCCGGTCGTCGGCCGCCTCTATGACCGTTTTGGGGCTCGTCGCCTCATCGTGCCCGGCGCGATCGCAGTCTGCATTGCCATGTGGTCAATGGTCACCTTTGATCAGACCACCTGGCCCATTTTTGTTCTCGCGGTCAACATTCTGCTCAGCCTCGGGCTCGCCTTTATTTTTACCCCGCTCTTCACTGTCTCGATGAGCTCGGTTCCTCCCCAGCTCTACCCACACGCCAGCGCCACCGTGGGAACAATTCAGCAGCTTGCCGGTGCGGCCGGCACAGCCCTCTTCATTACGGTATTGACGGCTGCCTCGGTCAACGCGAAAGGAGCGAGCGCGGCATCTGTCGTTGCCTCAACCTCTCACGGTGTTCAGGCAGCCTTCCTGTGTGGCGCGATCATCTCGACGCTCGCACTCATTCCGGCGGCGATGATTCAGCGACCGGCAACGCGCGACGAAATGGACGCTGAGCTGCAGCCGTAACTGCGGCCGTGCTCACCCCTCCCGGGCGAGTCAGAACCAGAGAACGAGTTCGCGCGCGCTTGACTCGGGCGAGTCACTGCCGTGCACGAGGTTCTGTGCGACCCTGAGTCCCCAGTCACGACCGAGGTCACCGCGAATGGTGCCCGGAGCTGCCGTCGTGGGGTCGGTGGTGCCGGCGAGCGAGCGGAATCCCTCGATGACGCGGTTTCCCTGCAGGCGAATGGCGACAACCGGGCCCGAGAGCATGAACTCGACCAGTGGCTCGAAGAAGGGCTTGCCTTGATGCTCTTCGTAGTGCTGTTCGAGCAGGCGGCGATCGGCATTAACCATCTTGAGGTCGGCGATGACGTATCCCTTGGCCTCGATGCGGCGCAAGATCTCACCGGTCAGTTGACGAGCAACGCCGTCGGGCTTGACGAGAACGAGAGTTTCTTCAATGGGAGTGCTCACTACTGACCTTTTCTTTCAAGACGTGCACCAGCGACGATGGCGAATGTCCATGCCGCAACAAAAACGATTCCTACAAAAAACATAGCCCCCTGAATGAAGCCAGCCGCGATAACCACGGCCTGCAAAACCCAACCGACGACGATTCCGGCACGGTAACGCAGAATCAACACGGTGAGAATCATTACCAGGGCCAGTGACCATCCACCGACCAGCGCCACGATTGGCGGAAGGTCTTTGAGACCGAAAATGACGAGAGCCGCCAAGAAGATAACTATCGACTCAAATCCGAGCACGACCGAGGTCAACAGTTCGGTCACTGAACGCTGACGTCGGATGCGCGGCTCGCGCGCTGGCTTGTCTGCGGTCACTTCATCCATCCCTTGGTTGCTGCGGCCTGAGCCATGACTTCGCCGACCAAAACAATGGAGCCGGCCACGAGTACCGCTCCCCTGTCGCTGTCGGCAACCCGGGCGCGCGCGGCGGCCACAGCTACCGCGCTGTCAGGCACGACTTCGACGTTCTCAGCGCCCACGACAGCACCCGCGATTCGAGCAAGCTCGGCAACATTCGTTGCTCTCGGCGAATCGACAGTCGTCACAATCACGCTCGTGACATGCGGTGCGATCTCGCGAAGAATACCCTCGGCGTCTTTGTCGGAGAGGGCCGAGAACACCAGCACAACCTCGTCAAAGGTGAAAAAACTACCTAGGGCCTGTCCTAGAGCTTTGGCCCCGTGCGGGTTGTGCGCTGCGTCGACCAGCACCGACGGGTTCTTGGCCACGAGCTGAAGTCGACCCGGCGACTCAACCGAGGCGAACGCTTCGGTCAAAACTTCGGGGTCGAGACTGATGCTGCTGCCGCCCAAGAAACTCTCGACGGCAGCGATTGCCAGAGCGGCGTTCTGCGCTTGGTGCTCGCCGTAAAGTCCGAGGAAGATTTCGTTGTACTCGCCCGCGGTACCCCTCACGCTCAGCATCTGACCACCCACGGCCACCCTCGCGCTGAGCTGAAGGTCTTTTCCGACGATCACGAGTGCAGATTCGGTGAGTTCGGTTGCCTCAGCCAGAACGGCCGTGGCCTCGGGCATTTGAGTGGCCGAAACCACGATGGCCGAGGGCTTGATGATTCCCGATTTAGTGCGCGCTATGGCATCGATGGTCTTCCCCAAGCGATCGGTGTGGTCGAGTCCAATAGGGGTGAACACGGCCACCACTGCATCGGCCACGTTCGTGGAGTCCCACTCGCCGCCCAGACCCACTTCGACCACAGCAACGTCAACCGGGGCATCCGCGAAGCTGGCGAAAGCCAAAATCGTGAGTACTTCGAAGTAGGTCAGTCGGGCTTCACCCTTAGCGATGAGTTCACCGTCAACCATGTCGACATAAGGCTTGATGTCGAGCCAGTTCTCGAGCAGCTTGTCGTTTGCGATGGGCTCGCCGTCAATCTGGATGCGCTCGTTGAACGAAATGAGGTGCGGGCTGGTGAACAGACCCGTGCGCAGGCCATACGCGCGCAGGATTGACTCAATCAGACGCGAGGTGCTGGTCTTACCGTTCGTTCCCGCAATCTGAATCACCGGATACGAGCGGTGCACGTCGCCCAACAGCTCAACAACGCGACGAGTCGGCTCGAGGCGCGGCTGGGGCGCTCCCTCTCCTAGGCGTTGTTCGAGCTCTTTGGTAACGAGTTCGGCGGCGCGAGCGTACTCGCGGTCTTCAGCAGACTCAGACATTGACCACTCGATTCACTCGGGATACCGCAACAACAAAAGCACCAGAATTTGCGTAGGCTGCAGCTCCAAATTTGGCAAAGTGTTCGGGCGCGACCGCGGTCAGCGAGCCGATCCACTCGGATGCAAGGTCAATCTCATGGTTGGACAGTACTGGCGAGCTAGACGGCGAGTGCATAGCAAAAGCGGTCGCAAGCGTTTCGTCGGCGATGTCGACCTCAGTGACCGACCGCACAGCTGCCGCATCCGCGTCATCGAAGAAGACGATGTCGAGGTTGATGCGATCGCTGACATCGAACCCGGCCGTCTTGCGGGTGTCTTGGATGGCGCGAATGAGGTCACGCGCCAGGCCCTCTGCCTCGAGTTCAGGCGTGGTTTGCGTATCGAGCAAGACGAAACCGCCGTTGCCCAGCAGTGTCAGCGCTCGCTCGGCGCCGTCAGCCGCCGGAGCGGTCTCGAGTGTGAGTTCGTATTCGCCTTCGACCAATTCGGTCCCGCCAGCGATGACAACACCGTTGGTCTCAGACCAGTCGCCCGACTTCGCGGCCTGAATCATGCGCTGAACATCTTTGCCCAGGCGCGGGCCAGCTACGCGAGCGTTGACGGCCAACTTTGACGTGATGCCGTACTCAGCTGCACTCGTGGGTGCCTGCTCAACCAAAGAGACCGACTTCACATTCAACTCGTCGCGAAGAATGTCAGAGAATGCTCCCAGTGCGGCTGCATCGGGCGTGACAACCGTGAGGTTGGCCAGTGGCAGGCGCACGCGCAGACCCGTCTTCTTGCGCAGAGCGAGTGAGTTGGATGTGATGTCACGCACCGCATCCATTGTCGACACTAGTGACGCATCAACCGGGAATGCTGACGCGTCGGGCCAGTCGGTGAGATGCACGCTGCGCCCACCGGTCAAACCCTGCCAAATGTTTTCGCTGAGCAGCGGCAACAGCGGCGCGGCTACGCGACACAGCGTCTCGAGCACGGTGTAGAGCGTGTCGAACGCTTCAGCGCCGGCTTCGCCGCCCGCCCAGAATCGGTCGCGACTGCGGCGCACGTACCAGTTGGTGAGCACGTCGGCGAACTCGCGCAGAGAGTTGGCCGCCAGCGTCGAGTCCAAGTTCTCGAGGTGTGCTTCGACGTCGCGAATCAGGTCACCGGTCTTAGCCAGCAGGTAGCGGTCGAGCACGTTGGTCGAGTCGGTGCGCCAGGTTGCCTCGAAATTGTCGGCGTTGGCATAGATCGAGAAGAAGTAATAGCTGTTCCACAGAGGAAGCATGAGCTGGCGAACCCCCTCGCGGATGCCCTCCTCCGTGACAATCAGGTTGCCACCCCGAAGCACCGGTGAGCTCATCAAGAACCAGCGCATTGCGTCGGAGCCGTCGCGGTTGAACACCTCAGAGACGTCGGGGTAGTTGCGCAGCGACTTCGACATCTTCTGACCGTCGTTACCGAGCACGATGCCGTGACTGACGACGTTCTTGAACGCGGGGCGGTCAAACAGGGCCGTCGAGAGAATGTGCAGCGTGTAGAACCAGCCGCGCGTCTGCCCGATGTACTCGACAATGAAGTCGGCGGGACTGTGACTGTCGAACCATTCCTGGTTTTCAAACGGGTAGTGCACCTGGGCAAAGGGCATCGATCCGGAGTCAAACCAGACGTCGAGAACATCCGTTATTCGACGCATCGTCGACGCACCGGTGGGGTCGTCAGGGTTCGGGCGCGTCAACTCATCGATGAACGGACGGTGCAGATCGGTGGGGCGAACGCCGAAGTCGGCCTCGATTTCGTCGAGCGACCCGTAGACGTCAATGCGCGGGTAGTCGGGGTTGTCACTCTTCCACACGGGGATGGGAGAACCCCAATAGCGATTGCGACTGATCGACCAGTCACGGGCGCCGGCGATCCACTTTCCGAATTGCCCGTCTTTGACGTTGTCGGGCACCCAGTTGATGTCTTGGTTGAGGGTCTCCATGCGGTCACGGAAGTCTGTGACACGAATGAACCAGCTCGAAACGGCGCGGTAGATCAACGGCGTGCGGCAACGCCAGCAGTGCGGGTAGCTGTGCTCGTAGCTGGCCACGCGCAGCAGCCGACCTTTTTCGCGAAGCAGCTTGGTCAGGGGCTTGTTCGCCTCGAACACCTGCAAACCGGCCACCTCGCCGAAGCGCGACAGGAATTTTCCACCATCATCGACCGAGAGCATGACCGGGATACCGGCCTCCTCACAGACTTTCTGGTCGTCTTCACCGTACGCCGGAGCCAGGTGAACAACACCGGTGCCGTCGGCGGCGGTGACATATTCCGCAGGAAGAATACGCCAGGCGTTATCGATGTAGAAGGGCTCGTCCGCATAGAAGTCCCAAAGGCGTTCGTACTCAACACCGCCGAGTTCGACGCCCGTGAAAGTTTTACCAACAGCCGCGTGAACTTCTGCTGCGTCTGCATATCCGAGGTCTTTGGCGTAGTTTCCGGCGAGGTCAGTGGCCAACAAGAAGGGCCCCTCGAGGCTCTCGGCGGCTCCGTTGGGACCGACCGGGTACACGCCGTAGGTGATCTGCGGACCAACAGCCAACGCAGCGTTGGTCGGCAGTGTCCAGGGCGTAGTCGTCCAGCCCAGAGCCCTAACACCTTCGAGACCGAGCGAGGCAGCCTTCGAACCCTTCAACGGGAAGGTGACAGTGACTGACTGGTCTTGACGCATCTTGTAGACGTCGTCGTCCATACGCAGTTCGTGGTTCGACAGCGGCGTCTCGTCGTTCCAGCAGTAGGGCAGAACGCGGAAGCCCTCGTAAGCCAGACCCTTGTCGTAAAGGCGCTTGAAGGCCCAGATGACCGACTCCATGAAAGAAATGTCGAGGGTTTTGTAGTCGTTTTCAAAGTCGACCCAACGTGCTTGGCGGGTGACGTAGTTCTCCCACTCCTGCGTGTAGG
>JAHEGZ010000012.1 GCA_024644865.1 Aurantimicrobium sp.
CCGGTCGAAGTGGCTGTTACCGAGCCCGTCGGCGTTTGATGTAGTTTCTCAAAAACTCGATCGGAAACGGCAGCGACGTGAGAACGACAACTGCAATGATCACCCATTCAACGTTATGCGCCACGAGCGGCACGTGTCCCAGCCCGAAGCCCAGGCCCATCAGACCGGCTACCCACAGGGCGCCACCGACCAGGTTCAACACCAAAAAACGAGCTCGTGGGTAGTGCGACATCCCCACGAAGGCGGGGATGAGAGCTCGAATAATCGGCACAAAACGAGCGAGGATGAGTGCCCGATTGCCGTATTCGGCGAAGAATCGACGGCCACGATCAAGGGTGCGAGGGTTGAAAATGCGAGCAGACTCTCGTCGAAACATGCGCGGACCAAGAGCTCGCCCAACCCAGTACCCAACTTGCGCGCCCAGAACTGCCGCAGCGAAAACGATCAGAATTGCAAGGAATAGCGGGAATTCCGTCAGCGAGGTTGCGAGCAAAAGTCCGAGCGAAAAAAGGAGCGAGTCGCCGGGAAGAAAACTACCGACAATAGTTGACGTCTCAAGAAACACAATGGCGGCCGCACCGAGCACCGCCCACGTTCCCCAGGAGGCAAGCAGCGCTGCCGGGTCAAACGGATTCACGCGCTGGCCAAGTCGTATTCGACACCAATGAGACCGGCATAGTGCTTGAACAGTTTGGCGTTGTTGGCACTCCACGACTTGCCGGCGACAGACGCACGGGCGTTAATCCGCATGTCCTGACGCAGGTCTGCGTGCTTCAGGATCTTCTTCACAGCCTTGCGGTAGGCCTCGGGTTCGCTGGGGTCGACCAGCAGACCATTCACGCCCGACGTCACCAGCGCAAGTGGGCCGCCGACCGCAGGTGCCACAACGGGAACGCCAGAGGCAAGCGCCTCCTGAATGGTTTGACCAAAAGTTTCTTCTTCGCCGCAGTGAACGAAGACATCCATGGCCGCATAGGCGTTCGCAAGGTCATCCCCGTGCAGCGCCCCTGTGAATGTCACGGGGTAGTTCGCAAACTCGGTTTCAAGGCGCGTCTTCTCGGGGCCATCTCCGACGATGACGAATACGGCATTCTTCGTTCCGAACATTTCGCGGAATCTGTTGACCTGCTTCTCGGGAGCCAGCCTGCCAACGAACCCGATGATCAGTTCATGGTTGGGCGCGATGCGATCACGCAGCGCATGCACGGCAGCGCTCGTTCGGCGCTGCGGATAGTACTGCTTGGTGTCTACCCCGCGTCCCCAAACGGCAATTCGAGTCACACCAATATTGCGCAGGGCGCGAGCTGTTTCGTGCGTCGGAGCAAGTGTTACATCGGCGAGTCGATGGATGTTGCGAGTGACATGTCGACTTGCGGTCTCAAGAATCCCCAATCCATATCGCGCCGTGTATCCAGTGATGTCTGTTTGGTACACGGCAACAGTTGGGATGCTCAGCCGACGGGCCACGGCGAGCGCCTGTCGGCCGAGAAAGAACGGTGAGGCCACATGAACGACATCTGGTTTGAAACTTCTCAAAATCGACGTCATGTTGATCAGAGGAAGCGCAACGGGAAAAGACCTGAAGGCAACATTTGTTGTGCGGATAACCGGGAAGCCAAGGAATTCATCTGAAGGCGCGGTCGGTGCGATCAAGATTGCGTCGTGTCCCTCGGCCTTGAGGCTCTCGAGAACTTTGACGACAGAGTTCGTCACTCCGTTCGTCGAAGGTAGAAACGATTCAGTCACCACGGCAACTCGCATTTTCACGCTTTCACCGTATGTCGCGCGGTTGGAGCCACGGTGAACGCAGAGTTGCGCGTCGGCAAACGCATTTTTCTTTGTTCGTGCATGCCACCTAAACTGTGAGTGGCTCCTCGCGTGGCGCCATCCAGGCCAACTCCCCCAGGACGGAAACGAAGCAAGGGTAACCGGGCTCTGGCGGGTGCGCGAGGGGTCCCTTTTTTTGTCCGGTGAGTGTCACCTTGGGCAAGTACGATTGAGGCGTGGCTACCGCACTGTATCGCCGTTATCGGCCAGAAACCTTTGCCGAGATGATCGGGCAATCCCAGGTGACCGAGCCACTCATGACTGCTCTTCGCACGAACCGGGTTAATCACGCGTACTTGTTCAGTGGCCCCCGTGGGTGTGGCAAGACGACGAGCGCGCGCATCCTTGCCCGTTGCCTTAACTGCGCCGAAGGGCCGACCGACACTCCCTGTGGCCTGTGCCCTAGCTGCGTCGAGCTTTCTCGCGATGGCGGAGGCAGCCTTGACGTCGTTGAGATTGACGCCGCCAGCCACAACGGTGTCGACGATGCCCGCGACCTGCGCGAGCGCGCAATCTACGCTCCGGCCCGCGACCGATACAAAATTTTCATTCTCGATGAGGCCCACATGGTTACTCCGCAGGGCTTCAACGCTCTGCTGAAGCTCGTCGAAGAACCGCCCGAGCACGTCAAATTCATCTTCGCCACAACCGAACCTGAAAAAGTCATCGGCACGATTCGTTCGCGCACCCACCACTACCCGTTCCGCCTGATCGCGCCGGCCGTCATGCTCGATTACGCGCAGAAACTCTGCGACGACGAGAACGTGGTCGTTGAACCAGGCGTTCTGCCGCTCGTGGTTCGCGCCGGTGGCGGCTCGGCTCGTGACACCCTGTCGCTGCTTGACCAAATCATCGCCGGTTCAGAGGGCAACACGGTCAACTACGAGCGCGCGGTCGCACTGCTGGGCTTCACGCACACCGCTCTCCTCGACGAAGTCGTGGATGCGCTCGCCGCCCATGATTCCCCTGCAGCTTTCTCGGCAGTCGACCGAGTTATTCAGACCGGTCAAGATCCTCGTCGTTTTGTCGAAGACCTCCTCGAGCGCCTTCGTGACCTCATCATCGTCGAGGCAACCGGCTCGGCTTCGAGCTCACTTCTTCGCGGCATTGCAGCCGACGAAATTGCCGTCATGCAACGTCAGGCCAGCGCGTTCGGCGCGACGGCGCTTTCCAAGGCTGCCGACATCGCCAACCAGTCGTTGACCGAGATGATCGGTGCGACCTCTCCCAAACTGCACCTCGAACTGATGGTTGCTCGACTGCTCGTCGCCGGTGGTGCAGCCGCTGGTCGAGTAGAGCCGCAGGCTCGTATCGAGACCACACCGGGACCGGTCGTCGAAACCGTGCCGGCAGTAGAGCCGCCCAAGACGGTTGAACCGCCCAAGACGGTTGAACCACCCAAGGCGGTTGAGCCTGTCGAAACCGAGCCAGCGAGCATCCCGGTGATTCCAGCCGGGCCGATTACCACGACCGTTTTACTCGAGGCATGGTCGAGCATTCTCGAGAGCGTGCAAAACGCCAACCGAATGGCCTGGATAGTCTCGGTCACCGCACAAGTTCGTGAGCTCGACGGCGATGTGCTGACGATAGTTTTCCCCACCGAGAAAGACGCTGCGAGCTTCCGGCCACAGCCGGGAAGTACTGGGGGAGTGCACGAGATTCTCCGCGATGCCATCAAGACTCACGTCGGAGTTACCGTCAAGTTCCGCCTCTCGGTCGAAGGCACCCCGACGGCGAGCATTCCTACTGCGTCGGTCGCCGCGCAGCCGGAGGTTGCAGCAGTCTCAAGCGCCCCCAAAGAATCTCGGGGCGCGCGCGAGTTTGCGACGCCAGAGCCTGGACCGACAACTGATGATGGCGATTGGGATGTAGTGAGCATCCCCGGCGCAGAGCCGCATGAAGAATCCGCACCGGAGCCGGTAGCAACGGTTGTCGAGCCCGAACCTGAAGCTCCGTCGCGAGCCCCGCAATACGGTGAAGCGGTGGTTCGCCAAATTCTTGGCGCCACCCTCATCGGCGAAGAAGACACGGCCGAAATCGACATTGTTGTCTCAGGAATCGAAGCTGAGTCGCCCCTGGCGTTGCTCGACGAAGAGCCTGTCGACGAGAGCGACCGCTAAGTCGTGTACGAGGGAATCGTTCAAGAGCTGATCGACGAGCTCGGCCGACTGCCGGGCATCGGTCCTAAGTCAGCGCAGCGAATCGCGTTCCACATTTTGCAGACCCAAACGTTTGATGTCAGTCGACTGGCCGCCGTTCTCACCGAGGTACGCGAGAAGGTCAAGTTCTGTGACGTCTGTGGCAACGTCAGCGAAGAGGTCACCTGTGGAATCTGTCGAGATTCGCGCCGTGACCCAACGCTCATCTGTGTCGTCGAAGAAGCCAAAGATGTCGTCGCGATCGAACGCACCCGTGAATTCAAAGGCCTGTATCACGTGCTTGGTGGCGCCATCAGCCCCATCGACGGTATCGGCCCGGATGACCTTCGCATTCGCGAGCTCATGACCCGTTTGGCCGACGGAACGGTCACCGAGGTCATCATCGCGACCGACCCCAACCTCGAGGGTGAGGCCACCGCAACCTACCTCAGCCGCCTGCTCAGCTCGATGAACATCAGCGTCTCCAGGCTGGCTTCTGGACTGCCTGTGGGTGGCGACCTCGAGTACGCCGATGAGGTCACCCTCGGCCGCGCTTTCGAGGGTCGACGCACCGTACAATAGAAGACTGTGGCGCTTTTGGCCGCCCCTCTTTTTCATTCTTTCCCCAGACGCAGGAGTGCATTCGTGAGTCTCATCGTGCAAAAGTTCGGCGGTTCATCCGTTGCTGATGCTGAGGGCATCAAGCGCGTGGCCGCTCGCATTGCCGAGACCCGCCAGGCCGGCAACGACGTCGTCGTTGTGGTCAGCGCCATGGGAGACACCACTGACGAGCTCATCGACCTCGCCGAGTCGGTCTCGACTGTTCCCGCCCCGCGCGAGATGGACATGCTCCTGACCGCGGGTGAGCGAATTTCGATGGCCCTTGTTGCCATGGCTATTCGCTCGCTCGGCATTGACGCCCGCTCGTTTACAGGCAGCCAGGCTGGAATGATCACCGACGAGAAGCACGGTGCCGCTCGCATCGTCGATGTCACGCCCGGCCGCGTTCGCGAAGCACTCGATGAGGGTGCTGTCGCTATCGTCGCCGGATTCCAGGGCTTCAATCGTGCCACCGGAGACATCACCACCCTGGGTCGAGGCGGTTCTGACACCAGCGCTGTGGCCTTAGCCGCAGCATTGAACGCCGACGTGTGCGAGATTTACACCGACGTCGACGGCATCTTCACCGCCGACCCGCGTGTGGTCAAGAAAGCACACAAAATTGACCGCGTCACCAGCGAAGAGATGCTGGAGCTGGCCGCCAACGGAGCCAAAGTTCTCTACATTCGTGCCGTCGAGTTCGCTCGCCGTCACGGTGTAACCATTCACGTACGCTCCTCGTTCAACCACAACGAGGGAACGATTGTTTACAACCCCACGGAGGGACAGACAGTGGAAGAGCCCATCATCACCGGTGTTGCCGGCGACCTGAGCGAAGCAAAGATTGTTGTCGTTGGTGTTCCGGATGTTCCCGGCACCGCCGCGAAAATCTTCACCATCATCGCAAACGCCGGCATCAATATCGACATGATCGTTCAGAACGTGTCGGCTGCTTCGACCGGCCTGACCGACATCTCGTTCACCCTGCCGAAGACTGAGGGTCAGAAGGCTCTCGCCGCTCTCGAGAGCGCCCAGGCAGACCTCTCCTTTGCTGACGTCGTCTACGACGACGAGATCGGCAAGCTCTCGGTCGTCGGTGCTGGCATGCGCACTAACGCTGGTGTTTCGGCACAGCTCTTCACCGCACTGTCTGACGCCGGAATCAACATTGAGATGATCTCGACCAGCGAAATCCGCATCTCGGTTGTCACCAGCGACTCCGATCTCACGCGCGCGATGCAGGTCGTGCACACCGCTTTTGGTCTTGACGCAACAGAAGAGGCGCAGGTTCACGGAGGCACCGGACGATGACCGTTATCGCCGCTGAAGGTCTCAGCATCGGAGTTGTCGGAGCCACCGGTCAGGTCGGCACCGTCATGCGTCGCCTTCTCGATGAGCGCGACTTCCCGGTTCGTGAGATTCGTTTCTTTGCTACTGCGCGTTCGGCTGGTCAGGTTCTCGAGTACCGCGGTCATGAGGTCATCGTCGAAGATGTTGCAACCGCCGACCCCGCGGGTATCGATGTCGCGCTGTTCTCGGCCGGTGCAACCGGTTCAAAGGCGCACGCTCCCCGCTTCGCTGACGCGGGCGTGACCGTCGTCGACAACTCGAGCGCCTGGCGCATGGACCCCGAGGTTCCCCTCGTGGTCAGTGAGGTCAACCCCCACGCCATCGACCAGGCCGTCAAGGGCATCATCGCTAACCCCAACTGCACCACCATGGCGGCCATGCCCGTGCTCAAGGTCCTTCACGAAGAGGCTGGTCTTGAACGCCTCGTAGTCACTACCTTCCAAGCTGTCTCCGGCTCTGGCCTTGCCGGTGCCGAAGAGCTCGAAACTCAAGTTCAGGCAGCCGTCGCCCAGGGCGACCTCGTTCGGCTGGTTCAAGACGGAAGTGCCATCGACTTCCCGGCTCCCGTTAAGTACGTGCGCACCATCGCGTTCGATGTTGTTCCCCTCGCTGGTTCCATCGTCGAAGACGGCATGAACGAAACCGACGAAGAGAAGAAGCTGCGCAACGAGAGCCGCAAAATCCTCGAAATCCCAGAGTTGCTTGTTGCCGGTACTTGCGTGCGTGTTCCCGTTTTCACCGGTCACTCGCTCAGCGTGAATGCCGAGTTCGGCAAGTCGATCAGCCCCGACCGCGCTCGCGAGCTGCTGGCAGCTGCCCCGGGAGTTGCGCTCGAAGAAGTGCCCACCCCGCTTCAGGCAGCAGGAGCTGACCCGAGCTTTGTGGGGCGCATCCGTCAGGATGAGACCGTCGACGGCGGGCGTGGCCTCACCCTGTTCATTAGTAATGACAACCTGCGCAAGGGCGCTGCTCTCAACGCGGTGCAAATCGCTGAGGTTATTGCCGCATCGCGCTAAAAAGTCATTTGGTTAGCGTTCCCACTAGGTGGGATTGGTGATCGCTGAACATCCTGTGCGCGCCCAGCGCGGTCGTAAACTAATCCGGTGAATCAAAAGCCATTCGACGTCGTCCTCGTGGGCGCGGGCATCATGAGCGCAACGCTCGGTGCCCTCATCAAGCAGCTCCAGCCCGACTGGACGATCAAGGTAGTTGAGCGACTCTCCGGGCCCGCCCAAGAAAGCTCAAACCCTTGGAGCAACGCAGGCACCGGTCACGCAGGCCTCTGCGAGCTCAACTACATGCCCGAAGCGCCCGACGGGTCTGTCGAAGCATCAAAAGCCGTGGCCATCAACGAGCAGTTCCAGCTCAGCCGTCAGTACTGGTCATACCTGGTCGCCGGCAAATTAATCGGTGACCCCCAAACCTTCATCAACTCCACTCCGCACATGACCTTCGTGTGGGGCGAGAAGAACGTCGAGTACCTGCGTAAGCGTTTCGAGGTGCTCAAGAATGAGCCCCTGTTCGCCGGCATGGAGTACAGCGAAGACCCCATGGTCATCGGCGAGTGGACCCCGCTGCTCATCGAGAACCGTCTCGTCGGCGAGCCGGTCGCCGCCACGCGCATCGCCTCGGGAACGGACGTTGATTTCGGCGCCCTGACCAGCCAGCTGCTCGACTACCTCGAGCGCAACGGCGCCGACATAGATTACGAGTCGCAGGTTACCAAACTTCGCAAGCAGTCGAAAGACGGCCTGTGGCGCATCACCACTCGCGACCGCGTCGGCAACACCCCACACACCATGCTGGCAAAATTCGTTTTCGTTGGCGCCGGCGGCGGTGCTCTCGCACTGCTGCAGAACTCGCGAATCCCCGAGATTGAGGGCTTCGGCGGATTCCCGGTGTCGGGCGAATTCCTGCGTACCGACAACCCCGCCATCGTCGCGCAGCACCAGGCCAAGGTCTATGGCAAAGCGGCAATCGGTGCTCCGCCCATGAGTGTTCCTCACCTCGACACTCGCGTGGTCGACGGCCAGGCATCGTTGCTTTTCGGACCGTACGCCGGCTTCAGCCCGAACTTCTTGAAGAAGGGGTCGATGCTCGACCTGCCGCTGTCGATTCGATTCCACAACCTCCTTCCCATGATTGCGGTCGCGTTCACCAATCTCGACCTGCTCAAGTACCTGATTGGTGAGGTTCTCGCCGGACCGCACAAAAAGCTCGCTGCTCTGCGTGAGTTCATGCCCACGGCCGAAGCCAAAGATTGGCACCTCATCAAGGCCGGTCAGCGGGTTCAGGTCATGAAGAAAGATCACGCCAAGGGTGGAGTTCTTCAGTTCGGCACCGAGGTCGTTGCTGCAGCCGACGGTTCGATTGCCGGACTTCTCGGTGCGTCACCGGGTGCGTCGGTGTCGGTGTCCATCATGCTTGACCTACTGGGCAAGTGCTTCCCCGATCACATGTCGAAGTGGAAGCACCAAATCACCGCGATGATTCCGAGCTATGGCACCCGCCTTTCGGATGACCCGGCCAAGGCGAGCGACTCGCTCGCCACGACTGCCGCGGCTCTGAACCTCAAGTCCTAACCAGTGCCGCCCCGAGACGAAAGACTTCACCCCATGGCCAAGCTCTACTTCCGATACGGCGCAATGAACAGCGGCAAGTCGACCTCGATGTTGCAGACCGCGTACAACTACGAAGAACGCGGTCACAGCGTTCTGCTGGCCAAGCCTGCTGTCGACACTAAGGGTGACCTGGGCATCCTTTCTCGACTCGGATTCAACCGACCGACCGACTTCGTTCTGGCTCCTGAGTCTGATGCGTACGGCGCGTTTCAGAAACACCGCGAGCGTATCCAGCGTGAGACCGGTAACGATGTCTCGTGCTTGCTCGTCGACGAGGCGCAGTTTTTGACTGAAGAGCAGGTGGATGACCTGCTGCGCATTGCTCTTCTCGAAGAGATTCCCGTGATCGCGTACGGCATCCGCACCGACTTTCAGACAGTGGCATTCCCGGGAAGCCGTCGCCTACTCGAGGTCGCTCACGAGATCGAAGAACTCAAGACCATCTGCCGCTGCGGCGACAAGGCGATTTTCAATGCGCGTGTCATCGATGAGGTTTTCGTGTTTGAGGGCAACCAAATGGCCATCGACGATGACCACCTCACCTACGAGTCTCTCTGTGGTACCTGTTACCTGAGGCACAGTCGTGGTGCGCTCAACGCCGGCCGTCGTCAGTGGCCGGTTACCACCCTGTTCGAACCGGACAGCGACTTCTCGTAGCTCCAACCATTCATCGAACGAAGCCCGAATGTACGCCCGTCACGTTCTCATCGTCGAAGATGAGGCTTTGCTGCGTGACCTTCTGTCACAAATGCTCACGGCGAGTGGGTTCACGACACACTCTGCAGCAAACGCGCTCGAGGCTCGCAAGGTATTCGACCAGGGGGACTTCGACGCCGTCATCGTCGATATCAACCTTGGGCCGGGGCTCGACGGCTTTGACCTTGTCGAGGCGCTTCGTCGCGAAAGTCACGAGCTCGGTGTCGTCTTTCTCACGAACCTGCCCGACACTCGGTTCTCGGGTACCGGGGACCGTCCCGTTTTTCGCGATGCCGCCTACCTGCGCAAGTCTCAGCTCGTCGGAACAACCGAACTGGTGGATGCTCTTGAAGAGGTGCTGTCGGGCCACGTGTCATCCGACCACCGTCACGATCGCAACCCCACGCGCCCGCTGGGAAACCTCTCGCGTATGCAGCTCGAGGTGCTCAAGTTGCTCGCGCAGGGCAAGAGCAACCAACAGATCGCCGAGGCTCGAGGCCGCTCGGTCGGCGCCGTGGAGAGCATGTTGGGGCGCATCTTTGCCACGCTGAAAATCGAGGCCGGAGCCGACGGAAACGCGCGAGTTGAGGCAGCTCGGCTTTACATGGAGGCCGCGGGAATCCCGCTCGCCGGTCAATGATGTCTGACGTCACACGTCGCCGGAATACCCGGCCCCCGGCACGGCACACGTGGGTTCTGCTCGGTTCTCAGTACGCGCTCTCGGCGTGGGTTGGCCTCCTATATGGGGTTCCCTCGCTCATTTCTGCTGTTCTGCTCATTCAGGGCGAGGGTCACGGTCAGTGGTGGCAGTACATCCTTTTCTGCGGCTTCGCCTGGCTGGTTCCGGTTGCGGTTCTCGCTGTTTTCCGTCTGTTTTGGTTGCCGGTTCGCCCCCGTCGCAGTCGGCCAGTATTGACACTCGTTGCCTTCATCGCTGCCGGCGCTGTACGTGGCCTCGCTCTTCACTTTGGTGAACCGTTTTTTGGACTCATCGCCTGGAGTGATCCGATTCGGCGGCTGGTTTCTGAAACCCTCACCATCGGTGCAGCTCTTGCAATCATTTCGGTCGCAGTTTCGGCGCGTTTTACCTATCAGGATGCGCTCCTGACGCTCGCGAATGACCGACAAGAGTTACTCGAGCTGCAGATGAGTGCCGCAGAAGAGTTTCAGGCACAGCGAGTGGCTCTGGTAGAAGAAGCTCAGGCCATCCTCAATCCGATTCTGACCGACCTCAGTAATTCGCTCACAGAGGCTCGGAATTCGGCGGCTCTCTCAAAGCTCTCCCTTGGAATGCGCGAGGTTGTCGATGAAATCGTGCGGCCCCTGAGCGCCGACCTTGCTCGGCGCTCACCGGTGGTCGAGCGCCGAGGCAAACTCGTGCCGAGCTCGCGACGCCGGCTGCTCAGCGAGAGTCAGCCGGTTCGCGTCAGCCAGTTCATCCTGCCATTTACGATGACCGCATACATGCTGGTGATGTCAGGTAGCCCGCTCATAGTGTTGCTGGGGCTCTCGCGGGGCGTTCAGGCCATTGA
>JAHEGZ010000102.1 GCA_024644865.1 Aurantimicrobium sp.
TCGTCGACAGGGTCATGTTCGACACCATGACCTTGGCCATCGAGTACAGGGTGAGCGGGTTGGTCAGAACGCTCTCGCTCTTGATCTTGCGCATGAGAGCAGAGAGGAACACCTGCTGATTACTGATGCGCCCCAGGTCGGATCCGTCACCGACTCCGTGGCGGGTGCGCAAGAACTCGAGGGCGCCCCAACCGGCAAGCGTGTGCCAGCCCTTACTGAGTTTGAGGTTTGTGTACGGGTCATCGATCGCAGCATTCACGCAGACGCGAACTCCGCCCACAACTTTCGACAAACCAATCACGGCGTCGAAGGTCACCATGCCGGCGTAGGGAATCTTCAGCCCGGTGAGTTCCTCTACAGTCTTGTCGATACACGCCAATCCACCCTCGCTCAGTGTCGCGTTGATGGGGCCGGTCCAGCCGCCACCACCACCGGCACAGTCAGCGATGGGCACGACCATGTCACGAGGGATGCTGATGACGGTCACGTTTTTGTGGTCGCTGGAAACGTGAATCACCATGGTGACGTCGTTGAGCGACGAACCGGGGTTTTCGCCGTAGTTATTGGACTGACCGTTTCGGGTGTCACTGCCAACCAGGAGAACGTTGAATCCGCCCTCGATTGCACCGATAGCAGGCGGCGGACCGTCAAGCTTGGTGGTCTTGGCCGAGTGTGAGAGATCCCACACAGCGATTGCCGCAACCGAGGTTGCACTCACCAGAACGACAGCCAAAACGATGCCGATGAAACCGAGAACGGAGCGTCCGCGAGGAAGCGTTCCGGCCCGACCGTGACGAATGACACGAGACGAGCGAGCACTCTTGTCGCCACGAGCGCGACGCGAGTTTTCGTTCGGGTTGGTCATTTCAGTCCTTCGGGTTGTCTGGCGGAGGGCGTGGGATTCGAACCCACGAAACATTTCTGTTCACTGGTTTTCAAGACCAGCTCCATCGGCCGCTCGGACAGCCCTCCCGTGTTCGCCTTCCAGCGGCGGAAGACAACAGCACAAGTCTACCCGACGGCTTCGTCAAGGCTTTCAGCTCTGTCTGGCAAGAACCTGAGCGCGGGGGTGAACCCGGCTCGCGCATCCGGAGGCTAGACGCCGGGAAGTTCCAGCAGTGGAGCGACGGCACCGAGTTCGCTCGCGGCACCGGTCACCTCATTGGCCACCGCGAGCACCTCCTCAGGAGAATCGCCCATGGCAACACCGCGACCGTGGGCGGCGGCCCAGACGAGCATGTCAATGTCATTGCGGCCGTCCCCGATTGCGAAGAGCCGCGAGCGTGGGATGTCGAGAATCTCGCGAACCCGCTCGAGACCCGTGGCCTTGTTGACGCCCTCGGGGGCGATGTCGAGCCAAGCGGTGAGGCCGATGGCATAGGTCACGCGATGCAGACCCATCTCTTCGACGGCACTCAAGAAGTCGGCGGTGTCGTGAGCGGGCGAGACAACGACGACACGAGTGGCCTGTCGGTTAAGAAGCTCCTCGAACGACACCTGGTGGCTACCGTAGAGCGACTGCATTCCCGGGAATGGCTCGGTGAAGTAGTAGTCGCCGTTGGCATCTTCGATCGCGAACTTGCCCTCGGGCAAGAACGGTCGGATGGTTTTCAGCGCGGCCGAGGGGTCGAAAGTCTCGACGAACTCCTCGCGGTAACCGATGCGTGACAGCGGATCCCGCTTCCACACGACGGCTCCGTTCGAGCACACGATGTACTCGGGGCTCAACTTGAGCTCAGCGATAACCTCGACAGTTTCACTCATGGCGCGCCCGGTGGCGAGCATAACTTCGTGACCGGCCGCTTTGACGCGGGCCACGGCATCCACAATTTCTGGCGCGATTTCACCTCGGTGCGTCAGCAAGGTGCCATCGATGTCGAGGGCGACCAGCCAGCGGTCAGCGCTCACGCTTAGGCTCCGGCAACGGGCAAGAGAATTTCGAGCCCGCCGAGGTAAGGGCGCAGCGCGGGGGGGACGAAGACCGAACCGTCAGCGCGCTGGTGTGTCTCAAGGAACACCGCGATCCAACGAGTGGTGGCGAGGGTTCCGTTGAGAGTCGCCACCGGCGAGGTCTTGCCCGACTCGGTGCGGTAGCGAGTGTCGAGACGACGAGCCTGGAAGGTGG
>JAHEGZ010000103.1 GCA_024644865.1 Aurantimicrobium sp.
CCAGAGCGATGTCCTGGCCGGGCTTGAAGCCGGCCTGCTCGATTGCGCCGACGATGAACTCGAGGGCAGCGCGGTTGTTGGCCAGGTCGGGGGCGAATCCACCCTCGTCGCCGAGGCCGGTAGCCAGACCGTTCTTCTTGAGCAGCGACTTGAGTGAGTGGTAAACCTCAACGCCCCACTGGAGTGCCTCGGAGAAGCTTGCAGCGCCATGCGGAACGGCCATGAACTCTTGGATGTCGACACCGGTGTCAGCGTGTGCGCCACCGTTGACGATGTTCATGAGCGGAACCGGAAGCGTGTGTGCGTTCGGGCCACCGACGTAGCGGAACAGTGAGAGGTCAGCTGAGTCGGCAGCTGCCTTGGCAACAGCGAGGCTGACACCGAGGATGGCGTTGGCGCCGAGGCGACTCTTGTTTTCGGTTCCGTCGAGCTCGATCATGGCGGCGTCGATCATGCGTTGGTCGGTGGCGTCGTAACCTTCGAGGGCCGGGCCAATCTCGTCGATGACGGCGTCAACGGCCTTGAGAACTCCCTTGCCGAGATAGCGCTTGGGGTCTTCATCGCGAAGCTCGTAGGCCTCAAATGCGCCCGTGGATGCGCCCGAAGGAACAGCGGCGCGAGCAAGCACGCCATCTTCGAGCAGAACCTCAACCTCGACCGTGGGGTTACCGCGGGAGTCAAGAATTTCGCGTGCGCCAATGGCGTCAATCAATGCCACAATTTCTCCTTGTTGTGTGGTGTGGTGCCTGAGTCTCGATCAGCACCTAGGTCAAGTTTATTGGCTAGGTCAGAGCCTTGAAGACGAGGTCTGAAACCGAGCTGGTTTCGGCGGTCACGAACGCGAACTGGCTGTAACCGGCTTCGGATGCGCGCTCCAACACCGGGTTGAGGTTCTTGGCACGCCTCTCGAGGCGAACCCGCTTTCCGCCGGCGATGAGGGCTGACTTGAGCGCCATGAGCGACTCGAGGTGGGCATCCGCTTCGTGAATCAGCACGACTGAGTCGGTGCTGCGCTCGTCGCCGAGCGCGATAAGGTCGACCACTCGCTCAAAGCCAATCGAGAAACCAGCTGCGGGCACATCGGTGCCTAGGAAGCGCCCGATCATGCCGTCGTAGCGACCACCACCACCGACTGAGCTACCGGACTCAGGGTGAGCAATCTCAAAGATTGTGCCGGTGTAGTAGCCCATGCCACGAACCAGGGTCGGGTCGAATCGAACGGTCACGCCATCGGGCAGGTTGGTCAGTGCGCCGGCAAGGGTTTCCATGGCAGCGACAGCGTCAGGGTCAATTCCCTCGGGCAGCACCGAGAGAATGTCGGCTGTGGTCATCGACACTCCCCCGGCAGCAACGTGCGGAGCCATCTTTTCCAGGATGCCGCCGAGCACGCTTGCGGCATCGGGGCCGGATTCACTCAGTTCGGTAATAACTCCCTCGACGCCGATCTTGTCGAGCTTGTCGATCGAGATGAGTGCTTGAGGCATGCGCTCGTGAGCGAAGCCGCAGTAGTTCAGCAGACCGTGCAGAATTCGGCGGTCATTGACACGAATTGTGCAGTCGCGAAGCCCCAGGGCGTCGAGCGCGGCAGATGTCGCCGTGATGAGTTCGACCTCGGCACGCTGGGAATCGTCACCGATGATGTCGATGTCGCACTGCACGAACTGGCGGTAGCGACCCTTCTGCGGGCGTTCGGCACGCCACACCGGAGCGATCTGAATAGCGCGAAAAACATTTGGCAGCTCGGCTCGGTGGCTCGCATAAAAGCGAGCAAGAGGAACCGTCAGGTCGAAGCGCAAACCAAGGTCGGCCAGTGCGTGGGCGTCTGAGTGGGCGGCCGCTGCGGTGAGGTCGTCATGCGTGAGACCGCGCTTGAGCACCGAGAATCCGAGCTTCTCATTGTCGCCGCCGAGACCCGAGTGCAGACGCTCGAAGTCTTCAACGACTGGCGTCTCAATCTCATCAAAACCGTGGGCGTGGTAGACATCCCGAATGATGTTCAGTGCACGCTCGCGACGAGCCTTGTCTGCCGGGAGAAAGTCCCGCATTCCGCGGGGAGGGTTTACGTCGCGCGCCATGGCTCTATCTTTTCACGCCTCGCCGGATGGGCCGGTTGGAATCGCAGGTG
>JAHEGZ010000015.1 GCA_024644865.1 Aurantimicrobium sp.
CGCACGTTCGCGGCTGCGGCAATCTCACCGATCGGCGAGAACTCCCAGTGGCCCGGATTCTCCATGAAGATCGTTGGCTTCCCGGTCGCCAGGGGGTATTCGGCGATGAACGAGATGCCGTCGGTGACAAAAATATCGGTGGCGGCAAAAAGGTGTCCGGTGTCACCGTCATCGTCAAAGGCCGTGTTGGGCAGCACTAACCAGGCGGCCAGCCAGGCGTCGAGCTCGTTCTGGGTCATGAGCCCGCGGTCGACGAGCGTGCCAAACAAGAACGGATGTGGGCGCAGCACGACATCGACGTCAGCGTTTTCACGTGCGAACGCCAGCATCTCATCGCAAACCTGTGTGAACATGCCGAAGTTCAGCCAGCCGGGGGAGTAACTGTGGTGCGGGGCCCAGACCACGCGCAGGTTGTTCGAGGGAGCCAGCGGCCAGCGCATTCGCCCGTCGTTGGCCTCGCGAACCAGAGCGTCGATCTTGGGGGTTCCGGTCACGTGCACGTGGGCGTTGCCGCGGGAGGTGTGGGCGTATGCCTCGCGAACGGCGACATCCTGGGTGAAGACCAGTGAGGCGAGCTGGTGTGAGCGCTGCTCGTAGAGGTGCGGGGCAACGCCGACCTCGCCCGGCTCATTCACCAGCGCGAGCGAGTAATAGGGAACAACACAGACTTTGGTGAACTCACTGAGGTGTTCAACTCGGTATCCCGGCTGATAGTTGCGCTGCCACGGGTAGTTGATGAACACATAGTCAGGCGCCATCGAGCGCAGTCTCTCGAGCCCGGCAAATGAGTCATCGTCGGTAAAGCGCAGATGGTCGACTCCGGCTGCGTCGAAGAATGCGCTGACGTCTTCTTCTTCACCAAAGGGCGAGTGGCTCGTGAATCGACGAGGAATCGAGACGACAGTGACCTCGAACCGCGGGTCGGCGAGCATGAATGCGTGCACGTCGGCAAGGGCATCCCACGCTTCGTAATAGAAGGTGAGAAAAACGACCCGGATGCGCGAAGCCAGCGTCAAGGCGACCTAAGCGAACTGTGCCGCGAGCCAGGCGCGGGCGTCATCGATGCACGATGCGGGCAGCGAGAAGTGGTCGTCGTTCGGGTACAGCTTGCTTGTGACGTCGCTGCCAAGGGCCTGCGCGTCAGAAATGTACTGAGTCTGCCAGGCCACCGGAACTACTGAGCCGTCGTGTTGCGAGTCGATCGTGACGAACACGGGGCAACGGGCCTTGACCAGGCTGGCCGATGACTCGGTGATGGCCTTCATCCATGCAGGCAGTTTGGCCTTGTTGATCTGCATCACCGGGCCGACATGCGCATTGGCGCGACCGAGAGCGTCACTGAAGTGGTGCACGGGTTGCGTGTTCCAGCCGGCATCGTGCACTGCCAAGCCGACCTCAGTAAAGACATCGCTCAAGTCGAGCTCGTCAGGGAACGCGGCCTGCAGCCCAGAGAAGATCATGAACAGGTGGCCGTCGGGCGGAATGACATCGCTAGTGAGCGCCCCGCCGAGACCGGTGGGCACACGGATGGCAGAAACCGGGGTTCCGGGTGACATGGGAACGCTACCCACAACCGTGAGTCCGTTATAGTCAGCGTCGGTCAGTTCGGCAACGGCTGCTGCTGCGGCACCGCCCTGTGACCATCCCATGGTTCCAAACGCCGTGCCCGCACCGACGGGCAGTTCACGAGCCGCGTGCACGAGGGTGACAGCGTCGATCGCGTTGGTGCGGTTGACCGTGTACTGGTGACGCCCGGGGGTACCAATCCCCTGATAGTCGGTGGCGCAGACGACCCATCCGTCGTCGATGAACTTTTGAAGCCCGGGTAGGCCGTAGTCGAACTCAGTGGTCGAACCGATTTCGAAGTAGGTTTTGAGTTCGCTTGCCGGGTCGGGTTGTGCCGAGGGACAGGCGGCGTCGCCAAGTCCGGTGGTGCCGTGGCACCAGGTCATGACACGACGATCCTCACCAGCGCTCGCCGGAGCAATGACCAATCCGGTCGACTCGGTGGCGTTGCCGTGCATGTCGTGCGACCGATAGCGCAAGCGGTAGGCAACAGCACCGGAAATGCTTGTCTCAATCTGCTCGGAGTGCAGAAGCGTCGCGGTCATGTTCTCTCCAATGGATGACGGGCAGATGTTCATCGTACCGCTGGCGTACTCTGCTCTTATGAGTGATTTGAACGAGGTCGGCGAACGCGACGGATGGCGCTGCTGGCTCTGCGATAAGGCCGTTGACCCTGAGGCCTCGGTGAACTCAGACCTTGGCCCGAGCGTCGACAGCTATTCGATGGCGAAGTCCAAGAAGAACACGGTTACGGTGGAGCGACTAGCCCACCGAGAGTGCAACACCCAGAAGGGCAAGATCGCCCCGGTCGTGCCCTGGTCGAAAGATCTCTTCGTTGTTGATCCGTCACCCATTGTGGCAACGGTCACTCGCCTCACCCTCAAAGGCGGCCGCGAGGTTGTTGCTCGTTGCCCTGACCGAAACGACGCCGAGGAGGCTTCGGCGTGGCTGCTCGATCGACTCTCGCGCTACGCGCCCGACGTCGACTTCAGCACCGAGATCACGCCCGGCGGCGGACAATTCATGCTCGCGCTGCGGGCGAACTAGACCTGCTGGTCAGACAGAAGCCCTAGTCAGCAAGGTGCCGCGAAACTAGGCTCGCGGTATGACTAACTACGAAATCGTCAACGTTGGCGCTCCCGACGAGTGGTACGAGTACTACGGGGGCTTTCGACCCGACACCTCCCGAAACGGACGTCGAGTCATCGACCATGAGCTCAAGATGCAGTACATCGGTATGACCATCAACGCCATGAAGCCCGGCGAGAGTGCAACTTACTGGCACGACCACAGCGACGTTGAAGAACTCTACGTTTTCATCTCCGGACAGGGGCAGATGGGCCTTGACGATGAAGTCGTCGAAGTCAAGGCCGGGTCAATGGTTCGCGTCGGCCAAGGAGTCATGCGCACCTGGCGGGCTCGCCCCGACAGCGATGGCGAATTGCGCTGGATGTGCATTCGGGCCGGCAGTACCGAGCTCACCGAGTTCCCTGACGACGCGACAAAAAATAGCGATCGCGCTCTTCCCTGGGACTAGTGGGGCTAACTAGTACTCGCCCTTGATCACAAAAAATGAGCCGCGGATCTCACCGGCGAGCTTCGACTTCTGTCGGGCGAACTTAAATTTTTCGGCGAGCTCGGCGGGAACATCCATGCCCATCGAAAGCTTGAAGCCGACCGCGCGTTTTTTCGCGTTATCGAGTGTGTACAAAACGTTGATGGCTAGCCCGCTTTCATAGAACACGTACGTCCAGCGGATGCGCCCCTCGGCGGCCTCGACAATCATCTCGGTGACTTCGAGCGGCTTGGAGGCGATCACAATCTCGCGCTCGGCGAGCACATTCGCCACGTAAGCGACGAGCTCGGGGCGCTCACTTGCCCGCTCCGTGCTGAATGTGATGTCGTATTTGTTCTTGAAGTAGCGCGCTTCATTGGCGCGAAGGCCGGCGAGGGCCTCGGTGTGAGGCGAGGATTCCAGTCCGGCGGTGGAGACCGTGACGAAGTCGATCGGCTTGGCTGGCAACTAGAGTCCGTTCTTCTGGCGGTAGAAGGCGACGATGGCGTTGGCGTGCCCGTGACCCATCGCATGGGTGTCTTTGAGGTACGCCACCTGGTCCATGTGCTTGGCTTCGCGAACGGCATCGAGCTGGGTCATCCAGTAGTCGATGGGCTTGCCGTATCTCTTCTCAATCGAGGGAAAGTATGAAGCCGGGCCGGTCACTCTTTCTGACATGTAAAAAGCCTAGTGGCGGAGGCTACAGAGTGCCTGCACTTAGACGCTCAAGAACTTCGGATGCGCGCTCGCGCAGTTCGGGCAAATCGCCCAGCCGCTTCAGTCCGTTGAGCTGCTGGAAGATGCGGTGGTTCTTGGCGAAGGTCTCGTGGTGGCGATCGAGAAAGTCCCAGTAGAGGGTGGTGAACGGGCAGGCATCTTCGCCTACGCGCTTCTTGGGGTCGAAGGGGCATCCCTTGCAGTGCTCGGTCATGCGGTTCAGATAAGCGCCTCCGGCGGCATACGGCTTGGTCATGAGCAATCCCGCGTCGGCGTGCGTGGCCATTCCGATGATGTTCGGAACCATGACCCACTCGGCCGCATCAATGAACTGCTCGCGCATCCAGTCGAGGAATTCTTGGGGGTTGGTCCCCGTCAGGAGCGCGAGGTTGCTCAGCACCATCAGTCGCGGAATGTGATGCACCCACGCTCGTTTTTCAACGTCAGAGACGACCGAGCGTACGCAATTCATCTCGGTCTTCCTTGAATCAGTGAAAAGCGGCAAGAGCGGGCGGGTGGCGTTCAGCCTGTTGAGGTTTCGATAGTCAGGCCCGAGGAACCAGTACATGCCGTTGATGTACTCGCGCCAGCCGATGACCTGCCGCACGAATGCTTCGACTGATTCGATGGGCGCGAGGCCGTCACGGTAGGCGCTCAGCGCCGCGGCGATCACTTCGCGAGCGTGGAGAAGTCCAACATTAAGGTACGGACTCAGCAGCGAGTGGTGCAACGCCCACTCGTCCTTGGCGATCGCGTCTTCGTAGGGACCAAATCCGGACAGGTGGTTCTCGACGAAGTTCGCCAGCTGGGCCAGCGCGCCGGCGCGAGTGGTTGCCCAGGTCGTTGTGGGCCTGTGCTCGAGTTGCGCGGCGACCTCGAAATCGATGGCATCGCGCTCGTGTTCCAGGCGCGCAGGCCAGGTGTAGTTCTTGGGTGGGGGGAGGCGATTGTCGGCGTCGTAATTCCAGCGTCCGCCATCGGGTTTGCCGTCGTCGACCAGGATGCCCAACCGCACCCGCTGCGCTCGATAAAAGTTCTCCATGACGAACGACTTCTGTCGCCCGGCCCACAGGCCGAAATCGCTTCTCGAGGTGAGAAAGAAGTCGTTCTCGATAAACGTGACCCCAAAATCGGAAAGCGCAGCCGCTTGCCCGAACGATGAGAGCTCGGCCGAAACAATAGGCAACGCGCCGAACTCGGCGCGCACGCTTTCAAGTCCGGCGAGGGTGGTGGGCGCTTGAACGTATCGAACGGTGAACCCGCGCTCGCGGGCTTCTTCGGCGAAGTGGCGAGCGGCAGAGACCATGAAGAACAGTCGTTCAGGGTGCCACGGCCGGCCGGTCAGCATGCGTTGACTCTCGACGAGTGCGATGAGATCGCGCTCGGGGCGCGCATCCGACAGCACGCCGTAATCGAAGTTCAGGTGGTCGAATGCCACGAAAAGTATTCGTTCGATCATGAGCTCTTGCACTTCTGCGAACAGTACTTGACGTTCTCCCAGTCACGCGCCCACTTCTTGCGCCATTCAAAGGGCAAGCCACAGCGCTCGCAGGTCTGAGGAGCGAAGCCGTTTTTAGTTTGGGCGATGCGGGGCACACATTAACGATATATCGTTAAGACACAATCCCAAATGGAGGTTCGAATGTCTGATTCGTGGTTTTCAAAGTCGCCCAAAGAGTGGCTGAGTGCTGACGCGTGGGAATCGCTCGACGACCTGCGCAATCAGTTCAAGCGCAACGTCGACATGCGCATGAAGCGAGGGGATGTGCGTGCCGCCATCTTGCGACTGCTGCTTGAGTCGCCCATGCACGGCTACCAAATCATCAGCGAGATTCAGACGCGCAGCGGGGGAGTCTGGAAACCCTCAGCCGGGTCGGTTTACCCAGCCCTTCAGCTGCTCGTCGATGAGGGCCTCATCAGCTCTCACGAAAACGACGGTCGTCGCACCTACACCCTGACCGACGCGGGTCGCGACGTCGCGGAGGCTGAATCGGCTACGACCGCTCCGTGGGAAACCGGCACTGATCGCCAAGATCGGTTCAGTATCCCAAGTGGCCCACGCAGTGAACTCGCAAAGTCAGGAATCAAGCTGGCTCGCGCTGCCGCCGAGGTTGCTCGCCGGGGTTCGACTGACCAGATCGCCGAGGCGGCAAAGGTGATTGATGAGGCAACGTCGAAACTGCTCGCCATGTTGCCGCACAATTAACGGGTGGGCCAACACAACTCTGGAATTGCCAGCGAGCCACTGACCGCCCGGCGGTCACGCGCCCGTTACCGCCGCATTCTGCGGTTCGCTGCCCGCGCCCTGATTTCGACGTGGTGGTTTGAGCTCGTTCTGCCGCGTCTGGGGTTGCGGTCGATCAGCAACCACACTCGAACTCGTCGCCTGCAACTCATTGCCCGTCGTTTTCACGGCCTTGCCCTGAACCTCAGCGGACTCATGATCAAGCTCGGTCAGTTCATGTCAACTCGCTTGGATGTCCTTCCGCCGGCAATCACGAACGAGCTCATCGGCCTGCAAGACGAGGTTCCCGCGGTGCCGTTCGAGGCGATCCGCGCACTTGCAGAGAGCGAGTTGGGCGTTCCATTGGAGCGAGTCTTCGCGTCGGTTGACCCGGAACCGTTGGCGGCGGCATCCCTCGGTCAGGTGCACCGAGCCGTGCTACTGCCGGCCGACGCCGAGTTTATGGGTTTCGAGCATGTGGTCATCAAGATTCAACGCCCGGGCATCGATCAGATTGTTGATGTCGACCTGAGCGCATTGCGCCGAGTGTCGGTGTGGCTCAGCCGAATACGCTTGGTGAACACCCGCGCCGACATGCCCAGGCTCATGGAGGAGTTCGCTGCGACCTGTCTCGAAGAAATCGACTACCTCAACGAGGGCGCTAACGCCGAGCGGTTCGCCACGAACTTCGCCGACAACCCGCGCGTTCGCGTTCCGCAGATGGTGTGGGAGCGGTCCACTCGCCGCGTGCTCACCCAAGAAGACGTCACCGACATCAAAATCACCGACCTCGAAGCACTGCGTGCCGCCGGCATCGATCCGGTCGAGGTCGCCGACGAGTTCGCGCGCCTCATGCTCGACCAAGTCCTCATGGACGGTTACTTTCACGCCGACCCCCACCCGGGTAACGTATTCGTTCAACCGCTCCCGCCCGACGAGGGAGAGTTGAAGCCGAACTGGCGCTTGACGTTCATCGACTTCGGAATGATGGGGCAGGTTTCGGCCGGACTGGCCAAGGCGTTGCGCTCGACCGTGATTGCTGCGGCCTCTCGAGATGGCGCCGGCATGATCGAGGGCATGCGCGAGATCGGTGTGCTCATGCCGAGTGCTGACACGGTCGAACTCGAGCGAGCGTTCGTCAAGGTCTTCGATCGTTTCGGCGGTCTGGGCTTCTCTGAGTTGCAGAAAATCGACCCGCGCGAGTACCGTGCTTTCGCCGCTGAGTTCACCGACATCGTGCGCGCGCTACCGTTCCAGTTCCCCGAGAACTTCTTGTTGGTCATCCGGGCGCTTTCGTTGATTTCCGGCATGTGCAGCTCGCTCAACCCCGAGTTCAACATCTGGAATGCCGTCGAGCCCTACTCGGCCAAACTCATCCGCGCTGAGGGAGGCAACTTCGCTCAGGCCTTGGCCAAGGAGGCGCTTGCCTCGCTTCAACTTGCTCTCAAGTTGCCCAAGCGCATCGACACCATCGTCACCCGCGCCGAGTCAGGCCAGCTCTCGGTTCGGTCACCCGAACTGGAGCGGCGCACAGCAACGCTCGTGAGGGCCGTTCGCCGGGTGATTTCGGCCATCCTGTTCGGAGTCCTTTTCATTGGCGGACTCATCGTGTTCGAGCGCAATGAGACTCTCGGCACTTGGCTGCTCATCGGTTCGGCCGTGCCGCTCCTGCACGCACTTTTTGCCGGAGTCTTCTCTCGCCGCGGCCCGTTGCCCTAGCTCCCACACGGGCACGGTCGGTAGAGTCTCGACATGGCTTACGACGAATACTTGGTTGAGCGCATCCGGCCGGGCATCCTCTTTCTGTTCTTGGGTATCTCGGTGCTCGCCCTCGAAATCGAGTGGGCCCGGGAGTTGCACAAGAAGGGGCTGCAGGGTCTCGAAAAGGTGTTCGTCGCTCTGAAGTCTCGCTTCCGAGGCAGAGGCCACTAGTTTCTATTGAACGTGCTCGGGGTTCATCCAGAACAGGTCCCACATGTGACCGTCGAGATCTTCGAAGCCCCAGCTCACCATGAATCCGTGATCTTCGAGGTCGTTGACTCGCTTGGCCCCGAGGGAAAATGCGCGCTCAGAGAGCTCGCGCACTTCGTCAGCGGAGTCGCAGGAGAAAGACAGGGTGACTTCGGTGGTGTCTTTGTCCGCGATTTTGCGCGTTGTGAAACTTGAGAATTTTTTCTTCTCTAGCAGCATCACGTAGACGTGTTCGTTAACGATCATGCAGGTCGACTCGTCATCGGTGAACTGTGCGTTGAACGTGAAGCCAAGGCCGGTGAAGAACTCGACCGAGCGCTTCAGATTCTCGATGGGCAGGTTGATGAAGACGGAGTTCAGCATGCGCTCATAATAATCAAGCAACCGAACCACCAGCTCGACTTGAGCTTTTTGAAATTACTAAGGTGACCGATTATGCCGGTGTGACCACGTACCGGATTTCTTTCTCGCCCGTTTGATCTTCGAGGTAGATCTTGAGCAGAACTACGTAGTCGCTCCGCGTGAGAGTGGCTTCGTACGTCTTGGTTCCAATTCCAGATTCGGTCGTCAGAACAAAGCCGGCCGACTCGAGTTGGCTGAGGGTCTCTTTTCGCGCCTTCACCAAGTCGTCGATGATCACTTCGACCGCCCAGGTGTGATTCGGACTTTCACCGGCAGTGCTCCCCAGCACGATTTCGCCTGAGTGGATAGGTATATCGGCGGGAAAATCTGCCGGAATGCTGAAGTCTCCGGAGTGCGAGGGCGTCGGTTCTTGTGACGGTGTTTGTGAGACGGTTGGGGTTGTGGCCTGAGGCAAATTCACTGCGCTTGAGCATCCCGCGAGAGTCAGACTCGCAACGAACGTGACTCCGAGCAGTAACGCGGCGCCAGAGCGTCTCGCGTTTCTTGATTCGTGTTGGGGTCTCATGTCCCGAATTCTACCCAGTCAAACTGAATCTTTGCGTGGCGCTATGAGCCAGTGACGGCGAACCAGCGGCCCTCGTTGTCAGAGAAGGCAAAGGATTCGGCGCCGCCGTGGTTACCGATATCGCTTGCTTGAACGCCGGCGAAAATGAGCATTTCGCGGGTGGCGGCAAGGTCATCCACGTTGAACGCAATGGACGGCGTGGCCAGGTCGAGGCCGTCAGGGTTGTTCTTCATCAGCTCGATCGGAACAAGCTCGAGCGAGAACTGCTGATCGGCGAATCCAACCTGCACGATGGCAAAGTCGCCGGCGGACTTGCGCCCCTTCTCGATCATGCCGACCTGTTCGGTCCAGAACGTAAGACAATCGTCTGGGTCTGTGACGTAGAGCACTACATAGCCAACTCGCATGGGGGGACTCCGCTTCTCTTAAGACTGAAACAAGCCTAGTTAGCCACGGAGCGGGCGGAGAATCTGGCGGAGAATGGGTGGAACGCAGTAACCCGCTACTGCTCAACAATGGCCTCTAAGTGGATTACCAAAATACGTTTCTACGCCATCTTTCTACGCCAAGTGTGCCTTTTTCGCGGCCTCAAGGCTGAGAATCGCATGCTCCCAAGTTAAATCTAAATCTGCATCGTTAGGAAATCTTCCTTGAAGTTCGAGATCCACTAGTCCGTGGAGTTGGGCCCACATTGCCCGCGCCTGAACGTGCGATCCCCCGGCTGCCGCTACGACTACTCCAAGCACTTTTTGTTCAAGGCCATCGGGCAATAAATCTCTGTGAAGTTTTTCCTGGAAAACAATCGGGTAAAGGTTCGGATTAGCTAAAGCCCACGCGCGATAGAAGAGAATTTTGTCTCGTGATGTTGGCCCGGCATTTGCAAAGCCATCTCCAAAATTCAATAGGCTCGCTCCCTGAACGAGTGCTATCACCTCGTCACGACTCTTCACGTGGTCGTAAAGGCTTGGCGCTTTGATTCCAAGTTTCGTAGCAAGAGTTCGCATTGAAAGAGCGCCTACGCCATCATCCTGGATGATTTGCATCGCTGTATCGCAAATCGATTTGCGACTCACCATCTTGCGAACTGACATAACCCAATGTTAGCATTTTCCTAACAGCGTTAGGAAAGGACACGACATGTCTTCATCACCCCTTTTGGGCTCGGTCATCGGCGGGCCAAAGACTCTACTTCGCCTGGAAGGCGCAGTGCTATTCGCCGCAAGTATCGCAGTCTTTGCAGGTCAGGGCCAGCAGTGGTGGCTATACCCAGCTTTACTGCTAGTGCCGGACGTCTCTATGCTCGGCTACCTCCGCAACACGAGGTTGGGTTCAATCATCTACAACTTTGGGCATTCCTACCCGGTTGCCGCGCTCGTTTTCGCACTTGGATTAATTTTGGGATCCAGCATCACCATTGCTATCGGCGCAATCTGGTTCGGCCACATTGGTTGGGATCGCATGCTCGGCTATGGCCTAAAGTATGGAACCAGCTTTAAGCACACTCACCTAGGCGACCTAGACAAGCCAAAGAAATGACAAAAGCCCCAGATTGCTCTGGGGCATTTTCACTGTCTCATTAGTGAACGTCTTCTTTCGAAGAGCGCGGAGAATAGGGGATTCGAACCCCTGAGAGCTTTCACTCAACACGCTTTCCAAGCGTGCGCCATAGGCCACTAGGCGAATTCTCCAGTGGCGTTTGATTCGTGGAGGAACCAAACGACCT
>JAHEGZ010000110.1:0-595 GCA_024644865.1 Aurantimicrobium sp.
CATCCTCGAAGCTCACATCGTCAACCCGTGGGCGGCCGCGGCGTCATCGATGATCTCGTTCTTCGCCGGCGCGATGTTGCCGTTCCTCACGGTCATCTTCGCGGCAGAGCAGTTCCGCATCCCCGCTACCATCGTCGCCTCAATCATCGCGCTGGGCGCAACGGGCGCCGCGGGTGCTTACCTCGGCGGAAGCTCGATGTGGAAGTCGGTCATTCGCGTTGTCATCGGTGGTGCGGCCGCGCTCTCGATCACTTTCGCAATCGGTTCACTCTTCCACACCTCGGTGGCGTAAACCCATTAGACGCCGAGCTTGCCGCGCAGGCCCTCGACGTGTCCGGTCGCCTTCACGTTGTACAACGTGTGAGTCAGCACACCGTTCTCGTCGATCACGAAGGTCGAGCGAATGACGCCTTGGACTTCCTTGCCGTACATGTTCTTGGTGCCGAACGCGCCGTAGGCGTTGAGCGTCTCCTTCGACGTGTCACCGAGCAGCAGGAAGGGGAGCGACTCGTTGTCGATGAACGTCTGCAAGTCCTTCGCCGGGTCAGGCGAGATGCCGATGACGACATAGTTCTTCGCGGTGAACGCGGCCATG
>JAHEGZ010000110.1:610-2103 GCA_024644865.1 Aurantimicrobium sp.
TTGCTCACCGCGATGCTAGGTTCGACTCGTGACCGATTCCCGCATCGCCGCTGAATCGTGGGAGACGCTTCGCGCTCGCCACTCCGCGAAATGGCGCCGTTATCCCGCAGATGTTATCCCCATGCACGTCGCAGAAATGGACTATCCCGTCGCCGCACCGATTCGTGCAGCACTGGGCGAACTCGTCGCATCGTCCGATATGGGTTACCTGGGGCCGATGCCCGAGATAGCGCCGGCTTTCACGGCCTTCGCCGAATCACGGTGGGGCTGGACACCAGACACGTCGAATGCGCGGCTCGCTCCGGATGTTGGCGTTGCAACTGTCGAATTCCTGCGAGCGCATAACGTCTCGCGCGTCATTGTCACGTCACCGGTGTACGCAGGTTTTTGGCACTGGCTCGAGGAACTCGGCATCGACATCGTGGATGTTCCATTGACGAGCGACTTCCGTCTTGACATCTCGGGCATCGAGCGCGAGTTCGCGAACGGAGTCGGTCACCTCTTGCTCTGCAACCCGCACAACCCGCTCGGGCGGGTTTTCGGTCGAGACGAACTTCTCGCGTTGGCTGAGGCGGCCGATCGTCACAACGCCGTCGTGATCGCTGACGAGATTCACGCACCATTGACCTACCCCGGGTCTGATTTTGTTCCCTATCTGTCACTCGGTCCCGCAGCCGAGCGCACGGGCGTACTTGTGACGTCAACGTCGAAGTCGTGGAATCTCGCCGGGCTCAAGGCGGCCTTCATTCTCGGCCATGGTGACCGCGGCACGGAGCTTCTCAAACCCCTGCCCGAGGCAATGCACTGGCGTTCCTCGATTCTCGGCGCGTTCTCGATGTCCGTGGCTTACCGTGACGGCGTTGAATGGCTTGACTCAACTCTCGACACGCTCGCTGTCGCCCGCGACCACCTTGCGTCTGAGTTGAAGCGCTTGTTGCCCTCAGCCCATCTCGAAATGGTTCCCGAGGCTGGCTATCTGGCCTGGGTTGATGTTTCCGGACTCAATTTGGGGGACAGACCGTGGGACCGAATCCTTGAGGAGGCGCGAGTCTCCGTTGTACCCGGAACCGAACTTGGCCCGCAGTACACGCAGCACATTCGCATCAACTTCGCGACAAGCCCCGAACTGATCACCCGGGCGCTCACCCAAATCGCAGCCCTCTAGGTCGCGTCTGTTGGAATTGTCGCCACAAACAAGTGCGGGCGCCCGGTTTCCCGGACGCCCGCAGAGTGAACCGATCTAGTCGATCGTCTTGTTGAACCCGGTGACCGGGTGTGCCTCGTCGAAGCCCTTGACCTTCTTGGTGAACCCATTGGTCAGGTACGCCAGATAGGCAAGACCGATTGCACCGAAGGCCAGGCCTCCGTACAGTGCGGTCTGGCTGAGGTTGACCCACAGAAGCACGGTCATCAGGACACCGATTGTCGGAAGAACAATGTACGTGAAGATGTCCTTCGGCGTCTTGCGGCGACCCTGGCGTACAGCGAACCAG
>JAHEGZ010000001.1:0-17324 GCA_024644865.1 Aurantimicrobium sp.
AGCCAGTTACCACGAGCGCCCGAGGTCACCATGCGGTTGATGGTGTTGTCGGCCGGGAAGTGATCGCGCATGGCCTGAGCAACCTCTGCGGTTGCCTCGGTCCAAATCTGGATCAGCTCTTGGCGACGCTCGGTGTCGGTAATCATGCCCTTGTCGAACTCTGACTGAACCTTCGCGGCCTTCTTCTCGAAGCCCTTAACGATTTCGGCCTTGTTCGGCGGCGTGAGAATGTCAGAGAGTGCAACGGTGACACCTGAGCGAGTGGCCCAGTGGAAACCGGCATCCTTGATCTTGTCGAGAGTCGCGGCAACCTCAGTCTTGGGGTAGCGCTCGGCAAGGTCATTCACGATCTCGGAGATCGTGCCCTTGTCGGCAACCTTCTGAACGTAGGGGTAGTCAGCCGGAAGCGCCTCGTTGAAGAGCGCCTGACCGAGGGTGGTCTGGTGGGTGATTGCGCCACCGGTGTACCCCTCGGGAGCCTCGCCCTCGGCGAAGTGCAGGCCTTCGGCGAATCGGATGCGCGCCATGGCGTTCAGGTCGAGCGTGCCCTGGTCTTTGGCGAGGATAGCCTCGCTGACAGACGAGAACGCGCGGCCTTCGCCCACTGCGCCTTCCTTGACCGTGGTCAGGTGGTGCAGACCGATGATCATGTCCTGCGTGGGCAGGGTCACCGGACGACCGTCTGACGGCTTGAGGATGTTGTTCGAAGCAAGCATCAGGATGCGAGCCTCGGCCTGGGCCTCAACCGAGAGCGGAAGGTGAACAGCCATCTGGTCACCGTCGAAGTCAGCGTTGAATGCAGCACAGACGAGGGGGTGCAGCTGAATGGCCTTACCCTCAACGAGCTGAGGCTCAAACGCCTGGATTCCGAGGCGGTGAAGCGTGGGTGCGCGGTTCAGCAGAACCGGGCGTTCACGAATGATCTCTTCGAGAACATCCCACACCTGGGGGCGGCTGCGCTCAACCATGCGCTTTGCGCTCTTGACGTTAGCGGTGTGACCGAGCTCCATGAGGCGCTTGATGACGAACGGCTTGAACAGCTCGAGAGCCATCTGCTTGGGCAGACCACACTGGTGCAGCTTGAGCTGCGGACCAACGACGATAACCGAACGACCCGAGTAGTCAACGCGCTTTCCGAGCAGGTTCTGACGGAAACGACCCTGCTTACCCTTGAGCATGTCAGAGAGCGACTTGAGGGCGCGGTTACCGGTACCGGTAACGGGACGACCACGGCGACCGTTGTCGAACAGTGCGTCTACTGCCTCCTGAAGCATGCGCTTCTCGTTGTTCACGATGATCTCGGGAGCACCGAGGTCGAGCAGACGACGCAGACGGTTGTTGCGGTTGATCACACGACGGTAGAGGTCGTTGAGGTCAGAGGTCGCAAACCGTCCACCATCGAGCTGAACCATGGGGCGAAGCTCCGGCGGAATAACCGGGACAACATCGAGAACCATTGCCGCTGGCGAGGTGCCGGTGGTGAGGAACGACGAAACGACCTTGAGACGCTTGATCGCACGGATCTTCTTGGCACCCTTGCCCTCGTTGATTTCAACGCGGAGGTTGGATGCCTCGGTGGCGAGGTCGAAAGTCTCGAGACGACGCTTAATCGCCTCGGCACCCATGTGAGCCTCGAAGTACAGGCCGTAGCGGTCAACCAGCTCGTTGAAGACAGCGTCTTCGGGCTTAAGGTCGCCGACCTTGAGGTTGCGGAAGTCATCCCACACACGCTCGAGACGAGCGATTTCCTCGTCGAGACCCTTGCGGATCTGACCCATCTCTTTTTCAGCCGAGTCCTTGACGCGACGCTTCTGGTCGGCCTTGGCACCCTCTGCCTCGAGCGCAGCGAGGTCTACCTCGAGGCGCTGCAGGCGGTCGGCGATGCGCGAGTCACGCTGGTCGGCCAGGGTCTTGATCTCGAGGCGAAGCTCGTTCTCAAGTCCGGGCATGTCCTGGTGACGGCCGTCTTCGTCCACGTCGATGACCATGTAGGCGGCGAAGTAGATGACCTTCTCGAGGTCCTTGGGCGCCATGTCGAGCAGGTAGCCCAGACGGCTCGGGACACCCTTGAAGTACCAGATGTGAGTAACGGGGGCAGCCAGCTCAATGTGGCCCATGCGCTCACGGCGCACAGACGACTTGGTGACTTCTACGCCACAGCGCTCACAAACGATCCCCTTGAAGCGCACTCGCTTGTACTTGCCGCAGGAGCACTCCCAGTCACGCGACGGCCCGAAGATCTGCTCTCCGAAGAGGCCATCTTTTTCAGGCTTGAGCGTGCGGTAGTTGATGGTTTCAGGCTTCTTGACCTCACCGAACGACCAACGACGGATGTCGTCTGCCGTGGCCAGTCCGATACGAAGCTGTTCAAAAGTAGTTGCGTCGAGCAATGTTCAGTCCTTTGTTTTCGTCTCGTCTGGCTTCTTAGATCTCGTCGATTGACGCGGTCTCGAAGCGGCTAGAAATGTTGATGCCAAGTTCGTTGGCAGCACGGTCGGCTTCACCGTCGTTGTCGCGCAGGTCGATGATGTCGCCGACACCGTTGAGAACCTCAACGTTGAGACACAACGACTGCATCTCTTTGACCAGAACCTTGAAGGACTCGGGAATACCCGGCTCCTGAATGTTCTCGCCCTTGACGATCGACTCGTAGACCTTGACACGACCGACGATGTCGTCGGACTTGATGGTCAGCAGCTCCTGAAGAGCGTAGGCGGCACCGTAGGCCTCGAGTGCCCACACCTCCATCTCACCGAAGCGCTGTCCACCGAACTGTGCCTTACCACCGAGCGGTTGCTGCGTAATCATCGAGTACGGACCGGTCGAACGAGCGTGAATCTTGTCGTCGACGAGGTGGTGCAGCTTGAGGATGTACATGTATCCGACCGAAACCGGCTGCGGGAACGGCTCACCCGAACGGCCGTCGAACAGACGGGCCTTTCCGGAGGAACCGATGAGGCGCTGACCGTCGCGAGTTTTGAGCGTAGAGTCAAGCAGACCCTCAATCTCTTCTTCTCGTGCACCGTCGAATACGGGGGTAGCAACCTTGGTTCCGGGCGCTGCCTCGCGTGCAGCCTCGGGGAGGTCAACGGCCCACTTCGGGGTTCCTTCAACCTTCCAGCCCTGCTTGGCAATCCAACCCAGGTGGGTCTCGAGGACCTGACCGAAGTTCATTCGACCGGGGATACCCAGCGGGTTGAGTACAACGTCAACCGGGGTTCCGTCTTCGAGGAACGGCATGTCTTCAACCGGAAGGATCTTGGCGATAACACCCTTGTTGCCGTGACGACCAGCGAGCTTGTCACCTTCGGTGATCTTGCGCTTCTGGGCGATGTAGACGACAACGCGCTGGTTGACGCCCGAGCCGAGCTCGTCTTCGTCGTTCTCAGCGTCAAACACCTTGACCGCGATGATTGTGCCGGCTTCACCGTGGGGAACCTTCAACGAGGTGTCGCGAACTTCGCGGCTCTTCTCGTTGAAGATGGCACGCAGCAGGCGCTCCTCGGCAGAGAGCTCGGTCTCACCCTTGGGCGTGACCTTACCGACCAGGATGTCGCCGGGGCGAACCTCGGCGCCGATGCGGATGATGCCACGCTCGTCGAGGTTGGCGATGAGCTCAGGCGACACGTTGGGCAGGTCGCGGGTGATTTCTTCTTTACCGAGCTTGGTGTCGCGAGCGTCAACGTCGTACTCCTCGATGTGAATCGAAGAAAGCACGTCGTCTTGAACCAGACGCTGTGAGAGGATGATGGCGTCCTCGAAGTTGTGACCTTCCCAAGGCATGAATGCCACGAGGAGGTTCTTACCCAGAGCCAGCTCACCGTTCTCGGTTGCCGGACCATCGGCCAGAGCCTGACCAGCCTCAACGCGCTCGCCGGCTTCGACGATGACGCGGTGGTTGTAGCTGGTGCCCTGGTTCGAGCGATCGAACTTGCGCAGGAAGTGCTGCTGGGTTCCACCCTCGTCGAGCTGCACGGTGATGAAGTCGGCCGAGACCTCAGTGACAACACCGGCTTTCTCGGTGAAGATGACATCTCCAGCATCGCGAGCTGCGTACGACTCCATACCGGTACCTACAAGAGGTGCCTCGGAACGAAGCAGCGGAACAGCCTGACGCTGCATGTTGGCGCCCATGAGGGCGCGGTTTGCATCGTCGTGCTCAAGGAACGGAATGATCGAGGTTGCGACCGACACCATCTGGCGCGGCGAAACATCCATGTAGTCAACGGCGTCGGCGGGAACGAGCTCAACCTCGCCACCCTTACGACGAACGAGAACGCGGTCTTCAGCGAAGTGCTTGTCAGCGGTGAGCTTGGCGTTTGCCTGAGCGACAACGTGACGGTCTTCCTGGCTCGCGGTCAGGTAGTCAATCTGGTCGGTGACCTTACCCTTGACGACCTTGCGGTAGGGCGTCTCGATGAACCCGAAAGCGTTGATACGCGCGAACGAAGCGAGCGAACCAATCAGACCAATGTTCGGGCCTTCAGGGGTCTCAATCGGGCACATGCGGCCATAGTGCGACGAGTGAACGTCACGAACCTCAACACCTGCGCGCTCACGCGACAGACCACCCGGTCCAAGTGCCGAAAGACGGCGCTTGTGGGTAAGACCGGCGAGCGGGTTGTTCTGGTCCATGAACTGCGAGAGCTGCGAGGTTCCGAAGAACTCCTTGATGGCAGCGACTACCGGGCGCACGTTGATCAGGGTCTGCGGCGTGATGGCCTCGATGTCCTGAGTGGTCATGCGCTCACGAACGACGCGCTCCATGCGCGAAAGTCCGGTGCGAACCTGGTTCTGGATGAGCTCGCCCACGGCGCGGATACGACGGTTACCGAAGTGGTCGATGTCGTCGATGTCGAGCGAGATTTCGCCCTTCTTGCCCTCGACGATGCCGGCGAGAGTGGACTGACCTGCGTGCAGGGCAACGAGGTACTTGATGGTCGCGACGATGTCGGCAACGGAAAGGACTGACTCGTTGATGGGGGCGTCAAGACCGAGCTTCTGGTTGATCTTGTAACGACCGACCTTAGCCAGGTCATAACGCTTCGACGAGAAGTAGTAGTTCTCGAGAAGGGTGCGGGCAGCCTCAGCAGCGACCTGCTCGCCCGGACGCATCTTGCGGTAGATGTCTTTGAGGGCGTCTTCCTTGGTGAGGATGTTGTCTTTTTCGAGGGTGAGCTCGATCGACTCGTATCCCTTGAATTCTTTTTGGATGTCTTCGCTGGTCAGACCCAGTGCCTTAAGGAAGACGGTCACCGACTGCTTGCGCTTGCGGTCGATGCGCACACCAACCTGGTCGCGCTTGTCGATTTCGAACTCGAGCCACGCACCGCGGCTCGGAATGATGCGAGCAGAGAAGATGTCTTTGTCGGAGTTCTTCTCGGGGGTGCGCTCGAAGTACACGCCGGGGCTACGAACGAGCTGCGAAACGACGACACGCTCGGTTCCGTTGATGATGAAGGTTCCCTTGGCGGTCATCATCGGGAAGTCGCCCATGAACACGGTCTGGGTCTTGATCTCACCCGTGGTGTGGTTCATGAACTCTGCCTCAACGTACAGCGGAGCGGCGTAGGTCTTGCCACGCTCTTTACACTCCTGCTCGGAGTACTTCTCTTCGTCGAGAACGGGGTTGGTGAAGCTCAGCTGCATGGTCTCATCGAGGTTCTCGATGGGCGAGATCTCTTCGAAGATCTCTTCCAGACCGGTGTGGTCGGGCAGGTCTTTGCGACCGGCCTTGAGGGCTTCCTCCTTGCGCTGCTTCCACTTCTCGTTACCGATGAGCCACTCAAAGCTCTCGGTCTGAAGGGCGAGCAGATCAGGAACCTCGAGGGTGTCAGTGATCTTGGCAAAAGAGAGACGCGAAGACTTGCGTCCGTTCTTTACCGATTTAGTGGATGCGTTGCGCGCAGCAGCCAAGGGAATAACCTCCGCAGACCTCAAGGGTCATCATGGTGTGGGTTTGTGATCGGAAACCGCGCGTCAGGAAACGCCAAGTATCGGTCATTCGAGGTGCCGTTACGACGAATGAAGACTTGCCGCCACACCCACCGCAATATGAAGGCATGACAAACTGACGCGCAAAGTACCACTATAGGGCTGATTCCGTTGTTCTGTCTAGTCACAATTTCATTTCAATCGGCGAGCGCCTCACGAGGCGACTAATCTGAAGGCGTGGTCGCGCATCCGTCTATTCGATTGAAGTCTTCAGGGCACATCGCCACTATCGAACCAGACCCCTACCAGGACGGCGCGTTCATCTTGGATGTTGACGGAACTCCGCAGTCGCACGTATTTCCGGAACATCCCGACGAGCTGTTTTTTGAGTACGTGCGTCGCATCGGGCATGTCATCGATGCACTAGCCGACGAGGGTGAGCCGATCACGGCTGTTCACCTCGGTGGTGGGGCGCTCACACTCCCCCGGTATGTCGAGGCAACCCGACCCGGCTCGCGGCAGCAGGTGGTCGAGCTGGAGCAAGACCTCATCGACTTTGTGCGCGAGCACCTGCCGTTGCCGCGTCAGGCCAGCATTCGCATCCGTTACGGTGACGCGCGTGAGGTGCTAGGCAAGCTTCCGGCGGGTCTGCACGGAAGAGTCGACCTGGTCGTCGTCGACATTTACTCGGGCGCCCGCACCCCGGCACACGTGACCTCATTCGAGTTCTTCACCGAGGTCGCTCGCCTGCTTTCGCCGACCGGGGTGATCGTCATCAACGCCGCCGACGGCCCCGGGCTGGCCTTCGTGCGTTCCGAGGCCGCGACTCTGCAGGCGGTTCTTCCCGAAGTCATTGCGTTCGCTGAAGCGCAGGTTCTGAAGGGTCGCCGGTTTGGCAATGTCGTGCTTGTCGGTTCATCTCGCACCGACCTCATCGACTGGATGCCCCGACTTATGGCTGGCGGTCCGCACCCTGCTCGCGTGGTCGCCGGCACAGAGATGAAGCATTTCATCGCGAACGCACCCATCGTCACCGACAACACGGCTATCGACTCACCGACGCCCAACAAGACAATCTTTCAAACGGCAAAGCGCTGACCATGGCCGACCTCGCGCGCGTCGAACACTGGGCGGATGCCCTCATCAAGCTCTACCTTGACCCGAATGTCTGGTCTTTTAGGTTCGATCACGCCCGAACTCGGGCCGGGCTATGTGATTTCACGCACAAGCGCATCTCTGTCTCGAAACACCTCGCCGCACTCTATGAGGACGACGAAATTCACCAGGTGCTTTTGCATGAAGTGGCGCACGCACTCGCCGGAGCCCGTGCCGGGCACGGGCCAAAGTGGAAAGAGATTGCCCGCGACCTCGGCTACGACGGTAAACGAACCCACGATGGAAGCGCCGCGAATGAACTCGCTCCCTGGGTGGGAACCTGCCCCGGCGGTCATGACCACTACCGGTTTAGAAAACCTACGCGGGTTCTGTCATGCGGTGCTTGTGGCAAAGGATTCAACCGCGCGCACGTCATTACATGGGTTCATCGCGACGTCCTTTAGTGTGAAAGCACTAGACACCGGGGGCCGCCGTGAACATCTTCCTCAGGCTCGAGCTCGACTGCTCACCTGACGCTGCATGGTCGGCACTGGGCAATCCGGCGGTCTTTCGCTCGGTTCTTCGGCCGCTGATGCGCGTACGCTCGCTCGATGAAGGTGGGTTCCCGTCTCGCTGGGACGAAAACAGCGTGCACTACGTTTCGATGAGTTTGTTCGGAATCGTGCCGATGGGCAAGCACTCCATCGACATCACCTACACGCAACGACCCGGCGGGGTGCGCATGGTCGTTGACCAAGGTGAACCACTGTCGGGCATCCTGTCTCGCACCAGCACGTGGGATCACCGCATGGCAGTGTCGGCGGGCAACAACGGCAAAACGCTTTACCGGGATCGACTTTCAGTCCGCGCCGGAGTTCTCACGATTCCGCTGTGGCTCGGCCTGTGGGCGCTTTGGCAGTACCGGGGAGCCAAGCTCACCAAGCTCGCCAAAAAGTGGGGCTAGTCCTCGAGCTGCACTTCTGATTCGTCGATGGCGACCATCGACTCGGGTGCTGACATGGCACGCAGTGTCAAAGCGAACGAATCCATCTCAGCGGTCTTCTCTTCAAGACGAGCCATGCGCGCCTGTGTCGCCTCTTGGATGCTCGCCGCGTGCTCGATGAAGCGCATGGTCAGCGCCTCGGCGCCAACTCGCGCACGAGTGATGATGTTGACAGCAGTTGCGCGAGCGGAAGCCAACGTGGCCTCACTCTCGGCTCGGGCTGCAGCCACAGTGCGCTCAGCCTCGGCCGTGAGTTCAGAGGCACGACGCGATGCCTCAGCAACACGCTGGTTCGCTTCGTCGGTGATTCGACGTGCGTGGTCAACAGCTTCTTCATGCTGAGCGAGGCGTTCGCGCTCGGCGTTGTCTTGGGCAATCTTGATTTCACGCTCGATGCGGAACTGCTCACGCTCGGCGATCTGCCGAAGAGTTTGCAACTCTGTCTTCACGTCTTCGGACTCTTGGTGAATGCGAGAGCGAATCTCGGCAGCTTCACGCTCTGCCTCAGAAAGAACGGTGGCAGCTCGACGCTGGGCAATCTCGATGCAGGTGCGCGCCTCGGAAGTTCGGGCCTCTGCTTGGTTGGTGAGCTCGGTGACCTTGCGCTCACTTTCAACACGCAGGTCTTCTGCCTTGCTCGTGGCGTCACCGACGAGTTTCTCGGCACGAAGGCGTGAAAGACGAGTAATTTGCTCGGCCTCGGCACGAGCACTTTCGCGAAGCACCTGAGCTTCAGCCGTGGCGTCCTTGACGAGCTTGCTGGCTTGCTCTTCGGCTACGCGAAGGGTCTGTTCGAAGGCAGAACCGAGGTCAGAGAACGAAGGCTTTGCGTTGGCGCGCTTGAGCATTGCTCGCGCCTCGTCAACGTCGCGACGAAGTCGCTCGAGCGCACGTTCGGCCGAGTTGCGCTCAGCTTCAAGTTGACGAGCTTTGGTCGCGGCTTCATCGAGCGCAAGGTTGACCTCGTCTTGGTCGTACCCTTTACGCGAGCTACGGAAGGTGAAGTTTTCAGCCATAGCTACTTCACCTCATCCGTCGAGGTAAGACCCGCTGTCTCATCGGTGTACGAGGCTGTTGCTGCCTCTTCTATTGCCCGGAGCGAAGCCTTGAGTTCGGTCTCAAAGACGTTGACGCTCTCTCGTTCTTCTTCGATTTCAGCCAAGCGAGCAGAAGTCTCTTCGAGCAGACCCTCGGTGTGTGCGCGAATCTCGTCGGAGAGAGCGGCGGCACGGTCCCGAGCCCGCGAAACCAAGAGCGAAGCCGACTCTGTGGCCGAAGCTACGATTGCAACGGCCTCGGTATTGAGTCGTTCATATAGTGCCTCAGCTTCTTCGAGAAGTTCAATCGCGTGCTTATCTGCCTCTGCGGCTTGAGCCTCGGCATCGCGAGTCACCTCGCCAATGTACGTCGAGGACTGCTCGCTCAGTCGCTGCGATTCACGCTCGGCGCGCTCTTGAACTGTCTCAATTTCACGCTGAATGCGCAGCTGCTCACGCTCATTGAGCTGACGAAGAGTCGCCATCTCGGCGCGGGCGTCATCGGTTTCTTTCTGAACGACAGCGAGGGCCTCGACAGCAGACTGGTCAGCCTCTTGTTCGATCCGAAGCGCTTGGGCTTGCGCCTCTTCAAGACTCGCCTTGGCTGCGTCGAGGCGTGACTGAGCAAGTTCAACAATTTCGGACGCGCGCCGCTCGCTCGAGGTTTGTGCGTCTTCGGCGCGCTTCTGCGCCTCGGTCGAGAGCTTTTCAGCCTGGACGTGCGCTGCAGCGATAATGCGCTCAGCCTCGGCTTTGGCAAGATCGCGGAGCTCGTTCGCCTCGTCAGTTGCGTCTTTGAGAAGTTTGCCCGCCTGCTCTTCGGCTACCCGAAGAGTCTGCTCAAAAGCGGCACCCAGGTCGGAGAACGAGGGCTTGGAATTGGCTCGCTTGAGAGCGCTCTTTGCATCGTTCAGTTCGCGAGTCAGGCGCTCAATGGCCTGGTCAGTCTCTTCACGGTCAGCCTGAGCGCGGTCAATTCGGGCAGTGATGTCAGCGAATGCGCGATCGACGTCGGCAGGCTCGTAGCCGCGACGTGATTCGCTGAATTTAGGCTTCTCGGCCATAAATCTTCTCGCTTTTGCGCTCAATTGGGACATCTAGGACAAATAATGCAAAGAGGAGGATAACCCTCCCTGCGATAAGTGTAGTCGACCCGCGAAGTGTTGGCTCTAGTGGGAATGCCCTACCGAGGCCAGAGCGGCTCGAAGCAACGCGCCTCGTCCGCCTTCCATCTCATCAAGCACTGCCGAACTGATGGCATCTTCGGGGGCGAGCCAGGTGAGTTCGAGCGCGTCTTGGCGTGGCTCACATGTGCCCGTGACCGGCACGACAAACACGAGCGAGACGGCGTGCTGACGCTCATCCGTGTAGGCAGAGATACCCGCGAAAGGAAAATATTCGGCAACATGTGCCGGCAACGGGCTCGCCGGCAAGAGCGGGAAGGCCATGGGGCCCAAATCTTTTTCAAGGTGACGAAAAAGTGCCTCGCGCAGAGTCTCGCCGTACATGACTCGACCCGAGACGATTGTGCGGGTCATCGCACCCGATGCGTTGGCCCGAAGAAGCAGACCCACTTCGGTGACGACACCGAGGCCGTCGACGCGCACCGGTACGGCCTCGACATAGAGCAACGGAAGACGACGACGGATGTTCGCCAGCTCGTCATCGCTCAGCCAACCGCCACTGGGATCAGGTGTTCCAACGCTCATGTGTCTATTTCTATCGGATGCCGCGCTCCCGTGAGCGCTTCACGCGCCACACATAAAGCTTCAAAAGTTGAGGCACAAGAACGTACACCGCTAGCGGAACAACAATGACCGTCAGGATGAACGCCTTGAGCACTGGGTGCAGGGTACCCAGCAGAGGCCCAAGAAACGTGAGTCCGAGAGCAACGAGTGGAAAAATGACGATCCACGTCGCCAGTGCACGAACGTGAATCGACGGGATGATGGGCGGCTGCGATGAGGTCATGGGGTCAGCCTAGGTGGGATTAGACGCCCCGGTGTCCCGGTGGGATTTGACGCCCCGGTGTCCCGGTGGGAGCCGTCGCGTGTGCACCGCACACGCTCCTCCCAAATCCCAGCACGAAAACACCCAAGCAAAACAAAAGACCCCCCGGAAATGGGGGGTCTTTTGTTTTGGCGGTCCCGGTGGGATTTGAACCCACGGTGGACTTTCACCCACACAACTTTTCGAGAGTTGCACCTTCGGCCGCTCGGACACGGAACCGTGGGAAAGTTTACGCGAGGCACTCCCCTGTGCGCTAATCGAGGTGCCGTGCACCGGTTTGCGCGCACATCCACTCGCCTGTCGGACACTGCAACTAGGGTGAACTCATGGCAAAAAACGCCCCCGGTTTTCGCTGCAGCGAGTGCGGCTGGACGACCACCAAATGGGCCGGCCGCTGTGGAGAATGTCAGGCCTGGGGCACCGTCGTTGAAGAGGGAGCCAAGACGGGCATTCTCGCCAAGGTGACGCCGGTCAACCTGTCGGCCGATGCCGTGGCAAAGCCCATTACCGAGGTGTCGTTTTCATCGGATGCCAGCCACACCCCCACCGGGGTCAACGAGTTCGATCGCGTATTGGGCGGGGGCATCGTTCCGGGTGCCACCATCTTGCTCTCGGGCGAGCCGGGTGTGGGCAAGTCGACACTGCTGCTCGAGGTGGCCGCGCGCGCAGCAAAGTCTGGCACGAAAGTGCTCTACGTCAGCGCCGAGGAGTCCGTCAACCAGGTGCGACTTCGCGCTAGCCGTACCGGGGCCCTGAGCGAAAACCTTTACATTGCCGCCGAGACAGATCTGGGCACCGTGCTCGCTCAGATTGAGTCAGTCAATCCGGGTTTACTCATTGTTGACTCGGTGCAAACGGTGGCAAGCGCATCCGTCGAGGGCTTAGCCGGCGGGCCGAGCCAGGTTCGCGAGGTGGCCACCGCGCTCATTCGCGTGGCTAAGAACCGCGACCTTCCGCTGCTGCTCGTCGGCCACGTCACCAAAGACGGCACCATCGCTGGGCCACGCCTGCTTGAACACCTCGTTGACGTCGTCTGTCAGTTCGAGGGTGATCGTCAAACGGCGCTGCGCTTTGTGCGCGCGCTCAAGAACCGCTTCGGCCCAACCGACGAGGTTGGATGCTTCGAGATGACTGGCGAGGGCATCAGCGAAGTGCCCGACCCCAGCGGCCTGTTCATGAGTCGCTCGGCTACACCGGTTTCGGGCACCTGCGTCACCGTTGCAATGGAGGGTAGGCGTGCGCTCCCGGTCGAGATTCAGGCCCTCGTTGTTGCCAGCAGCACACCCAACCCTCGCAGGGTGACCAACGGCGTCGACTCATCGCGAGTGGCCATGCTTTTGGCCGTTCTTGAGAGGCGCGCAGGGCTCAAACTCAGCGACAAAGATGTGTACGTGTCGACCGTCGGAGGCGTTCGACTGGCCGAGCCAGGCGCCGACCTCGCTATTGCCATCGCGATTGCCAGTGCATTCCACGACAAGCCCATCGCCCCAACCGTTGCCGCCTTCGGCGAGATCAGCTTGGCGGGTGAGGTTCGGCCGGTCGCCTCGGGGCGCCAACGTGAGAGCGAATCCACCAGGCTTGGGTTCTCAACCCTCATCACCGATGACGCAGGTTCTATTCGTCAGGCCCTGAGCAAGGCGTTCGATACCGCCAAAGACGCCCGAGAGCGGCAGCTCGACGCCGCGTTTTAGTGAACCTGCGGCACCAAGCCAAAGTAGTCGAGCTCGGCGTCGTTGAGCATTCGCGAGCGAATCATGAAGCGCACACCCTCGGGCGCTTCAACCGAGAACCCGCTCCCTCGGCCCTGAACAACGTCGATAGTGAGGTGTGTGTATTTCCAGTATTCAAACTGGGATGCCGACATGTAGAACTCGATCGGCGCTAATCCCTCGACCTCGAGAGTTTGAAGAAGTACGTCGGAACTACCGATTCGGAACATTCCGACAGGAAAACACATCGGGGAGCTGCCATCACAGCAGCCCCCCGACTGGTGAAACATGAGTGGTCCGTGCACGCCGGTCATCTTGCGCAGCATGTCTGCTGCGGCATCGGTAATCTCTACGCGACTAAAGACCATGTCTTGATTCTCCCGTGTTCATCGCCGATTTAGAAGAAGCCCATAGGCCCTTCTGCGTAGGAGACGAGAAGGTTCTTCGTCTGCTGGTAGTGGTCGAGCATCATCTTGTGGTTCTCGCGGCCAATACCCGACTGCTTGTAGCCACCGAACGCGGCGTGAGCCGGGTACTGGTGGTACGTGTTGGTCCAGACACGACCGGCCTGGATGGCGCGACCGGCACGGTACATGGTCGAACCGCTGCGGCTCCACACGCCGGCACCAAGTCCGTAAAGGGTGTCGTTGGCGATGTCGATAGCCTCGTCGTAGTCCTTGAAGCTCGTGACTGACAGAACCGGTCCAAAGATCTCCTCCTGGAAGATACGCATCGAGTTCTTGCCCTCGAAGATGGTCGGCTGCACGTAGTAACCGCCCGACAGTTCGCCGCCGAGGTCAGCGCGCTCACCGCCGATGAGCAGCTTGGCACCTTCGGCTTTTCCGATGTCGATGTACGACAGGATCTTCTCGAGCTGGTCGTTCGAAGCCTGAGCACCAATCATGGTGTTCGTGTCAAGGGGGTTGCCCTGAACAATCTTCTTCACGCGCTCAATACCATCGGCCAGGAACCCTTCGTAGATCGAGGCCTGGATGAGAGCACGCGAGGGGCACGTGCAGACCTCACCCTGGTTGAGGGCGAAGAACGCGAAGCCTTCTTGCGCCTTCTCGTAGTACGAGTCTTTCTGTGCAGCAACATCCTCAAAGAAGATGTTGGGGCTCTTTCCGCCGAGTTCGAGCGTGACCGGAATCAGGTTCTCGCTGGCGTACTGCATGATCAGACGACCGGTCGTCGTCTCACCGGTGAACGCGATCTTGCGAATGTTGTTGTGTGAGGCCAACGGCGCGCCGGCTTCGATGCCGAAACCGTTGACGATGTTGAGCACGCCTGCGGGCAGAAGGTCTTCGATCAGGCCCAGCAAGACGTGAATTGACGCCGGAGTCTGCTCAGCCGGCTTGAGAACGATGCAGTTACCTGCAGCCAAGGCAGGAGCCAGCTTCCAGACAGCCATCAGGATGGGGAAGTTCCACGGGATGATCTGACCGACCACTCCGAGTGGCTCGTGGAAGTGGTACGCCACGGTGTCTTCATTCAGCTCACCAAGCGAGCCTTCCTGGGCGCGAATTGCGCCAGCGAAGTAGCGGAAGTGATCGATTGCCAGCGGGATGTCGGCAGCCATGGTCTCGCGAACCGGCTTTCCGTTGTCCCAGGTTTCAGCGACAGAGAGAAGTTCGAGATTCTCTTCCATGCGGTCAGCGATTTTGTTCAAGATGATGGCGCGCTCAGTAACGCTGGTCTTACCCCAGCTGGCAAAGGCCTTCCATCCCGCTTCAACGGCTGCGTCGATGTCCTTGGAGTTTCCTCGAGCAACCTCACAGAACACCTGGCCGGTAACCGGGGTGATGTTCTCGAAGTACTGACCAGAGTTGGGTGCTACGTACTTTCCACCGATGTAGTTGTCGTATCGGCTTTTATACGTAACGACAGAACCGGGGGTTCCCGGGTTTGCATAAACAGTCATTGTGTCCCTTTCGACGTCATTGTCTTGTCAACTGTTGGTGACATCCCGAGGGTAAAGACGGTGACGTTGCAAAAGGTTGCGAGCTACTTTTCTGCTCGCTCCAGCAGCTCCAGTCGGGTCACGATTCCCGCACGCTTGGGCGACTTTTGGGGCAGGATGCGCAAGAGCAGTTCCAGTGCTTCTTGGTCATACTTGCCGAGCTCTGTCTCGATGTACTCAAGGAGAACATCCTTGGATGCATCGGTCATGATTACCTCGCGCAAGAGCAAGTCGACTTGCGTCTGAATATCCCGCACACCCGGGGCAACCGAGTCGGGCAAGAGGCTCCCGCGGTATGCCGAGAGCGCAGCGCGGTGAGCCCCCCGTGCAAGCAACGATGAGACGTGCAGGACGTCGGTCTCGAGCGCGGCATCGAGACGGTAGGGCTTGCTCAGAGGAACCAGTTGAGGGGCGATGGGCTCAAGGAATGAACGCAGTCGAACCATCTCAGCTCGCAGCGTTCCCACGCTCTGAGCGTCACCGTAGACCAGCTCCGCAAGCAGGGGCGCTGAGATGCCCTCGCGATGATCTGCCAGGACGAGAAGAATCTCACTGTGCCGGCGACCAACAACATGGCTCACGCCATCGAGTACGAGGACTCCTTCATCGCGTCCTAAGACGTTCAGAGTGGGAATTGGCTTACGTCTCGGGAGTTCGATGACTGAACCGCCACCCGAAGACAGCGCGATGGTTACCGAATCGGGAGTGTCCCGACGCGAGCGCATGCGCTGAACCAAGAGCTCGTTCTGTACCGCGAGAGCGGTGGCTTCCATCAGCGGCAGGGTGTGACGATCAACGGCTTGGTCGCCACCCGTGATGTCGATAACGCCCAGGATCGCCCCAGTTTCGGGGTCGTGAACGGGAACAGCCGTGCAGCTCCAGTCATGAACGAGCATGTTGAAGTGCTCTGTGCGTCGAATCTGAATCGCGTGGTCAAGCGTCAGAGCGGTGCCGGGGGCAGAGGTTCCAGCCGAGGCTTCACTCCAGTCCGAACCCTCGACAAACATCATCGAGGCAGCCTTTGCCTTGAGAGCCTGATCACCCTCGACCCAGAGCAGTCGACCCATGGCGTCACCAATGGCAACGAGCATGCCCGAATCATTATCAGCGTCGTTGACCAGGAGTTTTTGAATGACCGGCATGACCGCGGCCAAAGGATGCGCCTGACGGTAGTCTGACAATTCCGACTGGCCAAATACCAGGGGTGAAAGTAGCTTCTCGGGGTTGAGTTCGAGCTGGCGTCCGCGTTCCCACGATTCAACGACAAGCTTGCGCGGTCGCGCGGTTGCAGAGGCGGGCGTCGCTGCCCAAGGATTGCTCACCGGTTCAGGCTAGTCGCGCATCCACTGCTAGTTCAAGGCAAACGCTTTGGCCTCTGCCGACTTGGCCGGGCCCATGAAGGTCGTCAGGTAATACGTGGCGCCGGCGGCCGGGGCCTTGGGCCGGGTCGAGGAGCAGGTGTCGGGTGAGCTCAGCTCGCGGTTCCAGACCACGGGAGTTGCCGAGCTCAGCTTCTGGCCGGGCGCTAAAAGAGCCCAGTAATCGGCTCCGTCGGTCTGACAATCCGTTGACTGCCAAATGATTTTGCCCTTGCTGGAAATCTGGAAGACCTGCGCGGTCGTGCCCACGTTTACCTTGCACGCGGTGGTGCTTGTGTTCTTGACCGACATTGCCAGCTGCGGGTTTTGACCCGAGCCATAGGCAGCCTTGTCAGTGGATGCGGTGACCTGAAGCACCTTGGTGGGGCAGGTGGCTTCCGGGCCGGCGTATCCGGTGTCACCCATGATGGGATCACCCGAAGCTCCCGGCGTTGGCGTCGAACTGTCTTGAGGAATCGGGGTTTCCGTCGACGGCGCAATGGTGGGAGCTGTGGTCTGAGTTGGCGTCGGCTCTGGCTTGCTGCCCGAAGAGCACTGCGCCATGCTCACCACGATGATCAGAATGAGCAGCACGAGTAAGCCCAGTGCGACCTGCCGGCGTCGACGAATTACCTTCTTCGAATAACGTCGGCGAGGCGGCTGAGTGCCGGGTCGGTACTGGGACATAGCCCTACCGTATCTAGAGCAACCTGAGCATTCGGGTATTACCGAGCGTGTTCGGCTTTACTCGGGCAATATCCAGGAATTCGGCGACACCTTCGTCGTGTGAGCGAAGCATCTCGGCGTATACCTCTGGAGGGATGATTTCGTCACTGACCTCGGCAAACCCATGGCGGGTGAAGAAGTCGACTTCGAAGGTCAGGCAGAACAGTCGACCTAGTCCAATAGAGCGAGCCTGCTGTTCGAGGTCGCTGTAAATGGCGTGCCCCACGCCGTGCCCGCGAAAATCGTCGTGCACCGCGATGGTGCGCACCTCGCCGAGATCCTGCCAGAGCACGTGCAGGGCGCCGCATCCGATGATGCGACCGGTCTCGTCGACGGCCACGCGGAACTCAAGCACGGACTCGTAGAGCTCGACGTTTTCTTTGCGCAGCAGGATGTTCTGCTCGACAAGCGGGGCGATGAGCGCCTGAATTCCAGGAACGTCAGAGGTGCGCGCAGGGCGCACACTGAACGTCTTTTCGGTCATCCCTCAAG
>JAHEGZ010000001.1:17424-47024 GCA_024644865.1 Aurantimicrobium sp.
GGGGCAGCCTCGGCCAGAGCGTTCTTGCTGGTCGTGAAGACGAACTCGCCATCGACGACATCGACGTGCACGTGGTCGCCCGCGTGTAGCTCGCCCTGAAGAATCTTCTCGGAGAGCTTGTCTTCGACCTCACGCTGCATGGCTCGACGCAGGGGTCGGGCGCCGAGTGCAGGGTCGAACCCGATGTCAATGAGACGGTCTTTCGCGGCTTCAGTGACCTCGAAGGTCATGTCGCGATCCATGAGACGGTCGCTCAGACGCTTGGCGAACAGGTCGACAATCTGGCGAAGCTCGCTCTTGTTGAGCTGCGGGAAGACGATGATGTCATCGACGCGGTTCAAGAACTCTGGCTTGAAGTGCTTCTTGAGCTCTTCATTGACCTTGCCGCGCATGCGGTCGTAGGTCGTGCCGCCCTCGCCGTCGATCTGGAAACCAACCGGGGTACCCGAGATGTCTTTGGTTCCGAGGTTGGTGGTCATGATGATGACGGTGTTCTTGAAGTCGACAACGCGACCCTGGCCGTCGGTCAGGCGACCCTCTTCGAGAATCTGCAGCAACGAGTTGAAGATGTCGGGATGTGCCTTCTCAATCTCGTCGAAGAGCACGACGCTGAACGGCTTGCGACGAACCTTCTCGGTGAGCTGGCCGCCCTCTTCGAATCCGACGAATCCGGGGGGTGCACCGAACAGACGCGAGACGGTGTGCTTCTCGCCGTACTCGCTCATGTCGAGCGAGATGAGAGCACCCTCGTCGTCGAACAGGAACTCGGCGAGAGCCTTGGCGAGCTCGGTCTTTCCGACACCCGTGGGGCCGGCGAAGATGAACGAGCCCGACGGGCGCTTGGGGTCTTTGAGGCCAGCACGCGTGCGTCGAATGGTCTTGGCGAGAGCCTCGATGGCCTCGTTCTGCCCGATAACGCGCTGGTGCAGGGCCTTCTCCATGAAGACCAGGCGAGCCGACTCTTCTTCGGTGAGCTTGAATACAGGGATGCCCGTGGCCTGAGCCAGGACCTCGGCGATGATTCCCTCATCGACGACACCGTTCGTGGCGAGGTCGCCCGAACGCCACTTCTGTTCTTCGCGAACGCGCTCGCCCTGGAGGGCCTTCTCTTCATCGCGCAGTTTGGCAGCGAGCTCGAAGTCTTGGTCTTCGATTGCCTTTTCTTTCTCGGCGCGAGTCAGAGCAATCTTGTCGTCGAGCTCACGCAGCTCGGGAGGGTTCGACAGGAACGACAGGCGCAAACGAGCACCGGCCTCATCGATCAAGTCGATGGCCTTGTCGGGCAGGAAACGGTCGCTGATGTAGCGGTCGGCAAGGTTTGCGGCGGCAACAAGAGCACCGTCGGTGATCTGAACCTTGTGGTGCGCTTCGTAGCGGTCACGCAGACCCTTGAGAATGTTGATGGCGTGCGGCAGCGAGGGCTCGGCAACCTGAACAGGCTGGAAGCGGCGCTCGAGTGCGGCATCCTTTTCAAAGTGCTTGCGGTACTCATCGAGGGTGGTTGCACCAATGGTCTGGAGCTCGCCTCGGGCAAGCATTGGCTTGAGGATGCTCGCGGCATCGATTGCACCTTCAGCGGCACCTGCACCGACCAGAGCGTGAATCTCGTCGATGAAAACGATGATGTCGCCGCGAGTGCGGATCTCTTTGGTGACCTTCTTGAGGCGCTCTTCGAAGTCACCGCGGTAACGGCTGCCGGCGATGAGCGAGCCGAGGTCAAGCGTGTATACCTGCTTGTCTTTGAGCGTCTCGGGAACCTGACCAGTCACGATGGCCTGGGCTAGGCCCTCTACGACGGCGGTTTTTCCGACGCCGGGCTCACCAATGAGCACGGGGTTGTTCTTGGTACGGCGCGAGAGAATCTGCATCACGCGCTCGATCTCTTTTTCGCGGCCGATAACGGGGTCAAGTTTTCCGTCGCGAGCCGACTGAGTCAGGTTGCGACCGAACTGGTCGAGCACCTGCGATCCGGCGGCGGCCCCGGTGGGCTCTTCTTTGGCACCGGTAGCTACCGGCTCCTTGCCCTGGTAGCCGGAAAGCAACTGTATGACCTGCTGACGAACGCGGTTCAGATCTGCGCCGAGCTTGACCAGAACCTGAGCCGCAACGCCCTCGCCCTCGCGGATGAGTCCGAGCAGAATGTGCTCGGTTCCGATGTAGTTGTGACCGAGCTGCAGCGCTTCACGCAGGCTGAGCTCGAGCACCTTCTTGGCGCGCGGCGTGAACGGAATGTGACCGGTCGGCTGCTGCTGACCCTGTCCAATGATGTCTTGAACCTGCTCGCGCACAGCGTCGAGCGAGATGTTGAGCGACTCGAGAGCCTTGGCGGCAACGCCCTCGCCCTCGTGAATGAGACCCAGCAGAATGTGCTCGGTGCCGATGTAGTTGTGGTTGAGCATCTTGGCTTCTTCTTGCGCCAAGACAACGACGCGACGAGCGCGGTCGGTAAATCTCTCAAACATTTTCAACTCCTTCAGCACCGGACGATACGGCTTACATATAGGTAACCAGCCGGCGAAACGTTTTGGGGCGTTGTTCGCCGTGGGCGTTACGGGAATCGAAACGCCTCGTTCGCGGTTAGATGAAGGGTGACTGTTTACCCGCCTCGCGTAGTACCGCTCGGTGGCGTTCGCGCAATGAACGTGCGACGAACGATTCCGCGAATTGGACGCACGACGATTGGCGCCTGGTGCTTTCTCGACCACTACGGGCCCAATCTGGTTTCGACAGGCTCCACCAACGAAGGCGGCGACGTCGGCATGGCCGTTCCGCCGCACCCGCACACCGGCTTGCAAACCGTCAGTTGGCTCTTCGAGGGCGAGATTGAGCACTACGACAGCGTGGGCTCTCACCAGTTGATCAACCCGGGTGAAGTTAACCTGATGACTGCCGGGCGAGGAATCCAGCACGTCGAGGTGTCGACCCCGGCGACGAAGCGCCTGCATGGCGTGCAACTGTGGGTGGCGCTGCCGGATTCCGCGCGACACGGGCTGCCGTTCTTCGAGCATCACGTGGCGCCGAGGGTGAGCGTCGGTGGGGCATCCGTCACTGTGTTTGTTGGTGACATGTTGGGCGTGACCGCCCCGACCACGGTGTTCACTCCCCTGGTCGGCGCCGAAATTGTTATTCCCGCGGGAGAGCGAATTGAGTTGCCGGCCAACCCCGAGTTTGAGTACGGAGTGCTCGTCGACTCGGGCGATGTGGTCGTCAACGGTGAAGTCGTCGAGCCGGCGCACTTGGCCTACGCCCCGACGGGAGCTCACACGATTGTCGTCGAGACCGGTGACCAGCCAGCGCGCGTGCTGCTCATCGGCGGTGTTCCCTTCACCGAGAAGCTCGTGATGTGGTGGAACTTTGTGGGCCGCGACCACGACGAGATTGAGGCGTTCCGTGCGAGGTGGCAGAGCGAAGTTGTCGACGGTGGCGACCGCGAGGGCGACTTCGGATTCGTGCCCTACCCGACTGGTCCGCTGCCGGCTCCCGAGATGCCAACCGTGCGGCTTCGCGCGAGGGGCTAGGTCCTAACCCAGGCGGATGTGCGCCGGCGCAAGCTCGTCGATGGCAGCCAGCTCGTCAGCGGCGAGTGGATCCGCGTTGACGGCTCCCAGGTTTTGCTCGAGCTGAGCCACGGATGAAGCGCCGATAAGGGCACTCGTGACGCCAGGCCATCGCAACACCCACGTCAGCGCGAGTTGGGCCAGCGACTGTCCACGAGCTGCAGCGATCTCGTTGAGGGCACGAGCGCGAGCCCGATAGTCGTCGGTGATGTCATCGGCGGTCATGAACTGTTTGCGGTCTGCGCGTGAGCCGGCAGGAACATCCGTCAAATAGCGGTCGGTCAGCAAGCCCATGGCCAGCGGCGAAAACACGATGGAGCCGACGCCAAGCTCGTCGAGTGTGTAGAACAGACTGTCGCGCTCAATTGCGCGGTCGAACATCGAGTAGCGCGGCTGGTGAATCAGCAGAGGTACGCCCATGTCATCGAGAATTTCTTTCGCCCGACGCGACTGTTCTGAGGTGTAACTCGAGATGCCGACATAGAGTGCCTTGCCCGACTGCACGGCCGAAGCGAGCGCACCCATGGTCTCTTCGAGCGGAGTCTCGGGGTCAAACCTGTGCGAGTAGAAGATGTCGACGTAGTCGAGTCCCATGCGGTTCAGGCTCTGGTCGAGCGAACTGAGCAGGTACTTACGTGAGCCCCACTCGCCGTAAGGACCATCCCACATGAAGTAGCCCGCCTTCGACGAAATAATCAGCTCATCACGATGGGCGGCAAAGTCAGTGCGCAAGATCTCTCCGAAGTGCGACTCGGCCGAGCCCGCCGGAATGCCGTAATTGTTCGCTAAATCGAAGTGCGTGACGCCAAGGTCGAACGCTCGACGCAAGATGGCGCGCTGGTTTTCGAGCGTGCCTTCGCCCCCGAAGTTGTGCCACAGCCCCAGCGAAATCTCGGGCAGCTTGAGCCCGCTGATGCCCGAGCGTCGGTAAATCATTGACTCGTAACGATCGGATGCGGCGGCATATGTCATGCGATGAGCCTAAGCGACCTCACCCATGTGTGTGCGCCGGTACTCGCGCGGGCTTACGCCATAGGTCTGTTTAAAGATTCTTGAGAAATGCGCGCCGTCGAAGATGCCCCAGTTGGCCGCGATATCGCTCACGCTCGTCGAAACTTCGGTCGGATCGGCAAGCTGACGTCGGCACTGTTCCAGGCGACGGTCACGCACCCACTGTGAAACGGTGACTCGTTCGGCGTGAAAGAGCTTGTGCAGCTGACGCGTTGAAATGAACGTTGCGGCCGCGATGGAATCAGGGCTCAGTGATGGGTCAGAGAGGTTGTCGACGATGTAATCGCACACACGAAGGAACCCCTGCGCCCGTGAACCACCAGCGAGCTTGTCTTCGAGGTACAGCTTCTCGGCCAGCGCAGCCCCAACGAGATCGATGAGAGAGTGCACCACACGCATCCCGGCCCAGCCAGCGAGCTCATCCATGTTGTCGGCGATTGTCTGCATAAACGGCGACACGACAACACCGATGCCTTCGTCGGCGCCCAGGCGCGTGGCCGTGATGGAACGCATGGTGTGCGAGGGCAGCGACACCATGTTCTGTGGAAAGCGCAGAACAAAAATGCGCACTCGCTCGTCGAAGAAGCGTTTGAACGGGCGAGTGGAGTCGTAGAGCGTGTAGTCACCCGGAGCAAGAACCGACCGCACACCGTCTTGTTCGATGACGCTCGAGCCTTCAATCTGCAGCTCGATGCCGTAGATGCGAGTGTCATCCGCATTCAGCAGAGCGGGGGTGCGCTCGGCGCTGTGCGCATCCATGACGATGTCAAACATGCGCACGCCACTGAGCGAACGCGAACGAATGCGCGCCCGAAACTTTTCGCTCGCGGGGTCGAACAACCTCATCGACAAGTGCGTGTCAGCAAGGATGCCCGACCACGCGGCGAAATCGTATTCGAGCGCGTCAGTCATGCCCGAACCTGATTAGAACGGGTACGGCGCGATGTCCGAGCGCATGGTGAGCCACTGAGTCTCAGTGAAGGCCTCAATGTTTGCCTCCGCGCCACCGAAGCGGGAACCGTTACCCGATGCACCGACACCACCGAAGGGGATGTTCGCTTCGTCGGCAACGGTCTGCTCGTTGATGTGAATTTTTCCGCTGTGCAGTCGGTCAGCAATCTTCATTGCCTCACCCACCTCACCAAGGATTCCGATGGACAGACCGTACTCCGAGTTTTCAGCGATGGCGACGGCCTCGTCGATGGTCGAGAACTTGATGATGGGAGCGACCGGTCCAAAGATTTCAGTCTTCCAAGCGGTGCTCTCCTGAGTCAGGTTTGTCATGACCGTGGGCTTGAAGAAGTTGCCTTCGTGGGTTCCGCCGGCAGCGACGACGCCACCCTCGGCAACTGTCGTATCAATGATCGACTGAATCTTTGCGGTCTGATTTGCGTCAATAATCGGACCAAGAGCAACCTGACCAGTAGCAGGGTCTCCGACGGGGAGGTGGTTGGCCTTCTCAACAAGGGCGGCGACGTAAGCGTCGTAGACCGACTCGTGCACGATGTGACGGCCGGTGGTCATGCAAATCTGGCCCTGGTGCATCCACGAACCAAAAGCACCTGCCGAAGCAGCTTTGGCAACATCGACACCGGGGAGGACGATGAGGGCATTGTTGCCGCCGAGCTCGAGGTGAGCACGCTTGAGGTGCTTCGCGGCGAGCTCGCCAACCTTTCGACCTGCTGCTGTTGAACCGGTGAACGAGATAATGCGCACCTCATCAGCCGAGCAGACCGCTTCGCCGACATCGGCGGCACCGTTGAGCAGCTGGAAGACACCGGCGGGCAGACCAGCCTCTTCGAACACGCGAATCAGCGCGGCACCGGCACCGACAGCGGTGCGGGGATCTGGCTTGAACAACACGGCATTGCCCAGGGCAATTGCCGGAGCAATCGAACGAATCGAGAGAATCAGCGGGAAGTTGAACGGAGCAATAACCGTAACGACACCGGCGGGACGACGACGAGAGAAGCTCCAGTGGTCTCCTCCGGAAGGCAGGACATTACCGGCTGGGTGAGTCGGGAGGGCAGATGCTTCGAAGCACTCCTGCGCTGCAATGTGCGTCTCTAGACCCGCCTTGGGAGGGATTGAACCGGCTTCTTTGACGAGCCAGGACTCAATTTCAGCGGCGTGCTGTTCGAAGAGTTCGCCGGCCTTGCGCAAGATGGCTGCGCGTGCCTCGGGCGGGGTGGCTGCCCATTCGATCTGAGCCGCAGCGGCACTCTTGGCCGACTGCTGTACGTCAGCGACAGAAGCTAAACCGAGTGAACCGAGCTTCTCACCCGTGGCAGGAGATACAACGTCGCGCGAACCGCCACCACCGGCAACCCAGCCCTTTGCGGTGAAAATCTTGTCGCTCCACAGAGCGGGATCTAGAAGTGCCATGTCTCCTCCTCGAGACCAGAATGCGTGCATTACACAGAACGGATAAACCCGCGTGTTGCGAGCGTACTCCGATTTTCAAAACGGCGTTTTGTCATTGAGTGCATCAGGATTGACGCGCAGAACCTTTGTCTCTGCGCGCCCGTAGCTCGTGGGGGTTGTGACGGATAAAGTCAAGCCATGACCGACGCCGCTCGTACTATTCGTGATGCCACCTTCGACGTTTTGCGTTCGCGTGGCTTGACCCGCGTATTTGCCAACCCGGGCTCGACTGAGATCCAGCTACTGGCAAACTTTCCAGCGGACTTTGCGTTCACGCTCGCCCTTCACGAGGGTTCGGTGGTTGGCATGGCTACCGGATACGCACTCGCCCGTCGAGCTCCGGCGATGGTCATCGTGCACACGACGGCCGGGCTGGGTAACGCAATCGGAGCAATCGCCACCGCCCGCGTAAACCGTGCGCCGCTCGTCATTTTGGTCGGGCAGCAAGACCGCCGGCACATTGCTACCGACCCGTTCTTGGCCGGACGCATCCGTGGCTTAGCAGGCGAATATCCGGTTTGGTACAACGAACCCGTCACTGCCCAGGATGTGCCGGCCGCGCTTGCGCGCGCCCACCATGAGGCCATCACCAAACGTGGACCGGCAATTGTCGTCGTACCAATGGACGACTGGAGCCAGATTGCGGACGAAACGCACGTTTTCGCTGCCGCCGACCGCGTGGAGCAAACCGCGCGTCCGAGTGAGGCAGCTGTCACCGATATTGCGCTTGCTCTCAACCAGGCGAAGAACCCGGTCATCATTTCTGGGGCTGGAAACAATTCCAGCGAAGGATGGGCCGCGGCGGTTGCCCTCGCCGAAAAGATCAACGCCCCCGTGTTGCAGGAGTCTTTCGCTGGAGCGCCGGGATTTCCACAAGATCACCGACTTTTTGCTGGCTTCTTGTCTGCCTCACGGTCAACCGTTCGAGGACAGCTCGCCGAATTCGACCTGATTCTCAGTCTGGGTGCACCAGTCTTTCGTCAGTACAACTACGAACCTGGCGACATGTTCGCTCCGGGTACTCGCGTGTTTGTTCTCACCCAGGATTCTGACGAAGCTCACCGCTCGCCTGCAGAGCTCTCCATCATCGCGGACCTTGCTCCGACGATTCAGGCAATCACCGACATGGTAAATCCGGTGGACTCCCTGCGAACGGGTATCGAGTTCAAACGCCGCACGGTCACGCCGCCGGCTGCCGGGGAGCCGCTGCGCGCATCCCAGGTGATGGCGGCGCTTGCCGAACTCATCAGCGACGATGTGATTCTGGTCGAAGAGACGCCCTCAAGTCGTCCAGACCTGCACGACCTTCTGCCGGCAAAAACGCCCCTAGGTTTCGTCAGTGCGGCCATGGGCGGACTCGGTTTCGGACTTCCGGCTGCCATTGGGTTGCGCATGGGGAGCGAGCGCCCGGTCATTGCCATTTTGGGCGACGGTTCGTCAATGTATGGCATTCAAGGTCTGTGGTCGGCTGCGAAGTATCAAGCAGGCGCGCTCTTCATCATTTTGAATAACGGGCGTTACGCCGTGATGGACCGTCTCGACGAGAAATTCGGCACCGGCTCACCTGCGTGGCCGGCGTTCAACGAAGTCGACTTCGTTGCCCTTTCGACCTCACTCGGATGCCCGGCCACGCGCCTGTCGACCTACGACGACGTCCGCGCCACCCTCGCACAGGTCGTTCCCACTCTCGCTTCGCGCACCGAGCCGCTCGTTCTTGTGGTCGACGTTGAGCCGGAGCTCACCTTCGCCCCCTAGAACTAGTGTTTCCGACCGCTGATTACGTCGGCTATGCGAGCAATGGGCGAGGTCGTGGTTCGACCACCGCGCTCGGCGGCGTCAGCCACACGATACGCCGAGTAGAGACCGTGCACAGCGAGCCAGCGCAACGGTTCGATCTCCCAGTTGCGCACCCGGTGGTTGACCCAGGGCAGATGCGTCTCGTCGGTGTCGCGGCCTAGCACCAGGTCGGTCAGCGTTCGGCCGGCGAGGTTTGTCGCCGTGACCCCTGTTCCCACATAACCACCGGCCCAACCAACTCGCGTTGACGCGTCGAAACCCACGGTTGCAGACCAGTCGCGAGGAACACCGAGCACCCCCGACCATGCGTGGGCGATGGGCACATCGGATGCCGCAGGGAAGAGTTTGCCCAAGAGAGCGGTCAGGGCATCCACGGTTGATTGCGCCGTGGAGCCGTCATTGTCGGTTCGCGAGCCAAAGCGGTAAGGCACTCCTCGACCGCCAATGGCGATGCGACCATCGGCCGTTCTCTGCGCATAAAAGTAACTGTGCGCCATGTCACCGACGACCTCGCGCCCGGCCCAACCAATCTCTCGCCAGCTACTCTCGGGCAGCGGTTCGGTTGCAATCATCGAAGAGTTCATGGGCAACCAGGCCCGGTGCAGGCCAGCCAGATTGGCGGTGAAACCCTCGGTGGCCCGGATCACCGCGGTTCGTGCAGTCACGACACCTCGGTCGGTCACGACGCGACCTGACTCAATGACGCTCGCCGCGGTTTGCTCATAAACCTGCACGCCTCGAGCCTCAACCGCGCGTGCCAAGCCGGCCACCAACTTGGCAGGGTGGATGCGCGCTGCATGCGGATGCCACAGTGCACCCGTTGTGGACTCGATGTTGAGGCGCTCCCGAGCCTCGGCGCTGCTCAAGAGCACTGCGTCGGTCATTGACCAGGATTGCTCGTCGGCAGCCCACTGATGAAGGCGAGCCTGCTGTGCCGCATTTTGAGCAAATATGTACTCGCCACCCGCAACGATGTCCGCGTCAATGCCCTCGAGGGCGGCAACTCGAATCACTTCGGCCACGGTGCTATTGAGGGCAGTCTGCATCTGGCCGGCTGCGTCGCGGCCGTACTTTTCGATGTATTGCTCTCGACCACCGGTGACTGAGTTGGTGAGCCAACCACCGTTGCGGCCGGAGGCACCGTATCCAGCGAAGTCTTTCTCGACGATGGCGACCTCGAGGTCAGGCTGTGCCTGCTTCAAGTAATAGGCGACCCAGAGTCCGGTGTACCCCGCACCGACAATGCAGACATCGACCGCGAGGTTGCCGGGTAGCGCAGGCCGCGGAGTGGGAACCCCGCCGACCTGCGACCACCAGAAAGAGACCTCGCCGTTGATCACAACAAACTACTTGCTGGCCCGACCCAACTTGCTCGGCCACCAAATCTTTTGACCGATGTCGTACGACAACGCAGGTACGAGCAGTGAGCGAACGAGGACGGTGTCGAGAATTACACCGAAGGCCACGATGAACGCAATCTGCACCAAGAACAGAATCGGAATAACACCAAGGGCAGCAAAAGTTGCCGCCAACACAACACCTGCAGAGGTGATCACGCCACCGGTAACTGCAAGACCTTTGAGGATGCCCGGCCTGGTGCCGATGTTGAAGCTCTCTTCTCGAACCCGAGTCATCAAGAAGATGTTGTAGTCGATGCCTAGCGCGACAAGGAATACAAAGCCGAACAACGGCACGCTCGCATCAGCACCTGGGAACTTGAAGATGTTGTTGAACACCAGAGCTGAAACACCCAGGGTCGCCGCGTAGCTCACGACGACCGTGAAGATGAGAATCAGAGGAGCAACGACCGATCGCAGCAGCAACATCAGGATGATAAAGATCACGATCAACACAATCGGAATGATTTTGGTCAAGTCAGCCTGCGCCGTGACGTTTGTGTCGAGCGCGATTGCAGTTTCTCCACCGACAATCGCACCAGAACCGTCGGCCTTGTACTCACTGCGCAACGTCTTGACCACATCTTCAGCCTCAGCCGAATCGGCTTGATACTTCAGAGTCGCGTTGATGAGCACCTTGCCATCGACAACCTTCGGAACCGGGGCAACCGTCGGAACAACCAACGGCGAACGCGTCGCGATTGACTCAGCCACCGCCTTCTTCATCGCCTCTTCGAAAGCCGACTTAGTTTTTTCTGTGTCAGGGAATACTGAAACCTCAGAAATGCCCTCGGTATCGGCTGCGGTCTTTTCAACAGACGTGTAGTCCGACTCATTCGAAATGATGACAATGGGTGAACCGGCACCCGCATCGAAGTGCTCACCGAGCACCTTCTGGCCGTCTACAGACTGGATGTTGTTACCGAGCAAGAAGTCCGTTTGCGGCAGACCACTGGCTTTCAGAGTGGGAAGTGCCGCCACCGCTGCCAAGAGAACCAGCAGCGTGACAATCCAGGTCGTGCGCGGACGTTTGGCAATCAGCGTTCCGACTCTCCGCCACAGGCCACGCACGCCCTCGAGCCCGGGGATCACTTCTGCACCAGCTTTTTCGAGCTTCTTCTTGCCCACCTTGGGCATGAACGGCCAGAACGCTGCGCGACCGAACGCGGCCAAGAGCGCAGGTAAGAACGAGACCGCAGCGAGGAAGGCAAAGAAAATTCCAAAGGCAGCGATGGGCCCGAGGGCTTTATTCGAGTTGAGGTCGCTAAACAACAGGCAGAGCAAAGCGAGAATGACGGTCATCGCCGAGAAAGCGATGGCTTCGAACGACCCCCGGTAGGCGCGTCCGATTGCGGCCCACTTCGACTGCACTTCGAACAGCGACTCTCGATACCTCGAGACGAACAGCAGGGCGTAGTCGGTTGCCGCACCGATGACCAGAATCGAAAGGATGCCCTGGCTCTGGCCAGAAACCTTGATGACGTCATTCAACGCAAGGTAATAGATGCCGAGAATGGCCGCGCTCAGGGCGAAGACCGACGTCAGCAAGACCAGGATTGGCAGAAGTATCGAACGATAAACAATCAACAAGATAACAAAAACAGCGAGCAGGGCGACGAGCAACAGAATGCCGTCAATGCCAGCAAAGCCCTTGACAAAGTCGGCAAGCAACCCAGCGGGGCCGGTCACGTAGCTATCGAAGTTTGACGGGAAATCTGCCTTGACCAGGTCGCGTAGATCCGCGACGTCTTTTGTGAGTTCTTCGCCTGAAGCCGTGAAGGGAACAAAGTACTCAACGGCCTTGCCGTCGGTTGAGAACGTGGGCAGAAAGGCCTGAGCAGGAAGCTCGGCGACGCCGGGTGACTTGGCAATCTTGGTGCTGAGCTCGACGAATTTTGCTTTGTCTGCTTCAGTAACCGACCCCGATTTCACCACAGAGACGATGACACCGGGAATCGACTTGGAGTCATAGAACTTGGTCTGCCACGAATTGACCTCGGTGCTCTCGGCACTGGCCGGCAAGAAGCCGGCTTGGTCATTCGTCGAGACGCTCGATATCTTGCCAAAGGTGGGGCCACCGACGCCGGCGATGGCAAGCCACACCAGAATCAGCGCCGTTGGCAGCAGGATGCGCAGCCAGAGTTTCGGGGACCAGTCCTTCACGTGTGCCTCCACAGCAGTCGGTGGAGAACATTCTCACCTATTAGCGAGCTTGTTTCCACACAGATAAAATCCTGTGGCAAGTGTATCGATGGCTTGCTTTGCTGAATCACTCACGTCGCCCAGAGCGTAAATCGTGAACGTGAGGAGGGTGCCATCTTTGGCGTGAATGATGCCCGAAAGCGTGTATCCGGTGTCGATCCAACCCGTCTTGGCCAACAAATTGCCCGCGACGACGGCGTTCGGACCCTCGAACCGACCGCTATAAGAAAGTGACCCTTTTTTTCGAGCAATGGGAAGATTGTCGAGGATGACGCCGAGATTGCCCTCACGCGCGGCGACCTTCACGAAGAGGTGGTCAAGGTAATCGGGAGTGATCGCGTTATCGTCACTGAGTCCGGAGCCATCAGCAAAGTGCAGGCCTGCAGTGTCAATGCCGTAACCGGCCAGGCCTTGCTTGGTGCCCGCATCAATTGCACTAAACGTGTTGCCCAGACCGACCTTGATTGCGGTTAGTCGGGCCAACATCTCGGCGGCCGTGTTGTCGCTGTAGGTGACGATGCGTTCCATGAGTGCCGAAACGGATGGCGAACTGACCGTAGCGAGTACGGTTGCGCCAGCGGGTGCAGTTCCGTTTTCGATGTGGGTTACCCCGATTAACTTGGCGAAGGCCTTGGCAGCTTTTCCGATCGGGTCGGTGCTGCGTTGAGAAGTGCCTTCGTCGGGGTTCGCTCGATCGCCGTCCACCATCAGTCCAGTGATGGGTGGCATGTACCCGTCACGAATTTCTTTCTTGTTCCAACTCGGTTGCCAGGCAGGGCCGCCAAAAACGCTCGCGTCAACGATGAGCTTGGTCAGCGGAACATCAACGTTGGCGGGGTCTGAGGCGTAGGCCTTGAGCGCCTGGTCGGCGAGGGCATCCAGGTGAGCCACGGCACCGTAAATCGTGCGGTGCCCCGAGGGCGTGCGCGAGAGAGTAATGTCGCCGCCGCCAACGAGCACGAGCGTTCCCGGCTCGACGCCTGCAACGACCCGGGTCTTGACTCGATAGTCGGGGCCGAGCACCGCGAGTGCCGCTGCCATTGTCGGCACTTTGGTCACGCTTGCTGCACGGGATGCCGTCATGCCACCCCGGTCGAACAATACTTCGCCGGTCGTCGCATTCAGAACCTCGGCTTGCAGATTTGCCAGACGTGGGTCAGCCGCACGATCGGCGACCGCGCAGGTGCGCGCCAAGGAAGGGGTGGGCGTCATCGACGGGGTTGGCGTTACCGGGCCTGCCACTACTTTCGTTGCGCTGCGCGAGACGAGCGCAATCGTGGTCGCGGTCACGCCACCACCCAGCAGAGCCACGAGGGCCACGACGAGAGCGATGCGCACAGGTCGAGTTAGCTCGTTAAACCACTTCACCTCTGACGCGCTCCTTTCGACGCACTAATGACACCTCCAGCGAGGCTAACCCATGCGACCTGCTGATTCCTGAGCCTGCGCCACTAGCATCGAGAGCATGATGACCACTCGTCGATGGATCCTTGCTGTTGTGCTGATGCTCGGCGTAGCCGCTGCTTTCGGCACGTACCTTGCGCTCAACTTTGCGCCAGGCCCCCATCGCTGGCCGGCGTTCTACGCCTGGAACCCAGCAACCGAGCAACTGGTCAACCCGACCAGCGGTTCGGGCGGCACAACCGTCACCCAGACCTTCGTGCTCAAGAGCTGGGCCGACAGTTTGGTGCCATTTGTGCCGATCATGGCTTTGCCCTACTTGAGCTACCTGCTCTTGGTGCCAGTCCTGACCCCCATTCTGAACCTGTTGGCCGGCTCATTTCGTCGATTCATGACCGTCACCCTCGCACTCATCGTCGCCCAGATATTTCTTGACCTATCGTTCTGGCTGTTTCAAACGATGGTGTTGAGAACCGCTAGCGTTCCCGACGGGCCCATGGGAGCCCTCGTTCATCTTGTGTGGGGCAATGACCAGCCGTTCAACGGCTACCCCAGTGGCCATTGTGCGTGGACGACCATCGCCATTATTTCTCTGTACCGTCTTCGCTATCGGTTCCCCAAGACGGTATGGATTCTCATGCCCTGGCTGGCACTGATTTATCCGGCAACTGTCATGCTGCAGCAGCACTACCTCATGGACGTTTACGCCGGTATCTTCGTCGGATTTGCCTGCTACTGGGCCGTGATGTTCCTGGTGGAGCGTCCCTCGCTCGTGCCGAGTACCGAGGGTCACCTGAAGTGACAGGCGGTGCCGAGCGCGCGATGAACCGGCCGAGCATCCAACTATTCGGCGCGGTCATGACGCTCTTTGGCGTCACAAGCATTGATTTTGAACTCAGCTCGTGGCTGCCGGCTCAGGTTGTCGTGAGGGCGCTGACCCCCCTGGGATTCAAAGAGGCGGCCATTCGCGCCACGCTCAGGCGAAACGCCGAGAAGGGCCTTTTCGAAACCGAACGGGTTGGAACCGAAGTGCGCTACCGGCTCAGTGTGAGTGGTTCAAGTTTGGTTTCACAGGGGCAACGCCGAGTAAGTGACCCCCACTCGTTGTTTCATGGCGACGCCGAATGGACTCTCCTCACGATTCCGGAGGGGCCTGCTCTGCGCAACGACCGCTACCAACTGAACCTTAGGCTCGCGTGGGCTGGCTTTGGTCGACTCATGCCAGGAGTGTGGATTACGCCGGGTCGGGTCGATGTGACCGAGCTCATGAATGAAGCCTTCGGCCCCGCCACCCCCATTGATGCCGTGGGGTTTATTGCGGCTCCCCTTGACGACGCACTCGTTTCTGGAATGATCTCTCGGGCGTGGGATGTGCCCAGCATTCGAAGCGAACACGAGGCATTTCAAAATATCTGGCGCGCACCAACACTCGACCCAACCCACCCCCTCGCCGACCTTGTTCATCTGTTGAATAGCTGGAGCACCCTCTTACTAGCTGACCCCGGCCTCCCGCCCTCGGCCCTTCCTGCTGACTGGCCTGCGAACGCATCGATCGCACAGTGCCAGGCAGTCAAGGAATCCTTATGGGAGCCAGCGAGAGCACAATTGTTGACACTTCTCGAGAAATAACAGATTTTTGTGTTGACACGATTATTTGTTATGTGGTCTGATTGCGGTGTACTGACATCGTCGTCACCGAAGGACACTCATGAGCATCGACGCCCCGTTCCGCCCCGGAAATCCAGTCTCTGAGTCAAAGATTCCGATTCCACCGGTTTTGACGCAAACCACCATCTTCTCGGCGGGAACCATTGTTAAAGAAGGCGCTCGCCCCCTTGGCGTCGATATCCAGGTTGATGAAGATCAGCCCGTGACCCTGCGGGATGGAACAGTGCTCTACGGTGACGTCTACCGCCCGGCGTCCTTGAGCACCAATCTTCCCTCGGTTGTCATGTACACCCCCTATTCAAAGCGGGGTGGCTACTGGAATACCGCGTTCTACCCGGTCAATTTTGGAGTACCACCACACGATGTGAGTGGCCTTAACGCCTTCGAGTCTCTCGACCCTGGTTACTGGTGTGAGCACGGATACGCCATCGTCATGGTTGATGCGCGTGGAACCTCTCACTCGGGCGGCGACATGAGGTTCCTCGGACCGGATGTGGCACAAGACATTTGTGATGTCATCGAGTGGATCGCCGCGCAAGCGTGGTCCAACGGTGCTGTCGGCATGGCGGGAAACTCTCAGCTGTGCATGACCCAGTGGGCCGCGGCTGCCACAAACCCGCCGAACCTCAAAGCAATTGCTCCGTGGGAGGGTCTCACAGACCTCTACCGAGACGTCATCATGCGCGGCGGCATTCCCGACATCACGTTCAACGAACGCGACATTTACTCATTCATCTTCGGTGAGAACCAGGTAGAAGATCTCGCTGCTGCGTCGCAACATCACCCGCTCTTCGACAAGTACTGGGCAAGCAAAGTCGATGACCTCTCGAAGGTCTCGGCTGCCGTGTACATTTCTGCAAGCTGGTCGAACCCGATTCACACCCGCGGAACGCTCGCTGCGTTCGAACAACTTCCCAAAGAAACTACCTGGATGCGCGTACACGACACCCAAGAGTGGATCGACCTTGCAGATCCGTCGAGCATGGCCGACCTGCGCAAGTTCTTCGACCGCTACCTCAAGGGCGAAGAAAACGGATGGGAGAACACTCCCCGCGTGCGGTACACAGTGCTCGACCCGGGCGGGGTAGACGAAACGAACATCGTTGCCCCGCAGTGGCCTCTGGAATCAACGGCGGCGGAACTCTTTCTCGACGAGACCGGAAGCCTGACCGGATCCGCGCCCGGCGAAGGCGCTGTTTCGTATGTCTCCACAGATGTCACCGCCTCGGCAAAGTTTTCGATGGTGGCCGAAAAAGACATGACCATTTACGGGGCATTGAACGCGAATCTGTGGGTGTCGACCGATGCTGGCAACGACCTGGATGTCTTCGTGGCGGTCTACAAAGAAGATGCCGCCGGCAACCGTCTTCACCACATCACCCTTCGAGCAGCTCCTGCCCAGGGCTTCGTGCGCTCGTTAGAGAAGGACGGCATGCTCCCGGCGGCAGTGTCCTACACCGGTCCGGTCGGTCGACTTCGCGCATCGCACCGAGCCACCGACGCATCAAAGTCCAGTCGTCTCGAACCGCACCACACACACGCGGCTGAGGAGCTCGTTGCTCCGGGAACACCTGTCGAGCTTCAGATAGGTCTGTGGCCGACAGCCATGAAGTTGCATTCTGGAGAGCGCCTAGTTCTCGAGATTGCGGGTCATCCCACGGGCCCGCTCGCCATGCACATGCCCGGCGAATCTGGGCTTCCTGGTGGCGACCTTGACATGCCAACGCGCAATGCAGGCACTCATACCGTTCACGTCGGTGGCTCACACTCTTCACGTCTGCTCTTCGCTGTTTTGGCATGAGAAAAGCCCCCGATGTCCTCGGGGGCTCTTGCTCTGGGCCGCCTGCGAGAATCGAACTCGCGACCTATTCATTACGAGTGAATCGCTCTACCGACTGAGCTAAGGCGGCGTTTGTTGCGACCAGCGCAACAGGTGACAAGCTTACTCGCTCGAGTTGTCGCCGTCTAAACGAGCCTGCTTGGCCGTGGAGCGACGGCGGGCGACAAGGGTAATAATGAGCACGACGAGTGCGCCGCCGACCAGACCCCCGGCCGCGTATCCGATGTTTGCCCACACGTTGGAGGTCGCACCTGCATTGTGGTCACCGTCGAGGTCGTGGTGATCGCCGTCGGGGCGAGGCATTCCGCTGTGGTCTTTGTCGCCAGGTGCACCCATCGCTCCCCCGGCCATCGTGAAGTTGATCTTGCCCGAGATGGGGTGGCCATCGATCGAGAGCACGGCGTACCCGATGACCTGCTTGCCGCCCATGATGATGGAACGCAGCGGAATGGTCACAATCGTCTTGGTGGAGTCGTAAGTCGGCTCGCCGAGCTTGGCGACCATGCCCATCTCGTCTGTCAAGGTGTACTTCGACATCTCGGGAACCACCGCTTCACCGAACGTGAGCTTGAGTTCGGTCAGGGTCGAGACCGTGGCGCCCTCGGCCGGAGTCGAAGACTCAAGCTCGGAGTGGGCCTCGGCGGCAGGGGCAAATGCAACGGCTCCAACCAGAGCAGCGATGGTCAGCACAAAACCGAGCAGGGCTCGAGCCGGACGGAATCCAGAGAGGAGTTTCACGAGAAAGCCTTTCATCGCAAATGCGGAGTTGGATAAAGTCATTCTACAAGTCGTAGAGTAGTTGAACATCCAAACTATCGGGCTTGGTTGGGAAGTGAGTGTGAGATGACAGGGCGCGCGCGGGGTGAACTCGAGGCCGACATTCTCGATGTGTTGTGGGCAACAGAAGAACCTCTCACCGTCAAGAGAATCCAGGAACGGTTCGGGGCGCCTCAGCCCGCCGTGACAACGCTCATCACAGTGCTCGAGCGCATGCGACACAAAGGAAGCGTCGACCGCCAGTCGAGTGCAGGTCGAAGCTTCGAATATTTCGCGTCGCGCTCACGTCTCGATCAAGCCAACGCGTCGATTCAGACCGCACTCGAGAATGCCGGCGACCGAGCAGCGGCCCTGCTGCTCCTTGCTGGTTCCCTGACCGAGGCAGACCGAGCTGTGCTCGCTCGAGCCCTCGGCGAACAATCATCACGCACATCCAAGTAGTCAAGATTGAGCCTGCTCGCGGTCGGAGTGATTCTCCTCGCTCTATACGCCACTCTGACCATCCTGACGCCCGTGGTCCTCGGGCGCCCCACATTCATCGTGCGCCACCCCGTCGCTTGCCTCAGGCTCTGGCAAACATCCTTTGCAATCTCGGCGGTCTCTATTTCGACCGGGCTCGGCCTCTTTATCGCACTTGCTTTGCGCCATCACCTGACACACGTTCCGGGGCACGACACCCTCAGCCCTTTGATTGACAGCGTCCTTGGCTGGCTATCGATTGCCGTGGTGGGCATCTTGGCTTTCCGCATGGGGGTTGCTGTTCAAGATGCGCGGGCAGCCGTGAACTCCATGACAGTCGAGTTAGCGCCCCTCATCGCTGGGGCCACTCGCACAGAGGTCGCGAGTCGAATTCTTTGGGTGGTTGACGCAAACGTTCCGTTGATGGGCGCGCGTGCCGGTCGCGTGCTAGGAACTTCTGCCGTCGTCGAGCGACTGACGCCTCAAGAACTCCACGCAGTCGTGGAACACGAGCACGCCCACCTCCTCTTGAATCACGCGCGAGTCATTGCTACCGCAAACATCGCAGAGGCAATTGCGCCCTCCGTCAAAGCCGGAACTGGATTCGCCTCGGCCGCGCGAATAACTACCGAGCTCATCGCCGACGATGCTGCCGCGCGTGTCTGCGGTCCGCTCGTTCTTGCCGACGCCCTAAACAAGGCGTATCCATCTGACCTTGGCGTTCACGAACGTGTCTTGCGGTTGCGCTCCCAGGCCAACTAGCAGGTTGACGAGCGGTCTGGAATTTTGCTGCCGGTGAGATAGTCGTCGACGATCTTGTTCACGCAGGAACTTCCGCGGTTGTAGCCGGTGTGACCCTCACCGGTGTAACGAATCAACCGCCCGTTGGTCAGCTGTTTCACCAGGCCGTCGGCCCACGAAATCGGTGTTGCCGGATCACCGGTTGTGCCAATGACCAGAATTGGACTAGGCCCGGTGGGACCGAGTCTTGCCGGTGTGAGCACGGCAGGAACCGGCCAGACGGAACAGCCGACCTCACCGAAAGCAAAGTAGACGCCTATTGTGGGGGCGACACGTTTCAGCTCATCGGCGTTGCGTTGCCAGTTTGCACGCGGTGCCGCCGGGGCATCCAAGCAGGTAACAGCAGTGAATGCCTCAGTCTGGTTACTGAGGTAGGTTCCGTCGGAATCGCGCTCGTTGTACCAGTCAGCGAGAGCAAAGGCAGTGTCGGGATTGTTGTCAACGAGAAGATCGGTGAACAACTGGCTCAGATACGTCCACGAGGACTGCGAATAGAGCGGGGCGATGATGCCCGTCGCCAGCGCATCAGCGCCGAGAAGTCGACCATCGGATGCCTTAAGCGGCTTGGAATCTACTCGCTCGAGAACCGAACGAATTTCTAGTTTCGCCGAGGTCACACTGCCCGAGAACGGACAGTCAGACTGCTTGAGACACCAGGCGAGGTAATTACCCAACGCCATTTCGAACCCCTTGGCCTGCGTCACGATTCCGGCATCATTGCTGACGCTCGGGTCGACCGCACCGTCAAGAACGAGCCGGCCCACCTTGTGAGGAAAAGTCTGCGCGTACATCGCACCCAGGAAGGATCCATAGGAGTAGCCCAGATAGTTCAGCTTCGAATCGCCAACCGCATTGCGGAGCATGTCAAGATCGCGAGCCGCACTAATCGAGTCGACGTGCGCGAGCAGGTCGCCGGTGTTGGCCAAGCAGGCATTGGCAAAAGCCTTGGCCTCAGCGACCGACTCGGCGAGCGCCGCCGAGGTTCCGCGCGCTGCCTTGGCCAGACCGTAGAGGTAGATGTCCATTTGTTTGGCGTTGTAGCAGCGCACTGGAGTTGAGTCACCAACACCCCGAGGGTCAAATCCAATGACGTCGAAATTGGCGATGAGGGTTTTGTCGACGGCGTAGTCGAGGCTGTCGCGAATGAACTTGACTCCACTCGCTCCGGGGCCTCCGGGGTTCACAAACAGTGAACCTTGCCGAGTCTTGGCTGGGGCCCTGTGTCGAATCAACGCCAGCGAGATGGTCTTGCCGGCAGGATGCGCCCAGTCAAGTGGCGCGATTGCCGTGGTGCACTCGAGCCCATCCCGGCAGCTTTTCCAGGTGAGGACCTGCTGGTAATAGGGAGCGAGCTCGCTCGACACCTCACCCGGAGCAGGAGTCGAGTTCACCCCTGCTGGAAGTGAAGAACACGCGGTCAATCCAATGAGGAGTGCGGCGATAAGAGCTCCGCCTAATGCACGAAAGTTACGCACTATGCAGCCGAACGACGAATCGCGTGGATGAGCATGGCCTCGAGCGCAAGCGCCGGAGAAACGTTGGAAGCGATTCGTTCGCGCGCTTCAGAGATTGCATCAAGCGCGGCGAGCGACTGCTCGGCCGTGCGAGCGTTCGCAATCGTGGCCAACGCGGGCAGTTCTTCTCGGTTGATGAGGTCTGTTTCGACACCCAGCTGAATGCGAACGACATCGCGATAGACCGACATCAAATCGACAAGGATGCGATCGAGTCCGTCGCGCAAACTACGAGTCGCCCGGCGCTTTTGTTGCTCTTCGAGGTTCTTGAACTGACTGCGCATCTGCGCGGGTATGGAATCAGCTTCGGCGATGCCGAGGGTGCGCCGGGTGTACTCGAGCTCTTCGGCGTCGCGCTCATCCGTGAGCGCCTTTGCATCATCGGTGGCAATCTCTAACAAGCGAGCCGCAGCCATCACTGCATCGTGAACACCGCGCATCGAGAGCACGAGGTCGATCGACTCGGCCCGTCGAGAAGCAGCCTCTTCATTCGTGGCGAGACGATGCGCCATGCCAATGTGGCTCTGGGCATGACGAGCGGCGAGTTCGGCGTCAACACGATCAATGCCATCGCGTTCGACCAGCAAGTCGGCAACGTTGTCGATACTGGGCACGCGAAGGCGCACGGAACGAACGCGTGAGCGAATCGTCGGAATCAGGTCTGCCTCGCTCGGCGCACACAGGATCCACACGGTGCGCTCCGGCGGCTCTTCAAGGGCTTTAAGCAAAACGTTGCTCGTGCGCTCGGCCATGCGGTCTGCATCCTCGATGATGATCACGCGATAGCGCGACACCGAGGGTGAGTAGTATGAGCCCTCGACCAGCGCACGCACCTCGTCGATCGAAATGATGACACGCTCTGTTGTCAGGGTGGCAAGGTCGGGATGCGTTCGCGCGGCGACCTGGCGGCAATCGGGGCACTCACCACAGCCTTGCGTGCGGCACAGTAGGGAAGCCGCGAAAGCGTAGGCGAGGTTCGATCGGCCCGAGCCGGGAGGACCGGTGATGAGCCAGGAGTGGGTCATGGTCGACGAGGATGCGTCGGTAGAGACAAGCTCAGACGAGGCAGCCGCCTGAAAAACAGCGAGCGCCTCAGGCTGGCCCACCAGCTCATCCCACACGGTCATGGCACAAGGCTAACGAAGGGAACCGACACGAATCTGAATCGCAGCTGCGATTTCTTCGCGCGGGGCACGTGCATCAAGTACTAGCCAGCGGTGCGGCTCAGCCGCAGCCAGGGCCAAGAAACCCTCACGAACCCGGGCGTGAAACTCTTGCTTCTCGTTTTCGAGGCGGTCGAAGACCTTGTCGTCGGCGTCGAGTCGAACGCGCGCGGCCGCCGGGTCGAGGTCGAGCAATATCGTGAGGTCGGGAATGAGATCACCTGTCGCCCAGAGCGAGATGTTCTTGATCTCGTCGCCATCAAGAATACGGCCCGCGCCCTGATAGGCGATCGACGAGTCGAAGTAGCGATCTTGCAAGACCACTTCGCCGCGCTCAAGCGCTGGGCGAACGAGGGTCGAAACGTGGTGAGCGCGATCGGCTGCGTAGAGAAGCGCTTCTGCTCGTGGAGCAATATCGCCTCGGTGATGCAGCACGATGTTGCGAATCTCTTGACCGAGCTGTGTTCCACCGGGTTCGCGCGTGGTTACGACCGTGTGCCCCTGGCTTGCTAGGTGATCGGCAAGCAGGCGCACCTGGGTCGACTTGCCAACCCCGTCGCCACCTTCGAACGTAATGAACAGCCCACTCACGAGCGCGCCTACTTCTTCTTTGCGGTGGTCTTTTTAGCCGCCGGTTTCTTGGCTGCAGCCCGACGCTTGGGGGCCGGCCCCTTGGCGCGCTTCTCAGCCAGAAGCTCAACCGCACGCTCGTAGGTCATCTCATCGACCTTGTCGGTGCGCGGGATGGTGGCGTTGGTCTCGCCGTCGGTGACGTACGGACCAAAACGACCGTCTTTGACCTTGACCGGTTTACCGCTAATCGGGTCTGCCTCGAACTCGAAGATGTTGGCGGATGCCTTGCGGGCCCCGTATTTTGGCTGCGCAAACTTGTCGAGTGCTCCAGCGAGGTCGATTTCGAAGATCTCGTTTTCTGAATCGAGTGAACGAGTGTCGGTGCCTTTCTTGAGGTATGCACCGTAGCGACCGTTTTGCGCAGTGATGATTTCGCCGGTTTCGGGGTCAGCTCCGACGTCGCGAGGAAGGTTGATGAGCTTCAGCGCGGTTTCGAGATCGAGGGTCGCCGGGTCCATCGATTTGAACAGCGAAGCGGTGCGCTCTTTCGGCGCCTTGGGGTCGGGCTTGGCATCTGGGTCAGCGCCGGGTTCGCGCTCTGTCACGTAGGGCCCGAAGCGACCGTCTTTGGCAAGAATCTCTTTGCCATTGTCGGGGTTGATACCGAGAACACGGTCACCGGCGATGGGTGCGTCGATGAGTTCCTGCACCTTCGCGGCGGTGAGCTCGTCGGGAGCCATGTCGTCGGGCAGGTACACCTTACGTTTCGCCTCGGGGCCAGCATCCGGGTCATCGACCTCGATGTACGAACCCGAGGGCCAGATGCGCAGCACGTGGCCGCCGGCCAGTTCCATAGAGTTCAGCGTCTGCTTGTCGACGGGCCCGAGGTTGGCCGCTTCGTACTGCAGGCCGGGGTGCTCGTCACCCTTGCCGTAGTAGAACTCTTTGAGCCAGGCAGCACCCTTGGCCTCGCCAGCGGCGATTCGGTCAAGGTCACTCTCGAGCTCGGCGGTGAAATCGTAGGCGACGAGATCAGAGAAGCTCTCTTCGAGGAGACGAATGGCGACGAACGCAATCCAGGTCGGCACAAGCGCCTTACCGCGGTTGACCACGTACTTGCGGTACTGGATGGTCTCAATGATGCTCGCGTACGTCGAAGGCCGACCGATGCCGATCTCTTCCATCTTCTTCACCAGGCTGGCCTCGGTGTATCGCGCGGGAGGCTGGGTCTCGTGACCCTTGGCCTCGATGTCGGCGAGCACCAGGGTCTGGCCCTCGGTCATCGCCGGAAGCTTGGCGTCGTCGTTGCTTTCGTTTGCCTTGGTGTCTTCGTCGATGCTCTCTTCGTAGGCGTTGAGGAATCCCCGGAATGTGATGACGGTACCGCTGGCGGTGAACTCGGCGAGCTCCCCTCCAGCCGGCGTGACGCCGACGGTAACGGTGGCCGTCTGACCCTTGGCATCAGCCATCTGTGAGGCTACGGTTCGCTTCCAGATCAGTTCGTAGAGCTTGAGCTCTTCACCGCGCAGAACGGATGCCAGCTCGGCCGGAGTCTTGAAGACGTCACCCGACGGGCGAATAGCCTCGTGTGCCTCCTGAGCATTCTTGCTCTTACCGGCGTACAGACGCGGCGACTCGGAAACTTGATCGGCACCGTACATGGCGATGGCCTGGGTGCGAGCGGCGTTCATCGCTTGCGTCGAAAGACTCGGCGAATCCGTTCGCATGTAGGTGATGTAGCCGTTCTCGTACAGACGCTGTGCAACGCTCATGGTCTGGCGTGACGAGAACTTGAGCTCGTTGACACCTGCCTGCTGCAGGGTTGAGGTGGTGAACGGTGCCGCCGGCTTACGCGAGTAGGGCTTGGTCTCAAGCTTGGTTACGGAGATGTTGGTTCCCGGCGAGGCAATCTGAGCCGTCAATGCCAGCGCCTCGCTCTCGTTCAGAGCGCGGGCACTGCTCTTGAGCTTTCCGCTTTCGTCGAAATCACGACCAGAAGCGATGGATGCGCCACCCAGCCGAACGAGCTTGGCTTCGAACTGCGACGCAATGTCAGACGAAGTGCCGACGGTGAGCAACAAATCCCAGTAACTTGCCGTGGTGAACGCCATGCGCTCGCGCTCTCGCTCAACAATGAGGCGAGCGGCAACCGACTGAACGCGGCCCGCGGAGAGGTTGGGGCCGACCATGCGCCAGAGCACCGGCGAGATCTCAAAACCATAGATACGGTCGAGAATTCGGCGGGTCTCTTGGGCCTCGACGAGGTACGTATCGAGTTCACGAGTGTTTTCACGAGCCGCCTCGATGGCGTCTTTTGTGATCTCGTGGAAGACCATGCGCTTGACGGGAACTTTGGGCTTGAGCACCTCGAGCAGGTGCCAGGCGATGGCCTCACCCTCGCGGTCTTCATCGGTTGCGAGGTAAAGCTCGTCAGCTTCCTTGAGTGCTCGCTTCAGTTCAGCCACCGTGCGTTTGCTGTCTTCAGACACCACGTAATACGCCTGGAACTTGTCTTCAATGTTGACGGCAAACTTGCCGAACGGACCCTTCTTCATGTCGGCCGGAAGCTCTTTGGGCGTCGGAATGTCACGGATGTGACCGACCGAAGCCAACACCTCGTAGTCGCTGCCCAAGTACTTGCCAATGGTCTTGGCTTTGGCCGGCGACTCGACGATGACGAGCTTGCGTGAATCTGACAAAAAAGAACCCTTCGAATTACGGATGTATCGGTGTCACCATACAGCGCTTCGTCGACTCGTCAAATTAAGCGAAGTTTTCGGTGGTCCGGCGTGGGCCCGTGCTTCGAGAGAAAATGGCCCCCAGTGGCTACGCAGTCGAACACGGGATTCCAGCCCGGTAACAGTGCATTCGACCACCTCTGCCCCGACCGCCGAGGCGACGCTCTCGGCACGCGAACAGGCGTCTCCGGGCAGCCTTCCGTTGCGCGTGTCGGCGACCTCGAGAGCTGCGCGATCGGCTCGCTGTTGTAAATCGGCCTGGCGCACGGCAATGGTGCTTACGCCCAGCAGCCCGAAGCTCAGGGAGAGAACAGAGCACAGGGCAATAAAGAGGAGGGGAGCTGATCCGCGATCGTTCGCCGGTCGCCGACTCACGGAACCCTGCTGGCACACTCGAAAATCGGATGCGCCCCCTCAAGCGCATCGAGCAGCCAGCCCAGCCCGCTCGAAACACTCGGCGTGACCTCAACGCGAAGGCACACCCGCGTTGGGCCGCTCTCGAGGGTTGCGCCGCCCGGATGCAACTGAGCAAGTTGCCCGAGTGCCTCTTGTTGGGGCATGCCGTGAGCGATCTGCTCGACGGCCACCGACACCGCCATGTTCAGAACCCCCATTCGGCTTTGGAATACCCCGACGACCAAAAGCGCCCCGACGATGAGCACAACTACGGGGGCGATGATGGCGAACTCGACGGAGACAGAACCCCGCGTGGCTCGCAGGGGCAACCACCCTGCTTGCGCGGCGAAACGAAAGGCCAAACGCCGGGCCAACTTACCCGCCGACGTGAAGGGCACTTGTGATCAGCCCAGTCAGCAGTGAGCGCACGGCGTCACCGCGCAAGATGGACACCAATAGACCGGCAAGCCCCACGGCCGCCATGGTCGCAATGACGTACTCGGCGGTGGCGGCACCCTGCTCGTCGGCAAGCTCTTGGGCTAAGTCTCGAATAACTCGTTTCATGTGAACTCCTCTTATATGGGCCTCGGCTTGTGAGACCTCTATGCAGGATGCGCGAGCGAGGTATCCGGGGTTGGTCGAGTGCGGGCAGTGGTGGACAGGTTTTAGCGAAGAGAGGTTGTGGCGGAAACCACCGAGACGATGGCCGGAACGACCCCGGCGCAGAGAAAAGCCGGCAGGGCGCAGCATCCGATGGGGAGCAGGAGCTTTTCACCGAGCTGCCCGAGGCGGGTGCCGGCGAGGGCGAGCTCCTGCGACCGGAGGGATTCGTCGAGCGAGACCAATAGAAAGCGCAGGGGAACCCCGGAACGTTGTGTCATCGCGTTCAGTTGATCGCAGGCAGAGACTTCGCTGGGGTCGGGCTCAATTTTTCGGCTGGCAAAGGCCCGGCCCACCACCGCGCGAGCACGGCTCAGACCAACACCCGCAGCGAGCGCAACCGCAATTAGTCGCGCGTAGGTACCGACCGTCACGTTCAGCACCGATGCCTGCACTATGAGGCGGCGCGTCCACCAGTCGCCACCCCAGGTGAGCAGCACAGAGAGCGTGACCAGCATCCAGCCGAACCATGACCCCAGCAACACCGAGAATATGTCGAATCCCAGGGCAACAGTCAGCAGTGCAGCAACAACGGGCATCGCCAAAATGATGATGCGCGCCAGACGCGGTCCGGCAAGCGTGGCACCCACCTGTCTGAGATGGTCTGCCAGATTCGAGCACACCCCGGCGGCCGAGCTGAGCGCATCTGCCAGCGGCGAACCGCACTCGCGACTCACCGCAATCGTGGCAGCAACGACCGACTCGATGGCCGAGGTGTCATCAAACGAGTCGGCCGGGATGCGCACACCGGCGCGCGCGAATGCCCCCAGCGAGCGCACTCGCTGGGCGAGCTGTTCCAAACGCACCGCCTCGCGGCTCACATCTACTCGTCGCGCCACGCATCACCCGTCGTCGGTCTCGCAATGCTGCTGATATCACCGAACCCACCGACCCCACCGTCTTCGACGGGCTCGATCACCAGCTGCCCGGAGTCATTGCGTCGCGGGCGACCCAGCACAATCGAGCGCTCGCTCCCCACGCGGTCGATGTGCGCAACAAGATCAATGGCAGCGAGCGCGAGTGAGGTTGTGGTCTCGTCGCTCACCCCGGCGAGGGCGCACAGTGCCCCGAGCCGGGTTGCTACATCACTCAAGCTCGACGCGTGCAGGGTGCTGCCCCCACCTGCGTGCCCGGTCGTGAAGGCGATGAACATGTCGACCACGTCGGCGCCGCGGCACTCCCCCACGACCAACCGGTCAGGCCTCATGCGCAGCGACTGGCGAATCAACTCGGCAACACCGATCTCGCCGATGCGCTCCACGTTCGCCACGCGCGTTTCGAGGCCGACCGCGCGTGGATGCGCCAGCCGAAGCTCGGCAACATCTTCGATCACCACAATGCGCTCGCGCTGTGGCACCAGCTCAAGCAACGCCCGAAGCAGTGTGGTCTTGCCCGCGCCGGCGGAACCCGTCACCAGGATGGTCTTCTCGCCGGCAACCGCGGACCGAAGCGCACTCTCGACCTGCGGCGACATCGCCCCCTCTTCTCGAAAACTCTCGAGAGCTGGTCGCTGTCTCGCCGGAATTCGAATCGATACCTCGGTGCCACCGGCGCTCACCGGCCACAAGACGGCGTGCACCCGCACGCCGCCGTCGAGCGCGACGTCGACGCACGGGCTCGCATCGTCGAGGTGCCGACCTCCTCGATCAATCAGCTCAACCGCGAGTGCGCGAACGTCCTCTTCGGTGAGCTCCAACGACGAGCGCTCGACGGCGGTGCCACGATGAATCCACACCCCGGACGTGGGAGAGACGAAGACGTCAGTTACCGAATCGTCGAGCAGAGAGGTCAGGTTCTCGAGCATCCGACCAGCTTGAACGGCTCGAACCGCTCAGGGCCCGGAAACCGACCACACTCTGGAGAAAAAGGAAGGCGACGCCAGTTGGGGGGAACGGCGTCGCCTTCGCGTCACCGAGATTGGGGGAATCATGTGGTGCCGCAGTCGGAGTGTTTCATCCAACTCTCATTATATTAGGGGGATTTTGGTAAGCGTTTGCTGAACGCACGGTTTAACGAGTCGCGCGCAACGAATTGCAACGCAAGGGTCGTCAGGCTAGAGAAATCGGTAGTGTGAAAATCCGCACCTAGAGGTGTGCCAGAAAATACTGAGCAAGGAGTCATCCGTGAGCGATTCGCTTGATCGTGCGCAGTCCGAGAACCTGCGGTTTCCGCCTGCGACTGACTTTGCAGCGCAAGCAAATGCGCGGGAATCCCTCTATGCCGAGGCCAGTGACGCCCGCCTGGATTTCTGGGCGAAGCAGGCTCGAGAGCTGGTCAGGTGGCACAAACCCTTCACTCGCACCCTCGACTGGAGCGAGGCTCCCGTAGCCAAGTGGTTTGATGACGGTGAGCTCAATGTCGCGTATAACTGCCTTGACCGCCACGTGGAAAACGGGCACGGCGAACGAGTGGCCATCCACTGGGAGGGAGAGCCCGGTGATCGTCGTGAGATCACCTACTCCGAGCTCACCGCTGATGTAAAGAAGGCAGCCAACGTGCTCGCCGGTCTGGGCGTCACCGCGGGCGATCGCGTGGCCGTCTACCTGCCCATGATCCCAGAGGCTGTCGTCACCATGCTCGCCATCGCACGCCTGGGTGCTGTGCACTCAGTGGTCTTTGGTGGCTTCAGCGCCGACAGCCTGCGTAGCCGAATCGACGACGCCGAAGCCAAAGTGGTTGTGACGGCCGACGGCGGTTGGCGCAAGGGCAAAGTCTTCGCCCTCAAGCCGACCGTGGATGCGGCACTCGACCAAGACGGTGGTGCAGCATCCGTCACCAACGTTCTCGTTGTTCGCCGCGGCGAGAACGAGGTTGCCTGGAGTGAAGGCCGCGACATCTGGTGGCACGACGCCATGAATGCGGCAGAGCCCGAGCATGTGGCGCAAGGTTTTCCGGCAGAGCAGCCGCTGTTCATTCTGTACACCAGCGGCACGACGGGAACTCCCAAGGGAATTCTGCACACCACGGGTGGCTACCTCACCCAGGCCGCATATACGCACAAGAACGTGTTCGACATCAAGCCCGAGACCGATGTCTACTGGTGCACAGCCGATGTGGGCTGGATCACCGGACACACCTACGTTGTCTACGGCCCGCTGGCTAACGGCGCAACGCAGCTCATGTACGAGGGAACCCCGGATGCCCCGCACCCCGGCCGCTGGTGGGAGCTCATCGAGAAGTACAAGGTCTCGATTCTGTACACCGCGCCGACCGCAATTCGCT
>JAHEGZ010000121.1 GCA_024644865.1 Aurantimicrobium sp.
GCCGTGCGAAGGGCAAGGTCGGGTCCCTCTTCGTATGAACCAAACGGCATGTCTGCGATGACAAGTGCACGGGAAACACTCGTTGCGACGGCGCGGGTCAGGGGGATTAACTCATCGAGGCTGACCGGGATGGTCGAGTCATAGCCGAGCACAACGTTGGCGGCCGAGTCACCGACGAGTAAAAAATCAATTCCGGCTTCATCAAAGATGCGAGCGGTGAGCATGTCGTAGCTGGTGAGTCCAACGATCTTTACGCCGTCGGTTTTTGCCTGGGCGAAGTGGCGAGTGCGAACACGCTTCTTTGCGGCTGCTTCCTGAGTCATGGCTTAATTCTAGGCGCGCGAGGTAATCGGCAGGCGACGGTCGCGCCCGAAGGCCATTTCCGAGATTTTCGGGCCGATGGCACCTTGACGTCGTTTCCACTCGGCTCGATCCACCAGAGAAACAATGTGATCAACCGTGGCGGGGTTGAAGCCGAATGAAACGACCTCGTCGCGGGACTGTCGATGGGTAATGTACGCATCCAAGATGGCGTCGAGTACGTCGTACTCAGGCAGGGTGTCTTGGTCAACTTGGCCCGGCCGAAGCTCGGCCGATGGTGGCTTGGTGATGCTGTTTTCAGGGATGGGAGCAATGAGACCGGATGATTCCGCCACGTCATTGCGCCAGCGCGCCAAGTCCCACACCAGCATCTTCGGAACGTCTTTCAGGGGAGCGAATCCGCCAACGGAGTCGCCATAGATCGTCGAGTAGCCCACGGCGATTTCGGTTTTGTTCCCCGTGGTGAGAACGAGGTGCCCCTCGGCGTTTGAAAGTCCCATCAGGATGACGCCGCGCATTCGAGCTTGTAGGTTTTCGGCAGCCACGGCACTGAGATTGAGCTGCGTTTCAACGGGTTCGACGAGTGCGGCAATGGCCTCGGTTCGTAGATGAATTCCCAGGCGCTCCGCGAGGTCGTCTGCGTCGCTACGGGAATGGTCAGATGACCACTGGCTCGGCATGGATACGCCGAACACGCGGTCTGCACCGAGCGCATCCACTGCTATCGCGGCGCACACTGCAGAGTCAATTCCTCCGGAGAGGCCCAGAATCACCGAGGGGAAACCGTTCTTGTTGACGTAGTCCCGCAAACCCAGCACGAGTGCGTTCCAGACCTGTTCACGGCTGTCGGGATTCGGTTCAGAGATAAGTGGAGCGGCAAGGGGCGTGTGGCGTCTCGTCGGTGTCTGCGTTTCGATCAGAGCGAGGTTCTTGACCTGAGCGCGCCGGTCAAGCGAGGCTTCGGGGAGGTTCATGTCGGCGATGAGCAAGTGCTCGCTGAATCTCGGAGCCCGAGCCATGACGCGGCCACCGTTCGTCACAATAAAGCTGTCACCATCGAAAACGAGGTCATCTTGACCGCCAACGAGGTTCACATAGGCAATGTGCGCGTCGAGTTCCTGCGCTTGGCGCGAAATGAGAGGGATCCGAACGTCGTCCTTATCGCGTTCGAACGGCGACCCGTTGATGATGACGATGAGTCCGGGATGCCCGGGGGAGAGATCTTCGAGCGGACCGTGGTCTTGCCACACGTCCTCGCAAATCGCCAGACCAACGTCTACGCCCGCAACGTGAACGATTGCGGTACCAGTGCCGGGAACGAAATTTCGGTACTCATCAAAAACGGAGTAGTTCGGTAAGTGGCGCTTGTGGTACAGCCCGATAACGCGTCCTTCTTGAAGCACTGCGGCGCTGTTGTGGGCGATGGCATGCGGGTTTCCGTCGCTGGTTTTATTGCTCACCGGGCCAGTTGGAAGGCCCACGATGACCGGAATGCTTCCGTGGCCGGCATCCGCGATTGCGTGAGCTAGCGCGTCAACAGCACTTCGCGAACGAACCAAGAAGTCGGGTCGACGAGCGAGATCTTCGATGGGATACCCGGTTATTGCCATCTCGGGGAAGGCAACGAGGTCTGCACCCGCGTCAAACGCTTCGCTGACTCGGGCCGCAATAGCGGCGCTG
>JAHEGZ010000026.1 GCA_024644865.1 Aurantimicrobium sp.
TCTCCTGCTCGAGGTGGCGCTCCACCTCAGCCTCGATCACGCCGAGCGGCACGGGAATCGTGACCTTCTCAATGAGCGCGTCGAGCAGTGCCTGACGCGCCTTCGCGCCGAGGTCAAAGACGGAACGCTTTTCAAGCTGAACGCGAAGGTCCGCGCGCAGTTCACCGATCGTGTCGAACTGGCTAGCGACCTGGGCGAATTCGTCGTCCGCGTCTGGGATTTCGCGTTCCTTGACGGTCTGGATTGTGACGGAAACTTCTGCGTCTTCGCCGGCGTGGTCGCCACCGAGAAGCTTCGACTTGAACGTCGTCGACTCACCGGCGGTGAGGGTGTCAATTGCGTCGTCGAGTCCGTCGATGAGGTCTCCTGAGCCGACTTCGTACGAAATCGAACCGGCGGTGTCAACAACCTCGCCGGCAATCGTTGCGGTCAGGTCGAGGGTGACAAAGTCGCCCTTCTTTGCCGGGCGGTCGACGGTGACGAGAGTTCCGAAGCGAGTGCGAATTGACAGCAGTTCGTCCTCGACGGCGTCTGCGGTGATCTCGGCCTCTTCGACGGTGACCTTCAGTCCGTCATACTTGGGCATCTCGAATTCGGGGCGAACATCGGTCTCGATGACAAGAAGCAGATCACCCGAGAAGTCTTCGGTCGACGGCAGGGTCTGGTCGACGATCTCGGGGCGGCCGAGCGTACGAATATTCTCGGCAGCGACTGCCTCGCGGAAGAACTTGTCAACGCCCTCGCCAACGGCGTGGCTGAGGACCTCGGCCTTGCCAACGCGCTGGTCGATGAGCTTCGGCGGAACCTTGCCCGCACGGAAACCCTTGATCTGAACCTGCTCAGCGATGTGCTGGTAGGCGTGATCAATCGACGGCTTCAATTCAGCCGGCGAAACCGAAATCGACAACTTGACGCGAGTTTCCGAAACGCGTTCAACCTTCGTTGTAGGCAATGCTGTTCTCCTTGATGTGGATGGACCAAAGTCGTCGGGGCGACAGGATTCGAACCTGCGACATCCCGCTCCCAAAGCGGGCACTCTAGCCAAGCTGAGCTACGCCCCGGCCGCCGCACCACGAATGGCACGCGACTTCCCAAGTCTAGCGGGTGTCAGAAGGTGCTCAGTTTGGAGTTCGGCCCGAGTTCGTAATAGGCTCGCTCTGCGGGGATGTAGCTCAATGGTAGAGCCTCAGTCTTCCAAACTGATTACGCGGGTTCGATTCCCGTCATCCCCTCCAGTTTTTATCTCCCAGTTGCTTGGGTTCGACTGATAACTTTTGTTTTGAAGCGAACAACCCTCAAGGCGTTGCACTTTTTGGGGTAATTAGAATTACACGCTGGCCATGAAAGAGGTTGCTTCGTTGCATCGAGTAGGGGAAATTAGGGATCAAGCCAATGTTCTGTAACGGCACGTTGGCGTAGCCGCTAAGTAAAAAAACTGTGCACTCTGCGACGTCGTCACCAGGAATAGCGACAGCCTCGGCAACATAGCCTGCCTGTGTTGGCATCGCTTCGCCGTTTAGAATCGCGCAGAAGGAAGCGGCTTGTGCGACGTTTTGTCTTAGGTACATAACTCCTGACACAACAAGGAGAGCGAATATCCCAACTACTGCAATCGCTTTCTTCCAATAGTTTTTGAAAATCGACAGTACGCGCTTTCCGATCAACTTTTCAATCGATTGCAGTCGCGCTTCAGACTTTCTTTTTTGAGCATCTGCCCGTTCTAACGCTGAGACCCGCATAGCTTCCTCTAATGCTTGAGCCGTTGACAAAATTTCAGCGTCGATTCTTGCCTGCCGCTCGGAGCATTGTCGGAAATAGTCGGTCAGATCGCATCGGCAATACTTACAAATTCGCGCCTCCGCCTTGACCGGCTCCGCGCAATCAGGGCAGTGGAAGCCGCTTTCATCAACGGAAAGTGCGGCTTCAATTCTGGAAACACCACGGCGAATCCACGCAAGTGCACCGACAATTAAGAGAAGGCCGACATATAGCCAAAGCGGGAGAGAAACTGGAACTTGCAGAACCTGAGTATCCATCTCACAATTATGTTGAATCCACGCACGAATTGCAATGCTAAATCTAAATTCCTAGTTAAGTCTTTGAAACCCTCTTTCATTGAAAGTATTAGAAGTTCGAGATTGCCACGGTACGACCTCGAACAGAGTGACAAATTCACCGCCGATCCGCGTAACGCCGAATCGGCTGAATCTGACCTGTCCATTCTGGCTGGAAGGAAAACAACGCGCTGCTCGCTAGCACGGCGAAGAATATAGCCCGATGGCGTTTGCGAACCTTGTGATCAAATATGTGGAGTGAAAGTTTGGGTTGATGGCTAATTCTTTGATTGATAGCGATTGTCTTGAAGTGACATTCGGATGTCGTCGTGAAGTCTCTGGGCCTTACGCACAGGGTTGTCAAAGCTCACTCGAACCTCAATGTCACGAGTTTCGATGTCTCTCAAATCGCCGGCTGGCGTGATCTTGCCCAGAAAGAATTTAAGTTCGTCCCCAGGTCCGATCGCGGTAATTCCTTCTGAGTTTGTCAAAAACGGATAACTTGGCGACTTCACCCAGTGCCACTTCTTTTCGCTTCCGAAATCCAATTTGACGCTGGTCGCCGGGGTATCACCGACGTTGCGGAGCAAAAGGAAAAGAGCCTTACCCCGACTTGAAGATTCAAGATGCAGCTTGGGTATCACGAACGGGCGCTTTTCCTGAAATTCAAGCCGCTTCGATCGGAAAAACTGAAGGGCGGCGACAACAGCCGCGAGGGTTGTTCCGATCCCCGAGAGAATTTGGACCCACGTTGCAAATATGTTTAGTTGATCCGACAATTTACCACCTCTCTCAATCCCAAAGACCCACCAGGCATTCCCTCGCGTGGATCACAGGTTTCATCGCACTTCGATCTGCATCATCTTCACTGTGGCGTCTAACTCACATACAGTTCACGGTACCCCACGATTTATCCGATAGGTGCTCGTAACACGTGAACTTTCTTAGAAACTAGAAATTGGGCCTAATAACCTGCACGGAGCGCACAGCAGCATCATCAATGTGCGTGAGGAACTCGGTTCCGTCGGGAGCACATAGGTCAGAAATTGCGCGGACGGCGACGAACGGACTGCCGTACTTGTAGGCAATCTGGGAGATCGCGACGGATTCCATGTCGACGGCAACGACTTCGGGGAAATCCTTGCGCAACGTCAGCGCAACGTCGGTCACGGCGAACTTCTCCCCCGACCCGATGCGGCCTCGTGCCACGGGCTGGCCGTGATCGCCGGCGAACAATTTTTCCGCGAGCGCCTCGTCTGACACATAAGTTTCGGGCATGCGAGGTACTTGACCGAGTGCGTATCCGAAGGCACGGACGTCCGCGTCAAGGTTGATGACGTCGGTGCTGATGATGACGTCGCCGATTCGGCAGTCGGCGCTGAGTCCCCCGGCGGTTCCTGCGCTAATGATGGGGATCCCCGCGCCGTATCGGGTGATGGCGATTGTTGCCGCGTGGGCCGCGTTGACGGCACCAATTCCGCTGGTGACTAGCGCGACGGACTTTTCGCCGAAGGTTAGTGTCCGGAAGGCCGCTCCGCCGACAATCGCCTCGTCCGACACGGTGTCTGCGAGATCAATGAACGGTTGCGCCTCTTCGGCCATTGCCACCTGAACAATGAGCGAATTGCTCACGCGGTGTCCTTGTCCCAGTCAGAGCGCTGTGCGAGAAAGTCGCGCGCAGCCGCCTTCGCACCCTCCAAGGTGTGATTCGCGCCCCACCCGCACTGGATCTCATTCGCCGCGGGTACCTCGGTCGCGTTGAGAATGTCAGTGAGAGTGGTTTCAACAAGCAACGCGACATCGGCGAACTCGTGGTCGCCCTGCAGAATTAGATAGAACCCGGTCTGGCATCCCATGGGCGAGAAGTCGATGACCTGGCTCGAGTGATTGCGACTTGTCTCGGCAAACAGGTGTTCCAGAGAGTGGATCACGGGCATTTCGAGGTGGGCAACGTTTGGTTGCGTGAAACGCACGTCAAACTTCGAGATGACATCGCCCAAGGGCAGTACTTTGCGGTCGGCGAGCCGAATGTAGGGCGCAGAAACGTTTCTGTGGTCAAGGTTGAACGATTCGACATTCATTTTCGGTGCATCCGTCATTCGAACAGCCTAACTTCGACAGCCACCCGGGGAGCAAAGCCCCGTAACACATAGACTCGGAGCCATGATTGGCATCGGCACCGTGACGAACGTTCTTGCGATTGTGGTGGGAGCCATCATCGGTGTGGTGTTGGGTAGCCGTTTCCCCGAACGCACCAATCGCACGGTCATCGACGGTGCTGGTATTGCAGTCCTCGTGCTGGGCGGGCTGAACATGATGTCGCTGTTCGACAGCTCGTACGTATCGGCGGTGACGGGTGCGGGGACTTTCCTCATTGTCGTTGTGTCGATTGTGATTGGTGGGGCTGCGGGTTCCCTGCTTCGAATCGAGGACCGAATCACGGGTTTCGGCGCCTTTCTGCACGACAGATTTGCCGGTGGTGGAAGCGACAACGCCAAACGTTCTCGGTTTATCAATGGTTTTGTGTCGTCCTCTCTCATTTTCGCCGTCGGACCGATGGGAATCCTGGGGTCTGTCAGCGACGGCATGGGATCGGGTGCGGACACCCTGTTTCTCAAATCGCTACTGGACTTCATCGGGTCTATCGCCTTCGGTGCAACTATGGGAATCGGAGTCGCTGCGAGCGCCATCTCGGTCGGACTCTGGCAAGGCCTGGTTACTGTTTTCGCCGCCGTGTTCAGTTCGGGCATTCCGCCCGAGGCGATCGCCGCGGTTACCGCGACCGGTGGAATTCTGATGCTTGGTATCGGTTTACGAATCCTCGACATTCGCCAGATCGCAGTAGCCGATTTGCTGCCGGCGTTGCTGGTTGCGCCACTGTTGACGCTCGGTGTTCAGGCTGTTCTGTAGTCCATGGAGTGCCAATTCGTTGCAGACGTTTTTGAATGGCGAGGGCCAGCGCCGTTTCACTTTGTTCGAGTTCCCGACGACATTGCGGTGGAAATCAAGATTCTTGCGCCGACTCTTACGTACGGCTGGGGTGTGATCCCGGCCGAAGTCTCTGTTGGCGCGACCACGGTCACGACGTCGGTGTTCCCCAAAGACGGCGGTTACCTGGTCCCCCTCAAGGACGCCCTGCGCAAACCCGAAGGCATCGCCTTAGGCGACACCGTCACCGTGGACTTGCGCTTGGGACACTAGTCAAGAACCGCGGCAAGTTCACTGTCGGCCGTGAGCGAAATGAGATCCGCAGGCTGACCAACCGCAACTGTTGAGCGCTGCGAACACGAAAGCGCCTCTTTGAACGTCAACGCCTCTTCCGGGTGCCATGCGGGTCGTGAATCGGCGGTGCGCTGGGTGGCCATGCGGATGGTGTGCCACGGGTCGAGCCTGGCAACCGGCGCATCGGACCCGAACACGACGGGGACACCCGCGTTGAAGAACGACTTCATCGGGTACGCGTAATCGGTACGACCACACCACAAGACGTCCGCCACATCGCGATCATCGACTGCATGGGCCGGTTGAATACTCGCCGTCAACCCAAGTCGGGCCATGCGGGACACGTCGTCGGGGCGAACCATTTGCGCGTGTTCGATTCGACCCGAAACGCCGACCTTCTCGAACGCGTCGATGACGACAGTGTTGGCGCGGTCACCAATTGCGTGAAGCGCTGGCGTAACACCGTGGGCTTTCGCGTCGCGAACCAAACGTTCGAGCTCCTCTTCGGCGGTGTTCAAACCACCACGAAGATCAGTTCCACAAAATGGTTCGTGCATGTACGCAGTCTTAGTGTTGATGGACCCATCCGTAATCAACTTGAGAAATCCCATCGAGACCACGCCTGCAACGGTGTCCCCGGTGCGAAGTCCACGGTCAAATGCCTCGTGAATTCGTTCAGGATAAAGGCTCGCATTGACCTTGATGATGTCGAAGCCGTTCGCAACGCGGCGGTCCCAGTCGGTCAGCGACTCCATCTCGAAACTGGTGATGCCGACAATTCCTTTGGCACGCGCATCCCGTGCGGCGACCTCGATGAGGCCGTCCATTTCTTCGTCCGGAATGTCGGACATCATCGTCAGCAAGCGAAAACAGTCGTGCTCGCGCAGAATGCCCGAAGTCCCCGCAAGGTGAGCGACCCCATATTTTTCGGCGGCGACAGTGTTGATCCACACCGAATGCACGTCCATCGAGAATGCTAGGACGGGCTGAGTCACACTGACCGCATCCAGATCCGCGATGCGAGGCTCCTCGGCCCACAGCGCGTAGCGCAGACCGTGGCCGATGATCGGCTCGTCGCCGCGAGTCGGGTAATTCCGAAGGATCTCGACGACGGCCGCTGGGTCATCCGCCGGAAGCAGGTCCGCGCGGTCGAGGGTTTGTGCCCACGATCGAATGTGAACGTGCTCGTCCCACAGCCCTGCCGTGACGCGAAGCCCGCCGGCGTCGACGTCGCCGACGTGTGAACCGCCCGTTGCGGGAACGAGTGCGGTGATGATGCCGTTTGCGGAATCAATGTCGACGAGTTCCCCATCGACCATCGCGTTACGAATCACGTGGAAACCCCCTGACACTGCGGACAGAAATAGAGCTTCCGCGATTCCATCATCTCCATCACGATCGGCGTTTCGCACACACGACACGGGTCTCCGGCCCTTCGATACACCCAGTGCCGATCGTCCCGATTCGCCAGCGCAGCGCGCTTCTGACCTGCAGACATTCCGTCCATCGTCAACATCTGGCCGGTGGTTACGCCGATTTTCAACAATTTCACCCAGTCACGCCAGAGCTCACGCAAAGTTTCCTCGGGCAATGACTTCGTAACGGCAAAGGGACTGAGCCTCGCGCGAAACAGCATCTCGGCGCGATACACGTTGCCGATACCAGCAACAATTTTCTGGTTCATGAGCGCACGACCGATCGGCGTTCCCGTCGCGCGACAACGGTCAACGAACCGCTGTTCACCCGATTTGTCGACGAGCGGGTCGGGTCCAAGTTCGTGCTGAACACGCTCGACACCGTTGGGGGTCAGAACTTCACACACGGTCGGACCTCGAAGGTCGGCGACGGCGTCCGACGCAAGGATTCTCACGCGCACCTGCCCGACGGGCTCTGGCGGGAATTCGGCGGAATCGTCCCGATCCGAATCGCTCTCCCCCATTCGAAGCCGCGTGCGACGAGGAGCCCCGATTGATGCCAGCGACTCTTCGTGAGCACCGACGACAGTCCCGCGACCCGCCGTTTGGCCCATCCGACCGCCTGCGCTGGCGGCCGTGTCGTCCAACGCCACATCACCAGCGAAATCCCACGCCCCGTAAATCCCCAGGTGAACGTGTAGCGCGTCGCCCGAATCGAACACGACAAACAGGTGCTTTCCGACGGCGTACGCTTCGGTGACCGTGTGACCGTCCAACTGGACACAATCTCCGAAACGACCTTGCGGGCTGGTCACCGCCACTCGTTTGCCCACAAAATGGCGGCGAAACTGCGCCGCAATGCGGTGGACCGAGTGCCCCTCTGGCATGCCTAGACGATGTCGAATCCGGCGATGCCGCCGGTAGTTTCGTACTCGAACAACTGTTTGATTCGGCGGTCGTGGCGCTCTTCACCCGGGAAATCGGTGGCGACGAAAAGGTCAATCAATCGCAACACCTCGGACGTTTCGTGTTGGCGGGCGCCAATGGCACACACGTTCGCGTTGTTGTGTTCACGCGCAAGGACCGCTGTCGCTTCTGACCACACCAGTGCGGCACGAATGCCCTCGACTTTGTTCGCGGCAATCTGTTCACCGTTTCCGCTGCCTCCGAAAACAATTCCGAGGGCAGGGATTCCAGCGAATTCATCCCGACGAACCGCTCGAGCAGCATTGATGCAGAAGCTCGGGTAGTCGTCGAGCGGATCAAACGACTCGGGTCCGTGGTCGATTACGTCATGCCCGTGGTTTCGAAGATGTTGGGCGATTTCCGAACTTAATTCGAGCCCAGCGTGGTCTGTGGCGAGGTGAATTCGCATGTCCCAATCCTACGGCGTGTCTACAGCCCACATTGGGCTAGGTCGATAGCCATTTCATGCTGTACGATGAAAGTTCGAAGAGCCCAGTGCACAGGGCTTCAAGTGGAGGACTAATGGACGTTCCTGAATTCAAGCGTTCCGTACGTGGGTACGACAGCGTCGAAGTTGACTCTGTTATCAACGACCTCAATAACCGTTTGTCCCAGATGGAGTCCGACCAGGCCGAATCCGCCCGTCTCGTTCAGCGCCTCAACCGCGAACTGACCGAAGCAAAGCGCAACAAACCCTCCTTCGCCGAACTCGGCTCTGCGTTCGAAGAGACCCTCCGTCTTGCAGAAGACCAGTCCGCAAAGATGGTCCAGGACGCGATCAACGAATCGCAGACCCTCCTAAACCAGGCTCGCAACGAAGTCAAGACTCTTCGTGACAAAGCCGACCGTGATGCCCGCCAGCTTGTTTCGGACGCAACCGCCAAGGCCGACGAACTTCGCCTCCAGGTCGAGCGTGATGTTGCACAGGAACGCCAACGCATCGCCGACGAGCGCGCCAAGATCGAAACCATCCGTTCGCGCGCAGAACGCGCCGCCGCAACCATGGTCAGCCAGGCGGAAAAGCAGATCGCGGACACCCGCGCCGAAGCGCACCGCACCATCGAAGAACTGAAGCGTGAAGCGAACGAGGTCATCCGTCTCGCAAACGAGATGAAGGTTGACGCCGAAGCGCGTATTCGCGAAGAACTTGACGAGGCACAGCGATCGTCGACCGCGATTCACGACGAAGCCGACCGCTATGCAGCGCAGGCTTACGAACAGGCCGACGCACACGTCGAAGCCGCGGTTTCGCGCGCCGCCGCCGTCACTCGTGAAGCTGATGCTCACCTCGAATCGGCCCAGCAGCGGGCTGACGATCTGCTTCAGGAAGCTCGCACCTACGCCGAGCGCCTCATCACACAGGCGATTTCACGTGCACGCGAAATCTCGCGCGAAACCGAAGAGTTCGTTGCCGCGTTCATGCAGGACGCGGAGGGCCGTCTCGAAGAGACCCGCCGTCAGAAGATGGCTCTCTCGGACTACATCCACAAACTCCGTCTCGTGTCCAACGAGATCGACCTTGGTTCCATCGAAGTTCAGGCGAACGCGGGCGAAGGAATGCGCAGCATTCAGCAGGCAGAAATCGTCGAAGAGTAACCACCACCCCTTCGTGAAACGAGTGCCCGCTTCGGCGGGCATTCGTCGTTAACGGCGGGAATAGACTTGGCACAGCATTTGTCTGGAAGGACCCACTGTGCCCGGAGAAAACCTCACCCGAATCGAGGCGCAGGAGCGCGCCGCCGTCATTACGAGCGAATCGTATGTGGTTCACCTCGACCTGACCGCGTCGGAAACAACGTTCCGGTCGACGACGACGATCGAGTTCGGTGCGACAGCCGGGGCATCGACGTTCCTTGATGCAATTACCGAAACGGTTCACTCGATCACGCTCAACGGCAAGACCCTTGACCCCAAAGTCGTGTCGGACGGCGCCCGCATCCAACTGGACAACCTTGCCGAGCACAACGTCGTCGCAATCGTTGCCGACATGTTCTACACGAATACGGGAGAAGGTCTCCACCGATTCGTCGACCCGGTGGACGGCAAGGCGTACCTGTATTCACAGTTCGAGGTGCCGGATTCGCGCCGCGTGTATCCCGTGTTCGAACAGCCTGACCTCAAGGCGACCTTCGACTTCACTGTCGTTGCGCCCGCCGATTGGGTGGTCGTGTCGAACTCTCCCACCCCGCAACCGATCGACAACGGGTCGAGCAAGACGTGGGTGTTCCCGCAGACGCCGCGTATCTCGTCGTACATCACCGCGATCGTCGCCGGTCCGTACACGTCGACGCACGACTCGCTTGTGTCGTCG
>JAHEGZ010000030.1 GCA_024644865.1 Aurantimicrobium sp.
CCCCGATCACTCGGGGGCTTTGAACTGTCTCAACCAGTTATCGGTCGGATTGCTCCGCCGCGGAGAATGGGGGATTCGAACCCCCGAGGGCTTGCACCCAACCAACTTTCCAAGCTGGCGCCATAGGCCACTAGGCGAATTCTCCTGAAGCCCGAAGGCAACCTCTCCATTCTATCCCCGCCAGGCGCGCCCGATTCTCGTCAGTTGCGTGAAGCCGAGAGAATGGACTTATGTCCCCCAAGAAATTGTTTATCTTTTTTGCGACCGCAGAAGCGATTACCTGGACGTTGCTTCTCGGCGGGCTCGCCATTCGCTCATTTGCGGAGTTTCCTCCCGCACTGATGACGACGGTCGGCGGGATCCACGGTGCAGTTTTCCTTGGTTACGGAGTCACCGCGGCGCTCGTCGGAGTCAATCAACGGTGGTCGTTGGGGCGAATCGTCGGTGGAATCTCGCTGGCCATAGTCCCCTATGCGACTCTGCCGTTTGAGCGAACGGCGATTCGTCGCGGTCTTGTGGAAGGCGACTGGCGGACAACAGCCACGGCCGACCCTCGCGACGCACACTGGTTTGACCGCCTATTCCGGTGGTTCATCGCCCGGCCAATCGTTCTGGTCATAACGATGGTGGCGGTCGTTGCGACAATCTTCACAATCCTCGTCTCACTCGGTCCGCCGACCGAGTGGTTCAACTAACGCAAGTTACAGTGGCTCCTGCACAGTGGAACCTAGTCCGGCCAAAGTTCTCGCGTCAAACAGGGTGTTGCATGCGAACTGCAGACCTTCTTCACGACCCAACGAGACGTCTTCGTGCTCGATGTTGACCCACATCTCGGAATCGACGTCGTGAACGGCCTGGAGGAATTCCGCCCAGTACTCCGCCGGGTGGCCTTTGCCCACCGCAACGAAATCCCACGCAGAATTCTTCGGCCATTCATTCACCCACTCGTCTCCACCCAAGTTCGTACGAGACTCACTCGGGTCGAGTCGACGGAAGGTGTTGTCGAGTACACCGTTGAGGCGGGCGAACTCCGGGTTGACGCGGATGTCCTTGGCGGCGGTGTGAACAACGAGGTCGCCCAATTCACGCACAACTGCGATCGGATCCATCTGTTGCCAGAACAGGTGAGACGCATCGAGTTCGACACCGATGTTGGTGAGTTTTCCGCGTTCAATGAGTTCACGAATCGACTGAACGTTGAACACAACGTTCTGGGGGTGAAGCTCAAGCGCGACCTTGACCCCGTTGTCGCGGGCAATCGCATCGACCTCACGCCAGTACTTCACCGCAACGTCGTACTGGTAGTCGAGCACGTCGAGGTGTGCCGAATTCCATGCGTTGACAATCCAATTGGGGAACTTCGCGCCAGGTTCTCCGCCGGGAAGCCCCGACATCGTGACCACGCGGGTTTGTCCGATCCGACCAGCGAGCTGAACCGAGGTCTTGACGTCGCCGCCGTGCTTGTCACCGATGACGGGGTTCGGGTGGAGCGGGTTGCCGTTGCAGTTCAGACCGGCAATCTCAACGCTGGTTCCCTCAAACTTGCCGAGGAAATCGTCGCGGGCGCTGTCGGACACGAGAATGTCGCTGAGGGTCGGAATGTGTGTCGCGGGAAGGAACCCCCCGGTGTTCATTTCAATTCCGGTCAGTCCGAGGGAAGCAACGGTCGAGATTGCCTCGTCAAGCGAACGGTCATGAAGGATCGCGTTGTAAACACCGAGTCGGACCATGAGCGTTCTAGTTGTAAAACGAGGGTTTGTTCGCGTACTTCACAACTTCGACGCTCCCGGAGTGAAGCGCCGCGACGCCAGATTTGACGGCAGCCGCAGCAAGGTAGCCGTCCCAGGCGCTTGGACCGTCGATTGTCCCTCGTTGAACGGCGTTAACCCACCGTTGAATCTGGTTGTCGTATGCTGCCGCGAAACGTGTTTTAAAGGACATGTGTTCCGGAGTTGAAATTGCTCCATCGAAGAACCGGCTCATTCCTGAGGTGCGTCCAATCTCCGCGATTCCCCGTTGGAATACAGCCTCCGTTTTCACCTGGTAGCCGAACTGAACAGAGACGTTCATCTCCACGGTGGCAAGCACACCCGATTCCGTCCCAAGCAGAACCAAAATTGGCTCGTTGAGGCCAGTCGGCGACAACGAATTCCTCTTCATGTGCTTGACTTCGACCGTTGTGACGGGTGAATCTGTGAGAAATCGAACAACATCAATTTCGTGCACAACGGAATCGAAGATAAGCATGTCGTTGTGGTAGGAGTCCGGCACTTCAGGGTTTCGATGTGCGCAGTGCAAACCGAGGAGTTCACCTGACGCTTCAGAAGCAATGTGTTCGCGCAGATCCATGTATCCCTGATCAAATCGACGCATAAATCCCACCTGGATGAGCTGTTTTCCACCACTGACTTCTGCGTCGACGATTCGCAATGATGATTCCTCGTCAGGCGCCAATGGCTTCTCACAAAGGATCGGCAGACCAGCGTGCAGAGCGGGAAGGAGCACAGGCTCGTGGAATTGTCCCGGCGTGGCGATGAGTACGGCGTCCATCGATTTCGCCTCAATCGCTGTTTCAATGTCTGGGTACCACGTTGCCTCAGGCGCGTTCTCCATTGCTGACTTCGCTCGAGACTCATCGGGCTCGACAATCGCAGATACGTGCGCTCCGACGATGCGTTTCCCGATGCGAATTACATGATCCGCGCCCATCAATCCCGTTCCGACGACGGCGATGCGAAGTTCAGTCATAGATTTAGTACTTTCTTTTATTAGATGAATCGAGCCGCGTGTGTGCACGAGGCGATGTGTTGTGCTGTGCGTTCGGCGATAGGGAATGGGAAGTCCAGATCGCAGCCGTACATGTCTTGCTCGACAATCGCAAACATGTCCGCATCGATTTCAGCGGCTTTTTCAAGAATCGGCGCGAATTCGGGTACACCATCGAAGCCCGGCTCGGTCATGACACCAACGGCAACAGCGTCAACGAAAGGCCGGTCATTTTTCAGTGCGTCTGCCAGAATGTCAGGGTTCACTTGCTTGAGGTGCAAATACCCGATTCGTTCGGGATAAGCATTCATGAGCTTGACATTGTCGCCGAGGTAATAGGCGAAATGGCCCGTGTCTAAACACAGGTTCGTGAATTCCGCTGAAGTCCCGTGAAGGAAACGCTCCACTTCTTTGTACGTACCGACGTGGCTGTCCGCGTGTGAGTGAAATTGCTGTTTGATGCCAAATTCTTCGAGCAACGCTTTGCCCAGTCGATCGTGACCGTCGGTGAGTTTCGCCCATTGTTCATCGGTGAGCGTTCGGGGTTCCAAAACCGCAGCGGTCGAGTCTGAACGCCACAAGTCTGGGATAACGACTAAGTGCTCTGCGCCAAGTTGAGAGACCAGTCCCGCCACGTCACGTGCTTGGTCCCACGCACGCTTCCATTGATCGTCACCCTTATGGAACCCGGTGAACACGGTTCCGGCGGAAAGCTTGAGTTCGTGTTCTTCGAGTGCGTCAGACAACTGGTTCGGATCGGTCGGTAAGTATCCGAACGGACCAAGTTCAATCCAGTGGTAGCCCGCCGCCTGAACCTCGTCAAGGAAACGTGTCCACGGGACTTGTCTGGGGTCATCGGGAAACCACACGCCCCACGAGTCAGGTGCCGTACCGACACGAATTTTTCCGTTCATTGTCCTACTTCTTCTTATTGGCGCGGTACTTCTCGAGACCTTCCGCACCACCAACTACAGCCGCGGTCAATTCTTCGACGGTCGTCTCTTCACGCTTGACGTCGAGGATCTTCTTACCGTGGTTCATCACAATGTGTCTGTCACAAACCTGGAAAGCGTGATGCAAATTATGCGTGACCAAAACCGATGAGACTCCTTCGCTCTTCAATTGAACGAGGTAATCGAGGAGTGCCTCAGTTGCGCGAACCGCGAGCGCCGAGGTCGGCTCGTCAAGAATCAGAAGTGAGCGCTTGAAGTGCACGGCCCGAGCGATCGCTACGGCCTGCGCTTGACCACCGGAGAGCGACTGGACGAGCTGCTTGGACGACTTGATTCCCTCGATTGTGACAACCGTGTCAAGAATTTCTGACGCAATGTCGTCCATTTTTTTGATTTTCATGAACCCGAGGGCGTTGGTCATCTCTCGGCCCATAAAGATGTTGCGTGAAATTGACATCTGTGGGACGAGTGCAGAGTCCTGGAAGATTGTTTCAACGCCCAGTCGTTCGGTTTCAGCACGGTTGACGTTGGGAACGGCTTTCCCCTCCCACGAGTATGAACCTTCGGTCATGGGCACAACGCCCGACATTATCTTGACGAGGGTTGACTTTCCCGCACCGTTGTCTCCTAGTAGTCCGACAACTTCATTCTTGTTGATTGTGAATGACACGTCTTTGAGGACGGTGTTCGGCCCATACCGTTTGGTCACACCGTCGAGTCGAAGAAGTTCGTTGCTCATGACGCCTTTCCTTCCATGTACTTGTTGAAGACGGCAGCGAGGACGATAGTGACGCCGACGAATAGTTGCAGATAGATTCCGGCGTCGAAGCCGAGAATGAGGCCGTCTTTGATGAGCTCGATGAGGGCCGCGCCGACAATCATTCCGAAAACGCTACCTTTACCTCCGACTAGGGAAGCACCGCCTACCACGGCTGCCGCGATGGCGAAGAGAGTGAAGTCCTGGGTGGTTGTCCCAGCAGGCGAAACCGAGGGGATTCGAGCGATGAATATGACCGACGACAAACCTACGAGTGCGCCGTAAATTCCAAACGACATCAATTTGACTTTGTTGGGATCAATCGAGATTGCTTTTGCAGCCGCTGGGTTTCCTCCAACAGCGAATATGTGGTTCCCTAACTTGTGGCGGTGTAAGAAATACCACGCGAGTGTCCCAATGATGACGAGCCAAATGATTTGGCTACGGAACCACCCAAAGTCCTGGGCAAAGGTGAAGTGAAATAGATTCCCATCTTTCGTGTATTCATTCGGGAGAGAAACCGAGTTGGGGCCGTTGACGAACAGTCCTGCGCCTCCCCAGAAGAATCCCATGCCGAGGGTCGCAATGAATGACGGAATTTTGGTCCACACAACGATGAGTCCATTGATGAGTGCAACGAGCGTTCCGGAGAGGATTCCGCCAATTACCCCAATCCAGATGTTGCCGGTCCACTCGAGTATGCGTATGAAAATAACGGCATTGAACGCAAGTGCGAATCCGAGTGAAAGATCAAATTCTCCGGCAACCATGAGAATACCAACGGCGATTGCGAGGATTCCCAACAGCGGTACAGACTGTGTGAGGACTCCCGAGATGTTTTGTTCGGAAAGGAATCGGAAGTTTTCCGGATCTGCCAAACTCCAAATGGAGTACGCGACTAGGAGAACAACGGCCACGACTGAAATTTCGAGCGCCCCGCGCCCCCGAATAAATTGAAGATTGCTAGTGAGCTTCCCCCAAAAACCCTTGGGCTTGTTATCAGCCAAGCGGCGAATGGTCTGGATCGTTTCCGTCTGAAGCGGTGCGGTGAGCACGTGCAGTTCTGTGCCGCTCTTCTTCTCGTCCGACATCGGTGTCGTTCCTTCGTTTTGTGGAGTCACTACGTGACTCCTATTGCCATAGGGTGGGGGCCGACCGAACCAGGTCCGGCCGACCCCCGTGAGTTTCAACTATTCCTGCGAGGAGGAAGAGTCGGTATTACCAGCGAATGCCCTCGAGGTCGGGAGCTTCGATGTTGGCTACATTCTCCTTGGTGATGAGACCGTTACCACCTGAGTTAATGTTTGCGGGGCTGAAGCCGAAGTCAAGGTAGAGAACCCCCTGCATGACGGACTGGAAGCCCTGGATGTAACCCTGCTGGTCAGCGGTTGCGACGATAACACCATCCTTGAGCCCCTGGATGATCTGCGGTGCAGTGTCGAACCCAATCACCTTGACGTCCGAAAGGCCAGCGGCCTCAAGAGCGGCGGGGAGGTTACGGTGCGGGGTTCCGCCGACAGGAACTACTGCCTTGACGTCGGGGTTGGCAACGAGCCATGTGGTCAAAGCGTCAAGTGCTGCGGCGTCGTCACCCGAGGTGCGGAGCCATTCGGGCTGCTCAAGAACGCCAACTCCTGCGGCCTTGAGAACGTCGTAAACGCCACCACCACGCTGGAGTGCGTAGGGCTGGTCGGGCTCTTCAGCGGTGATGAGGACTTTGTCTCCTGCGGCAACGGTTCCGGTGTCGAGGGCGGCCTGACCGATAATCGTGCCGACTTCATAGAAGTCTTGACCGACAAAGCCAAGAACACAGTCCTGGCGCTCGGCGTCCGAGGGGTAAGGAACGTTGAACGCAATGACGGCGATTCCAGCGTCCTTAGCCTCACACGCCACGTCAACCCAAGCAGCGCCTTCGTTGAATGGCATGATAATTGCGGCGGGTTTCGCCGCAATTGCTGCTTGCACGTTCGACACCATCGTTGCCGAATCGCCTTCGGCGGTCTGGTGCGTCAGGTTGAGGTTACCGAGAGACGCTGCGTCCTCGGCACCCTTGAGGATCTGCGCCCAGAAGGCGTCACCAGTCGGGTTGTAGTAAGTGAAGAAGTAAACGTCGCGTGCTTCTGCGCGCGAGCCTAATCCGGATTCGAGACCGGTCGAACCCGTGTCGGTTCCGCCACTGGAGGCGCAACCTGCGAGCGCAAGCGATGCAACGCCGGCAATTGCCAGAGCTGCAAAGCCCTTTTTTCGGAGAGAGAATTTCACTTCGTTGTGTCCTTTCGATTTGGTTTGGATGCGCGTACCACACCCTAGTTAGCACGTGCTAAACACGAGGATACATATGTCAAGACATTTTCGCCACCAAATTTGGTAACGCATTGATAACGAAGAGTTAGCACGTGCTAACTTGTCCGGCGTCGTCACGAGTAGATGGCGAGGAAATTCAGTCAGCGGGCCGCGGCGCCGAAGTGCTGGAACGAATGACGAGACGAGCCGACGTCAGAAAAGTCTCGGACAGATACTTCTCTCCTCGAATGCGCGCGACGATGTCTCTCGTAGCGACCTCCGCAAGCTCGTAGTGGTCTTGGCGAACTGTCGTGAAGTCAAGAAACGGGAATCCAGCGATGACATCGTCGTAACCCACAACTGAAACGTCCTGCGGGATGCGGACCCCTTCTTGTAACAGTCGATGTGTGAGTCCCATCGCGCTCTGATCGTTGTTGCACACGATCGCCGTCGGCAGTTCTTTTCGGAGTATTTGCTCGGCCGCTCGCGCGCCACCCTGCTCAGCAAAATCTCCGACGATAGTAACCCAATTCGGCGTCAATTTATATTTGGTCATTGCAGACCGATAACCTTCGAGTCGAAAGTCGCCGTCAAGCATGTCTTTTGCGAACACGTACGCGATTCTTTTGTGCCCAAGCCCAATGAGGTATTCGACGGCATCGAAGACCCCCTGTTCGCCTTTCGACGAAACCGAGCCCCCGCGCACTTTTTCCAGTCGTCGCCCAATGCTAACAAGCGGAATTTCTCGCGCAAGCTTTTGAAGTCGAGTATTTGACGAATGTGAACCAACGATGATGATTCCGACACATCGATGACCGAGGATGTCATCAATCGCGTCCGCCTCGGTACGAGTGTCGGAAATCACGGACAACATCAGTTCAAATCCGCTCGATTCCGCATAGGAATAGAGCGCGGGAATGAGTTCTTGAATCGATGATTCATTGGCGTGGAAGACCACCCCAATGTACTTCGACGAGTCTGCCCGAAGTGATTGGGCTGCAAAATTTGGCCGATAACCCAGCTCCTTGGCGGCCGCGCGAATGCGCGCCTCCGTTTCCGCATTGACACCCTGCATACCACTGAACACCAAACCGACAAGTTGGCGCGACACACCCACTCGAGCGGCGACGTCTGCCTGAGTCGGTCTTCTGGAATCGACCTTGGGAGTCTTGATGTTCTTTGGCACGTGACAATCCTAGACAACGGGACAATTGAGACGTGATTCCGAAAATTTTTATCCCACGCGAAGTCGTCCTGACAACGCGCACGAACATTGCCGTGCGGCGAACGGTTCCCCACCGCGACCTCCGTCGCATCGGGGCGTGGATCTTTGTCGATCACTTTGGTCCGACAACTCAGACCGATGGGATGGTCGTTGCCGCGCATCCCCACACAGGACTTCAGACTGTGACCTGGTTGTTCGAGGGGCGGGTTGAGCATCGCGATTCGATTGGGTCCGAGCAGGTGATCGAACCAGGGCAGGTCAATTTCATGACGGCGGGTCGGGGAATCGCACACTCGGAACTATCCACCCGAACCGCGGGCAACCTGCACGCGGTTCAGTTGTGGTTGGCGCTACCCGACGATGTGCGGCACATGGCGCCGATGTTCGAACACCGCGCCGATCTTCCGGTGGTCAATGTCGGTGGCGCCACAGTGACGGTATTTGCCGGAACACTACTTGGCGGCACATCCCCCGCCACAATGTTCACCGACTCGTTCGGTGCGGAGATTGCCCTCAAGCGTGGCGCCACCATCACAATTCCCATCGACCACGCACACGAGGCCGGTGTCCTCGTGGCTGAGGGTTCAGCGATTGTGAACAGGGTCGATACAGCGCACACCGAACTCGCATTCGTTGAACCAGGCGGCTCTTCCGTGACCATCTCGTCGACTGAAGGTGCCCGGTTAGTGCTGCTAGGTGGTTCACCGTTCACCGAACGGCTCGTCATGTGGTGGAACTTCGTCGAACGAACTCACGCCGAGATTCGTGAGGCGCGCGAACAGTGGAACGCTGAGGATCCCCGGTTTGGTTCGTTCCCCGACCACATCAGCGGCCGCAACCCCGCGCCGGACTTGCCGAACGTCACGCTACAGCCGCGCGGTTAAACACCAAAGGCGCCACCCGAAGGTGACGCCCCTGGCGTTTCATGCTTGTAGGGGGTTAGAGTCCGAGTTTTTGAATGACATCGACAAGCGGCATGTCTTGCTCGTCGCCATCCGTCAAGCCATCGATCTCTTTGGAAGAGATGTCAATTTTCCCGAGAAAATCGATTCCGAACAGCATGACTCCGTCTCGGTCTTCAGGCGAGTAAACAATGGCGACAATCTCGTCACCGATGGCCAATTCCGTGATCGTCGGTGAGGGGTCAATGTCGCTCAACACCTGAAGATTGATTCGACCAGTAACGGTTCCACTAGTCGAGCTCACTTCGATAACAATTGGGCGGTAATACACGGCACCTATCGCATTGCCCGTGACTTCATCGGTTGGCGCATACCAGGTTTCGCTTCCGATCGAAATGACAGTTCCGCGTAACGCAATTTCCCCTTGCAGCACGTTCAACGTTTCTAGAGTTGCGGGCGATTCATATGCCGACCCAGTCACCCGGTCGGGTGGCGTTTCGATTGACGTACATCCCGCCAACACGCTCGATGCGGCGATCAACGATAGTAGTTTGAAATTCATTTCTGCCTCCTAATACATCGATGCGATACCCGCAATATCGTCCGAATTTGGTGTGTTTTTGATGGTGTAAGTAACGTTATTAATTGTCAAGTTACGCTCGGAATAAATAATCACCTAATGATTTGAATAACGGTCAGATATCGCTCGCGGTTAAACGCCAAAGGCGCCACCCAAAGGTGACGCCCTGAACGAATAGTCGGTGACTACTTGAGGGTGACGGTTCCGCCAGCCTCTTCGAGAACGGCCTTGGCCTTCTCTGCGGTCTCCTTGTTGGCGTTCTCGAGGACGTTCGCGGGTGCGCCGTCAACGAGTGCCTTTGCTTCACCAAGACCGAGGTTCGTGAGTGCACGGACCTCCTTGATGACCTGGA
>JAHEGZ010000033.1 GCA_024644865.1 Aurantimicrobium sp.
GGGCATCCCGCGTGAAGAGATTCTGGTAACAACCAAAATTCGCGGGCGAAACCACGGTTTTGACGAAGCACAAGAGGCATGCCGTGAGAGCCTGCGCAAACTGGGGATGGATTACCTCGACCTACTGCTGATTCACTGGCCCAACCCCATGAACGATCGCTACATCGACACGTGGGAGGCCATGGTCGAGCTCAAAGACGACGGACTGACCGCCGAAATCGGTGTTTCAAACTTCACGCCGAAGACTCTGGATGTGATCATCGCTCGATCGGGTGTCACCCCGCAGGTGAACCAGATTGAGCTGCACCCCTACTTTCAACAGTCCGCCATGCGCGAGCTGCACTCGAGCCTGGGCATTACAACGCAAGCGTGGAGCCCGCTGGGTCGAAAAAGTGAACTGCTAACCGACCCGATCCTGGTGTCGGTCGCCGACAAGCACGGTGTCTCAACCGCGCAGGCAGCCCTGCGCTGGAGTATTCAGTTGGGCAACATCGTGATTCCAAAGTCGTCATCTCCTGCGCGAATCATCGCCAACTTTGATGTCTTCGGATTCGAGCTCGATGACGCCGACATGGCTGCCATTGCCGGTCTCGAGCGCGGAACGCTCAGTTCTCTCGACCCCGAGACCTCCGAGGTTCTCTAGGGGATTAGCCGCCCATACCGCCGTCGATGCGGAAAATGGTCGAGGTCACGTTTGTGCTGTGCGGACCGGCAAGGTAGAGCATGCCCTGGGCAATGTCGGTCATCGGGATGTGGCGACCCAGCGGAATCATCGAGTCGAAGATGGCGTTTGCATCGCCACCCTGTTGGCCAGTGATGCGCTCCTCGAATGAGGTCTGGAATTCGTTGGCGACTGGACCGGGGTTGATTGTGTTCACTCGGATGCCTCGAACGGCGAGGTCGGCAGCGAGCGACCGCATGAGACCGATCTGAGCGTGCTTTGCGGTTCCATAAGCGGCGACCTGCGGGGTGCCGACCAAACCGGCAACACTCGAGGTGATGATGATCGACCCGCCATTGGGCACGTGGGGCAGCGTGGCCTGAATCGTGTGGAACGCTCCGACGACGTGCACCTTGAGGACGCGCTCGAAACCGTCGAGGGGGTAATCCTCAAACGGCGAAGCCGGTGAACTGATGCCCGCATTGGCAATCACAATGTCGATTGCTCGTCCGCCGGCGGTGGCGACGGCAACGGCAGCGTCAACCTGCTCGCGGTTGGTGACATCGGCAGCATTGGTGGAGCCGCCCGTGGATGCCACGACGCTGGCCGCCGCATCCAAGTTCGCGCCCGGCAGGTCGAGAATGTGCACGGTTGCGCCTTCGCTCACAAAGAGCTTGGAGGTTTCGAGTCCAATGCCGCTAGCGCCACCGGTAATGACAACGTTTTTTCCGTCGAGAAGTCCCATGCTCATCACCCTACGCCGACGACCTCGGGCTGGTTTTGTACAGCGGTGCCGGCGCGTTGCTCCTGTGTGCAAGAAGTGCGGTTGAATGGATGCATGACTGATCACAACCTTTCAAAGCCCGAAGTTGACGCTCCCATGGGGCCGGCCCCCGAAGACCTCGTCATCGAAGACATCATCGTTGGAAATGGAGCCGAAGTTCAGCCCGGCGACACCGTAACCATCCACTACGTGGGCGTCGAGTACGAAGAAGGTGAAGAGTTCGACTCTTCCTGGAGCCGCGGCGAGCCCGCAACGTTCCCGCTGGGCATGCTCGTCAAGGGCTGGCAAGAGGGAATCCCCGGAATGAAGGTCGGCGGACGTCGCGCCCTCATCTGCCCGCCCCACAAGGCTTACGGTCCTGCCGGTGGTGGCCACTTCCTCTCGGGTAAGACCCTCATCTTTGTGATCGACCTGCTCGGTATCGCCGGCTAATAACGCGGGCGTGAACAACTTCACCATCGATTCGGCCCAGGTGCGCTGGTCGGTTCCTACCGACCGCCTCGGGGCCGAATTGGCGTCTCGGCCGTTGCTTGTGCTCTTGCATGGTTACGGCTCGAATGCCGATGACCTGTTCGGGCTCATCGAGTACCTGCCGCAGAACTACGTGGTCGCATCCGTTCAGGCACCACTGCCGGCCGGCCCGGGCTTCGCCTGGTACAACCTCGCACCCGATCCAGAGACCGGCGGTTTCAAGCGCGACGTCGACGAGATCAACTCGTGCACGTTCGCCCTGTTGCGATGGTTGGATGCGCTCGAAGCGAGCTTTGGTGAAATGCAGGGTCTGTCGCTGCTTGGCTTCTCGCAGGGTGGTTCGATGGCCGTGCAGCTGCTTCGACGAGCCCCCGAGCGCATTGACTCGGTTGTCTTGCTAGCTAGTTTCGTGACCGAAGACCACGCACCTGAAACCACTGCGCTCGATGCGCACCTAGCCGAGCTCAAACCGCGCGTGTTCTGGGGGCGCGACCCTCGAGATCCGGTTGTGGGGGAGAACCTCATTGCCTACACTCGCAAGTGGCTACCTGCTCATACCGATCTCGACGAGCGGCTCTACGCAAACGTCGGGCACAGCCTGAGCATCGAAGAAATCGAAGACGTCGCCGAGTTTCTTAGTCTCTAATTTCGATGCGCTTGATGCGTGCGGCGGCTCCACCGACCACGATGAGGCGCGAGGGCGGAACGCCCAAGAATTCCGAGAGTGCTTTGATGACACCCTGGTTTGCCTTGCCGTCGATTGCTTTTTCTTTAACGTAAACAATCAGGTGGTCATCCGCCTGTTCGACCAGTGGCCCCCGACTACTGCCGGGTTTCACGTGAACGGTGATCTTGGTCGAGTCCATCATCGCTCGTCCGGAAGGAGGTTGAAACGTCGACCGCGTAGCTCGCTCGGGGTGATGGCAACCCACACGTCGCTGATGTTGGGAGCAAAGTCGAGAATCGGCAGTGCATCAAGGTCTGCGCGCTCCGAATCGGTGAGGGCGTTTGCGTGGCCGAGCGCCACAACACTCCAGGCGTTGTCGATTTCCTGCCACGCTGCTTCGAAGGCGACATCCCGGTCGTTGACTTCGCGCAGTAGGCGAGACTCGGCACCCGTTCGAAAGTAAATCTTGCCTGCATGAACTACGTAGCTCACGGGGTGAATATCGGGGGATGTGCTGCTGGATGCGCTCAGGCGCCCGAGTCGGACGCCTGAGAGCAGTGCCCACGATTCATGCGCATCCAGCTTGGAGATGGGGTTATTGCTCATTTAGTTGTAGCGGTTTCCTTCGGTGACGGAGGGGCTCAGGAAGAACACAAGCAACATGATGCCGCCGACAAATGGGACGAGAGCGATCCACCACCAGAAGCCGGAGCGATTGGAGTCGTGCAGGCGTCGAATTTGCATGCAGATCGTGGGGTAGGCCAGCGCGAGAACGACGAGCACCAGGAGCGCGGTGGGGAAAAGCGTGGCGCTTGCCGCTTCAGTTGGAGTACTGGCGGCGGTCGAGACAAGAGCAACGAGAGTCCAGACGTACGGAATCGCAACTACGAGAACAAAGAACAAGTACCAGTACCAGAACTCGGAGCGCGTCGCGCGACCCGTTGCTACCGTGTAGTTCTTAAAACCGGATGAGATTGCTTGACCGAAGGTCATGGCAACTCCTTTCGTGTGGCGAGCCCCCGTTGGTCTCGCTTCGCCCGAGTCTAGGCGTGTAGCTCGTCCTTCGCACCGGTTTTTCGGGAGTGTCAGCCTCTGCTATTGTTGACAAGTTGCCGTCTAACGGCCGCGGATACAGAGCGCTTTCATCATCGGGATGAAGGCACCGCGCAACGAGAACGAAAGGGATATCGCATGGCACTTCCTGCAGATGTCAAGAAAGCAATCATCGACGAGTACGCAACCCACCCCGGTGACACCGGATCCCCTGAAGTTCAGGTTGCTTTGCTCACCAAGCGCATCAAAGACCTCACCGAGCACCTCAAGGAGCACAAGCACGACCACCACTCGCGTCGTGGCCTGCTGCTTCTCGTCGGTCAGCGTCGTCGTCTGCTCGGATACCTCTCCGACGTCGACATCAATCGCTACCGTGCGCTCATCGAGCGTCTTGGCATTCGTCGCTAACCGCTTTTTGCTGGCGACATTGCCAGCCCATCGAAACCCGACCTCGTGTCGGGTTTCGTTTTTTGAAGTGAAGCGAGCTTTTTAGTGGTTTTACCCTGTAAATTAGTGGTTTTACCCTATACTCCTGATTGTCGAAAAACTTTCGTCGGTGGCTGAGCCGCTGACCACAGTCAAGGGGAAATCACAGTGAAAGTTCCAGGCAAGGCACTTGCTATGTCTATCGGTGTAGTCGTCGGAGTTAGCGTTTCTTTTGCGTCAGTCCCAGCGGCTCAAGCAACTGTCGCCTGCACGCACGCAACACTTTTTGCTACGCCTGGAGGAAACACCCTCAAAAAGTACAACATTGACGGTACTTCCGCGGGCGCAGACGTTTCATTAGCCACGGCCTACTTTGACATCGCATTTGACTCCACAAACGGTACTTTTTACGGTATCAACGCGAACGGTCAGCTCGATATCGTCAATATCGCCACGGGAGCTGTCATTCGCTCGGTCAACGCATCTGCGGGTTTTTACAATTCCCTATCGGTCCTTCCGACCGGCATGGTTGCAGCGTCTCAGAATGACAAGATCGTTTACATAAATCCTCGGACGGGTGCAACCACTGACTACTTCGACATGAACGACATTGTTGACGATGGTGGACACACTTACTCCGGCTGGTCGGCGGCCGGCGACTTCATCACAATGGCGGATGGAAGCCTGATTGCGCTCCTGAGCAATGGAAACGTGCCCGTGACCACATCCGGAACAATTGTGGTTCGCATAGCGAACGGCGCCGGAACGGTGCTTGGAACGGTCCCGCCAAGCTGGGGTGGCGCTCGAGTCCAAGACAAGGTTTTCGTCGCAGGTGCCGACGGTGAACTCCGAAGAATCACCTCACTTCCGTTGGTCGCGGGTCACGGTGCGATTGCGACCACAACCATTGCGTCCGCAGATGGATTTTACGGTGCTGCCGGGACTGAGGACTCGGATGCGTCGACCTGCAGTACGACTGGGCGCAATGGATACACGCCAGGTGTGGATGAGTACGCCACGACAGATCCAGGTACTCCGTCTGTAGCCGGCGCACTCGTTTCGAGCGAAACGACACCGAATCAATCAGATCCTTCCTTGTCGAACACCGGCGTGGCCGGCGGAACGTTGGCTTCGATTGCTGGCGTGCTGGGCCTTGCGGGAGCGGCACTCCTGGCACTCGGCCTTCGCCGTCGCCGGGCCAAGTAGTCGGTCCCCCACCCTGCGAGAAGCCCCGCCGAAAGGTGGGGCTTCTCCTTTTTTCGTGCATCCCTGCTACCCTTGACAGTGGAGTAGCAAGCAGTTCGCTGGTCCTCGGTGGTGGTTTACCAAGCGCCCACAATTTCGTTTGGTGAGTTTCTACTGGTGGCCAGCACGAAGCTTTCGTTTTTCGTGCATTCTCTGCGCTTCGAAATGAAGTTCGTTCTGCGAGCTATCTCCGCATGTATGAGTCGGATCCCACACGGGGAATCGACGTAAAACAAAGGAGAAACCTTCACATGGAAGGTCCAGAAATCAAGTTCGCCGAGGCCGTTCTCGACAACGGCAAGTACGGCAAGCGCACGGTTCGTTTCGAAACCGGTCGTCTTGCACAGCAGGCACAGGGTGCCGTTGCTGCCTACCTCGACGAGGAAACCATGCTGTTGTCGGCCACCTCGGTCAGCAAGCAGCCCAAAGACCAGTTCGACTTCTTCCCGCTGACTGTGGATGTTGAAGAGCGCTCGTACGCCGCAGGAAAGATCCCCGGATCGTTCTTCCGTCGTGAGGGTCGTCCCTCAACCGAGGCCATTCTCGTCTGCCGTCTGATTGACCGCCCCTTGCGTCCGTCGTTCGTCGACGGTCTTCGCAACGAGGTTCAGATCGTCATCACGGTTCTGTCAATCGCTCCCGGCGAGTTCTACGATGCACTCGCAATCAACGCAGCTTCGGCTTCGACCCAGATTTCGGGTCTGCCGTTCTCTGGCCCGATCGCAGGTGTGCGTCTTGCCCTCATCGAGGGCCAGTGGGTTGCCTTCCCGACCGTCGACCAGCTCAAGCTCGCTGTTTTCGACCTCGTGGTTGCAGGTCGCGTCGTCACTGATGCCTCGGGTAAAGAAGATGTCGCCATCATGATGGTTGAGGCCGAAGCTACCGAGGGTAGCTGGGATCTCATCAAGGCTGGCGGAATCAAGCCCAACGAGGCAGTGGTTGCCGAGGGTCTCGAGGCTTCGAAGCCCTTCATCACGGCACTCGTCAAGGCTCAGGAGTCGCTTGCGAACCAGGCTGCCAAGGAAATTGCCGAGTACCCGGTCTTCCTGCCCTACACCGACGAGGTTTACGCAGCTGTTGAGGCTGCATCGTTGACCGAGCTCGAGAAGGTGTACCTCATCGCTGAGAAGGTTGCCCGTCAGGACGCCGACGATGTCGTGAAGGCTGCTGCCAAAGAAGTTATCGCCGGCAAGGTTGAGGCTGGCGAGCTGCCCGAGACCGCTCTCAACCAGTTCAGTGCCGCCTACAAGTCGGTAACCAAGAAGGTCGTTCGCGGTCGCATCCTCGCTGAGGGTGTTCGCATGGACGGTCGCGGACTGGCTGACATTCGTGCGCTTGACGCCGAGATTCACGTGATCCCTCGTGTTCACGGCTCGGCGATCTTCCAGCGCGGTGAGACCCAGATCATGGGTGTGACCACGCTGAACATGCTCAAGATGGAACAGCAGATTGACTCGCTGTCGCCGATCACGAGCAAGCGCTACATGCACCACTACAACTTCCCGCCCTACTCGACTGGTGAGACCGGTCGTGTGGGTACCCCGAAGCGTCGTGAAATCGGTCACGGTTTCTTGGCTGAGCGTGCACTCGTTCCCGTGCTTCCCGCACGCGACGAGTTCCCCTACGCCATCCGCCAGGTTTCTGAGGCTCTCGGTTCAAACGGTTCGACCTCGATGGGTTCGGTCTGTGCTTCGACTCTGTCGCTGCTCAGTGCCGGTGTGCCGCTGCGCGCACCCGTTGCAGGTATCGCCATGGGTCTCGTCTCCGACGAGGTCAACGGTGAGACCCGTTACGCCGCTCTGACCGACATCCTCGGTGCTGAAGACGCGCTCGGTGACATGGACTTCAAGGTCGCGGGTACCAGCGAGTTCATCACCGCCATTCAGCTCGACACCAAGCTCGACGGTATCCCCGCTTCGGTGCTTGCTGGCGCTCTGAACCAGGCTAAGGATGCGCGCACCCAGATCCTCGCTGTCATCAACGCGGCCATTGACGGCCCCGATGAGATGGCGCCGACGGCTCCGCGCGTGATCAGCGTGCAGATCCCCGTCGACAAGATCGGTGAGCTCATCGGACCCAAGGGTAAGACGATCAACGCCATCCAGGACGAGACTGGCGCTGACATCAGCATCGAAGAAGACGGAACCGTCTACATCGGTGCCGTGGACGGACCCTCGGCCGAGGCTGCTCGCGCTCAGGTCAACGCCATCGCAAACCCGACCAACCCCGAGGTTGGCGAGCAGTTCCTCGGAACCGTCGTCAAGCTGGCCACGTTCGGTGCGTTTGTCTCGCTGCTTCCTGGTAAGGACGGCCTGTTGCACATCTCTGAGGTGCGCAAGCTCGCCGGTGGTAAGCGCGTTGAGAACGTCGAAGACGTACTCTCGGTCGGACAGAAGGTGCTCGTTGAGATCACCAAGATCGACGACCGTGGCAAGCTTTCGCTCGCTCCGGTTCTCGAGGGTGAAGAAGGCGCTGCTGCAGAATCTGCAGAAGGCGACGCCGAGTAAATTCTTCACTAAGAATCAAGGCGGATGCCCGTTCCCTCCCGGGGGAGCGGGCATCCGTCATTTAGTGTGAAAACACTATGAACCAACGTAGGCGGATCGGGGCATCACCCCTCGAAGTGCACCCTGTCGCACTCGGCACCGCTGCATTTGGCTGGACTATTCCAGGTGGTCGCGCAGTCGAACAGCTCAATCGTTTCGCCGAGCTCGGCGGCAACCTCATTGACACAGCCGACTCGTACTCATCCGGTCGCTCCGAGCAGATTGTTGGCACATGGATGCGCGAACGCGGCAACCGCGACGAGATGGTCATTGCCACCAAGGTCGGAAAGTCTCAGGCGAACCCGGGGTTGTCGGCTCGCGCTATTCGCTCAGCCGTGGATGCCTCGCTCGAGCGCCTACAGACCGACCACATCGATCTGCTCTACTTTCACGCCGAAGACCCGAACACTCCACTGGCCGAGAGCCTTTCGGCGGCGGGAGCGTTGATCGACAGCGGAAAAGTTGGAGCACTGGGCGCATCCAATTTCTCCAGCGATTCTCTGCTGCACGCGCGTGTGATGGCGTCTGACGGCTTGCCAATATTCGAGGCGGCGACACTCGAGATGAGCCTGATGCGACGCGACGTTGTCGACCAAGCGATGACGATGGCACTCGAGGCACAGCGCATCAGTCTGTTGCCCTATTTCGTGCTGGCGAATGGGTACCTGGGCCGACACCGCGATCTCAAACCGATGAAGTACGAAGACACCCACAGGCGGCGTGCGGTTTCTCATCACGGACGGTTGGGTCATCAGGTTCACCGCGCGCTTGACGACGTAGCCCTGAGCCACGGAGTAGATACCGCGACGATCGCCGTATCGTGGGCGCTGATGCAGTCCTCGGTCGCTTCTGCAGTGGTGGGTGCCGACACAGTCAGTGACGTCGAAGCACTCATGTACGGGGGCCAAGTGCACCTCACGGCATCCCAGATTACGGAGCTCAATCGCGCATCAGCCAAGTAGGATTGTCGTTTGGTATGACTTCCCCTATTGCGCTTCCCCTCGCCGCTGGCGAGATGGTCTTTGGAGTATCTGGGGAAGGTGAGATTCATCGCTCTGTGCTGCCTTCTGGCGTTCGCATTCTCTCGGAGCACGTTCCCGGCTCGCGCAGCGTCACACTGGGTTATTGGGTGGCCGTGGGGTCTCGCGACGAGATTGAATCAGCCGAGGGCGCTGACGGAGCACACGCCGGCAGTCTGGGTTCGACCCACTTTCTCGAACACCTACTCTTCAAGGGCACGCCGACGCGCTCGGCTTTCGATATCGCCGAGGCATTCGATTCAGTAGGTGGCGAGCACAACGCGGTGACCGCGAAGGAATACACCTGCTACTACGCAAAGATTCGCGACCGAGATCTCGAGATGGCTGTCGACGTGATGAGTGACATGATCACCTCGAGCGTCATCGATCCGCAGGAGTTTGAGACCGAGCGCGGTGTCATCCTCGAAGAGTTGGCGATGGCCGAAGACGACCCGAGTGATGTGGCACAAGAGCGCCTGTTCGAGGCCGTGTTGGGTGCGCATCCGCTCGGTCGCCCCATTGGCGGAAACCCTGACACTATTCGTGCCGCCAGTCGCGACGCTGTTGTCGAGCACTACCGCGTGAACTATCGCCCGAATGACATCGTCATTACTGCAGCTGGTGCGCTCAATCATGACGAGCTCGTCATCTGGGTTGTGCGTGGACTCGAAGCTGCCGGCTGGAACCTCAGTGTCGAAGCCACTCCAGTCGCCCGACGGGTCACATCCCAGGCCACGCTCCAGCGGGGAAGCGCACTGACGGTCATCGACCGCCCAATCGAACAAGCAAACATTGCGCTTGGCCTGCCCGGACTGGTGATTTCGGATGAGCGCCGACCGGTTATGGCTGCCATGAATGCCATGCTCGGCGGAGGCATGTCGAGCCGACTCTTCCAAGAGGTGCGCGAAAAACGTGGTCTGGCGTACTCGGTCT
>JAHEGZ010000035.1 GCA_024644865.1 Aurantimicrobium sp.
CCACAGCCAGTGGTTCCAGCGGTAAGCCCAGACCGCGTGCAGACCTGCCGAAACGAGGAACGTCTCAAAGCCGTTCCTGGCTGCGGGGTCGTGTGACTGCGCATTGCGCACGTCTTCGCGTATGGGTGACATCGATTCCTAACCTACCGGGCTTAAACGTCGTGGCCCGGTTTTATCAACCGGGCCACGAGAGGATGTATTCCTGCGTTAGAGGGATTAGTCCTTGAAGGGCTCCCACAGCAGGGTCGAAACGTAGCGCTCACCGAAGTCACAGACGATGGCAACAATCTTCTTGCCCTTATTCTCGGGGCGCTTGGCAACCTCGATAGCGGCGTGGAAGATCGCACCGGTCGAGATGCCAGCGAGGATGCCCTCTTCAGCGGCCAGGCGACGAGCCACCTCAACCGAAGTCTCGAAGTCGACGTCGAAGACCTCATCGTAGACAGTGGTGTCGAGAATCGGAGGAACGAAGTTGGCTCCGATGCCCTGAATCTTGTGCGGACCAGGGGTTCCACCGTTGAGGATGGGCGATTCCTGAGGCTCGACAGCGATGATCTGCACGCCGGGCTTGAGCTCCTTGAGGCGCTGTCCGACACCGGTGATGGTTCCACCGGTTCCGACGCCGGCGATGAAGATGTCAACCTCGCCGTCGGTGTCCGCCCAGATCTCCTCGGCAGTGGTGGCGCGGTGGATGGCCGGGTTGGCAGCGTTCTCGAACTGGCGAGCCAGAATTGCACCGGGGGTGTTGGCAACGATCTCGGCGGCCTTGTTGACCGCGCCCTTCATGCCCTCGGGCCCGGGGGTCAGCACGATCTCGGCGCCGAGTGCGCGAACCAGAACGCGACGCTCGATGCTCATGGTCTCGGGCATGGTCAGGATGACCTTGTATCCGCGAGCTGCGCCAACGAGGGCCAGTGCGATACCGGTGTTGCCCGAGGTTCCTTCGACGATAGTGCCGCCGGGCTTGAGCTCGCCCGACTTCTCAGCGGCGTCGATGATGGCCTTGCCCAGGCGGTCCTTGACCGAGTTGCCGGGGTTGTAGAACTCGAGCTTCGCCAGAATCTCGGCTCCGCCTTCAGGGTTGATGCGGTTGATGCGAACGAGTGGAGTGTTTCCGGTCAGGTCGCTGATGTTGTCGTAAATGCGGGCCACGGCGGGTTCCCCATCCTTCGTCAAAGTCTTGTTGGGTTTCGTGCTTTTCAAGAGTAAACAGACCCGCGCACATTCGCCCACTCTGTTACGGTCTAAGTCATTATGACCGATTCGCGCGCAGACATTTCTGACCTTCGTGACCAGGCTGCGCGCGCACTTGCTGAAGCCGGTGTCGTCGACTACGAGGTGGATGCCGACCTGCTGATCGGCCACGTCTGGGGTCTTTCGCGCGGCGAGATCGAGGCGAAAGTCATTGGGGGCTCAACTGTTCCCGATCTCGAAGCTGAGACCTACGAGCAGGCGCTCGAGCGATTCACGGCACTGCTGAACCGTCGAGCCGGGCGTGAGCCACTGCAGCACATTTTGGGTGTCGCCTGGTTTAGAAACCTCGAACTCGCGGTTGGCCCGGGCGTCTTCGTGCCCCGGCCCGAAACCGAACTTCTGGCCGAATACGCGGTTGAAGCGTTGCGTGCGCAGGCGCATCCTGAACCCATTGGCGTCGACTTGGGCACCGGCAGCGGCGCAATCGCGCTGTCGATGGCCACCGAGGTTCCGCATGCCAGGGTGTACGCGGTCGAGAAGAGCCCCGAGGCCGCCGTCTGGACGCGCAAGAACATTGCCACCTACAACGGTGTGGTCGAGCTCGTCGAGGGTGACTTGGCGGATGCCCTCCCCGAGCTCAACGGCACCGTTTCTGTCATCGCCTCCAACCCGCCATACATTCCCGCAGCCGCGATTCCGCGCGACCCCGAGGTGCGCCTGTTCGATCCCGAGATGGCGCTCTATGGCGGCGAAGACGGTCTCGACATTGTGCGCAATCTGTCACGCACGGCACTGCGCCTGGGGCATCCCGGAGCAATGCTCATTCTTGAGCACGGTGAGTTGCAGGGCGCCGAGATTCGCGAGCTGCTGGCCGCCGACGGGTGGCGCGCCCCAGAAACCCTGCGCGACCTCACCACGCGCGACCGCTACACGCGCGCCACTCGGCCGTAGCCTCAGCGCTGGCGCGTAGCATTACCTAGACATGACCCGCATTTACGACGCTTCGGTGCATGACGACCTGTTGGCCGGCATGCGACTTGCCCGAATGGCTCTGGCCAAGGGCGAGCTCGTTGTCATACCCACCGACACGGTCTACGGTGTCGCCGCCGACGCCTTCATCCCCGAGGCCGTCGAGCGTTTGCTCGCCGCAAAGGGTCGCGGGCGCCAGTCGCCTCCTCCGGTGCTCATGCCGAACGCGGCCACTATCGACGCTCTGGCCAACGCGGTACCCGACAAGATCCGCGAGCTCACGGCAAAGTTTTGGCCCGGCGGGCTGACCATCATTTTGGATGCGCAACCCTCGCTCGCCTGGGACCTCGGCGAGACCGACGGCACTGTCGCGTTGCGGGTTCCGGCGCATCCGTTGGCGCTCGAGCTGCTCGCCGAAACCGGGCCGCTCGCTGTCTCCAGCGCCAATCTCACCGGAGAACCAGCGGCCACGACCGCTTCGAACGCGCTCGAGCAGCTCGGCGCCCGTGTTCAGGTGTACCTCGACGGCGGGCATTCCGGCTCGACGGCGTCGACGATCATCGATGCCACGGCGCTGGCGCGGGGCACCGGACGGGTGCGCATCCTGCGTGACGGCGCTGTGTCGGCGACCCAACTTCGCGAAGTGCTAGGCGATGACCTCGAGCCCTCGACGGAACAGGTCGGCTAACCCATGCTGATGCTGATTCTCATGGTCGCCATCTCGGCGATTGTGACTTTCGCCCTGTCGGCGGTGGTTCTGCGCGTGGGCCTGAAATACAAGCTTTATCCGGTGATTCGTGACCGCGATGTGCACACTCGCCCGACACCTCGCTTGGGCGGTATCGCTATGTTCTTCGGCATCCTGCTCGCTTTCGGGGTGGCCTCGCAGCTGCCCTTCTTTCACGTGGTCTTCGCCGAGCCCGGCCCGGTTTTGGCCATTTTGGGAGCTGCGTTTTTGACCGTGCTCGTGGGTGTTGCCGACGACCTGTGGGACCTCGACTGGACCATCAAGCTCGCCGCTCAAATACTGGTTGCCAGCCTGGTGGCGTGGCAGGGCGTGCAGATTCTCTCGGTGCCCATCGGCGGCATCACGGTGGGTTCGCCCTATCTGTCACTGATCGTGACCATCCTCGTCATTGTGCTCGTCATGAACGCGGTCAACTTCATCGACGGCCTTGACGGCTTGGTCGCCGGCGTTGCGCTGATTTCCAACGGTGTCTTTCTCATCTACAGCTACCTGCTCGCGCGTCTGACCAGCCCGTCGAACTACTTCAACTTGGCCTCGCTGATCGCGGCAGTGTTGGTGGGTGCATGCATCGGTTTCTTGCCTTTCAACTGGCACCGCGCCCGCATGTTCATGGGGGATGCCGGCTCGATGCTCGTCGGACTGCTCATGGCCACGAGCGCCATCGCGGTCACCGGTCAGGTCGACCCGGGTGAGCTGAGCAAGTCGCAGCTGCTTCCCGCGTTCGTGCCGATTCTGCTGCCGTTCGCCATTCTGCTTCTACCCCTGCTCGACTTTGCACTGGCGATTATCCGACGCGTCTCGGCGGGCAAGTCGCCGTTCTCCGCCGACCGAAAGCACCTGCACCACCGTCTCCTCGACATGGGTCACACGCACCTGCAGGCCGTGCTCATCTTCTACGCATGGACTTCGGTTGTTTCCATCGGCCTCCTGCTGTTCTTTGTGATTCACCCCTACTGGATTCCCGCTGTCATCCTGGTCGCCGGTATCGTCATCTGCGTCTTTCTCACGTTCGCCCCGATGGGCCGCAAGAAGTTTGAATCCATGACCCGACGCGCACAGTCCTTAGTCGCCACCACCCGAAAGAAAGTCGGCAGCAAATGAGCCAGGTCCCCAGTTCCGTTCCGGTGTTGCGCCGCACTCTCAAGTGGGGCTGGATTGCTGCGGGCATCCTCGCCGTCATTGCCGCCCTCGTGGGCTTTGCCATCGCCGGGGGAGTCGGCGCGCTCAGCGGGGTACTCGGTGCCGTGTTTGCCGCCGTTTTCTTGGGCATCACTGCGGCGAGCATCCTGATCGCTGTGCGCTTCGACATCGTCGCGTTCTTCGGCATCGTTCTCGGTGCCTGGCTGCTCAAATTTGTGGTCTTCATCGTGTCGGCCCTGCTGCTCAAGAATCAGCCCTGGATTAGCGCCCCGATTCTCTTTCTCACCATGATTGTCGGCGTCATTGTCTCGCTTGTGATTGACGTTGTTGTGGTGGCAAAATCGCGGATGCCCTACGCCAGTGACGTGCGCTTGCCGGGGGAAGATTCCGCTAGCCGGTAATGCCTGAGGGGATTCGTTTCGACCCCCTCTTTTGTGTAGAGTGGACAGCGAATCCACTGCTCTTTCTGGGGCGAGCACGGGTAGAAATACAGACGAAGAAGCCTGTGTGAAAACCTGCCGCTGTGGACATTGATGTTCGACGACGCGAGAGCGAAAGCTTCACGCCCCGAATCAGGAGATAGCGCTGCTAGAGAACGCTGTAAACCTGCTTGCCGAGACTGGCAGCGACGGTAGCTTTGTCGGCCCGTCGATTCTTGAGTTTTTCCCGCCGGCCTTCCTTTTCGTAGGAACCCCATTCGAGATCAACCGAATCATCGTGATTCGACTGCTCATGTCGGCCATCCTCATTCTGCTGTTCTGGCTGGCAACCCGCCGCATGAAGATTGTCCCGGGTCGTGGACAGTCGCTTGCCGAGATGGCACTCGACGTGGTTCGAGTGAACATCGCCGAAGACCTCCTGGGCAAGAAAGACGGCAAGCGATTCCTGCCGCTGCTGACCACCATCTTTTTCGCAACGCTGGCGCTCAACCTGCCGGGCATCATCCCCGGTCTGAACGTTGCTGGCACGTCGTTGGTCGGTATGCCGATTGTCATGGCCGTCGTGGCATACGTGACCTTCATCTACGCTGGCCTTCGCAAGCACCCGGGCACGTTCTTGAAGAACTCGTTCTTCCCACCCGGCGTACCCTGGCCGATTTACATCATCGTGACGCCCATCGAGTTCTTCTCGATTTTCATCCTTCGCCCGATTACGCTCGCACTCCGACTTCTGATGAACATGGTCGCCGGTCACCTTCTTCTGGTGCTGTGCTTCAGCGCGACCTCGTGGTTCATCATGGAGGCCCCCTCGTTCCTCAAGCTCTTCGGTGTGGGCACGTTTGCCTTCGGCTTCATATTCTCGCTGTTCGAGATTTTGGTTGCCGTGCTTCAGGCTTACGTATTCACACTGCTCACCACCGTCTACATCCAGCTCGCGCTGGCTGAAGATCACTAGACCCGGCTCAGACATCCGTCTGAATCGAAAACACGGAAGGAAACACTCGTGGACGCAACATCGGTACTCGCCGCACTCAACGGAAACATTGCAACCGTTGGCTACGGCCTCGCCGCCATTGGACCCGCTATCGGCGTAGGAATCGTCGTCGGCAAGACCATCGAGTCTGTCGCACGTCAGCCTGAACTCGCCGGCCGCCTTCAGGTACTTATGTACCTCGGCATCGCCTTCACCGAGGCACTGGCGTTCATCGGTATCGCTACCTACTTCATCTTCACCAACTAGTCCGCTAACGCGCACGACTCGGAGGCATCATGCTTCACGCACTCATCGCGGCAGCGGAGGAAACTCCTAACCCGCTCCTTCCGGCTGTGGCCGACCTCGTTTGGTCGTCCGTAGTCTTCGTCGTCATCCTTGTTTTCTTCTGGTTCAAGGTGCTCCCCAACGTCAAGAAGATGTTGGACAAGCGCGCCGAGGCCATCGAAGGCAACATCGAGAAAGCCGACGCTGCTCAGAAGGAAGCCGAGGCTGCCCTGGCCAAGTACACCGCTCAGCTTGCTGACGCACGTGCCGAGGCTGGCAAGATCCGTGACGCCGCTCGCGCAGACGGTCAGAAGATTGTTGCTGAGGCGAAAGACGCAGCTTCGGCTGAGGCTTCGCGCATTCAGGCAACCGCTTCGGCTCAGATTGAGGCGGAGCGCCAGTCGGCACTCGTCTCGCTGCGCAGCGAGGTTGGCTCCCTGGCTCTCGACCTTGCGTCGGGCGTCATCGGTGAGGCTCTCAACGACGACAAGAAGTCGCAGGCTCTGGTTGAGCGCTTCTTGGTTGACCTCGAGAAGTCGGAGAAGGCAGCTAAGTAATGGGTAGCGCAACTAGGCAGGCAACCGCCGTATCGCAGGCCGCTCTTAAGGCCCTCGGCACGAAGGTTACTCTCGCGACGGCCGAGCAGCTCTTTGCTGCCGGTCGATCACTGGCGACGTCGACTCACCTGCAGTCGACACTCAGTGACCCCGCGATTGCCCCTGCTGAAAAGGCGAAGCTCGTGAGCAATTTGTTCGGCAAGAAGCTTTCACCGCAGGCCGCCGCTCTGCTCGACAGTGTTGTCGCGCAGCGTTGGTCACGTGAAAAAGACCTGCTTGCCGGTATCGAGAACCTCGCTGTTCGCGCTGCTGCCATTTCTGGTGGCCCCAAGGCCAGTATCGAGGGCGAAATCTTCGCGTTCGCTCGCGCAGTGTCAAGCGACCCTGACCTCGAGCTCGCTCTGGGCAGTGCCCTGAGCGACCCGGCTTCGAAGGCGGCTCTTGTGGTGAAACTTCTGAACAAGAAGGCTTCCGCTCAGACCGTGGTCATCATCTCCGAGCTCGTGCAGCAGCCTCGCGGTCGCCGCATTGGCTCGCTTCTGGCACAGGCGACAGCGATTGTTGCCGACCAGGCCGGCTCCACTGTGGCCAACGTCACGAGCGCTCAGGTGCTTAGCGACAAGGCCATTAACGGACTCGGTGCCAGCCTCACCAAGCAGTACGGTCGCGACATTTATGTCAACGCAGCCGTAGATGCATCTCTCATCGGAGGTGTTCGCGTTCAGATCGGCGCGGACGTCATCGATGGAACCGTGGCCTCGCGCCTCAACACTCTCAAGCTTGAGCTGGTGGGCTAACGCCCCTCGGCTAAGAACCGCAAATCTGGTGCCATCCGGCGCCACTCACACAAGGAAAGCTAATGGCAGAACTTACGATCAGCCCTAACGAAATCCGCGATGCACTCAAGGACTTCGTTTCGTCGTACAAGCCCAGCAAGGCAGCCAAGACCGAGGTCGGTCGCGTTATCGATGCCGCTGACGGTATCGCGCACGTTGAGGGTCTCCCTGGCGTTATGGCTAACGAGCTCATCCGCTTCGCAGATGGCACGCTCGGCCTGGCACTGAACCTCGATGAGAACGAGATCGGTGTCGTTGTCCTGGGTGAGTTCACCGGAATCGTTGAGGGCATGGAAGTGACCCGCACCGGTGAGGTTCTCTCGGTTGCTGTCGGCGAGGGCTACCTCGGCCGCGTCGTTGACCCGCTGGGTAACCCCATCGATGGTCTCGGCGACATCAAGAAGATCGAGGGCCGTCGTGCACTCGAACTTCAGGCACCGGGCGTTATGCAGCGTAAGTCGGTTCACGAGCCGCTGCAGACCGGTATCAAGGCCATCGACGCCATGATTCCCGTGGGTCGTGGACAGCGTCAGCTCATCATTGGTGACCGCCAGACCGGTAAGACCGCCATCGCCATCGACACCATCATCAACCAAAAGGCGAACTGGGAGTCGGGCGACGTCAACAAGCAGGTTCGCTGCATCTACGTTGCAATTGGTCAGAAGGGCTCGACCATTGCTGCCGTGAAGGGTGCCCTCGAAGACGCTGGCGCCATGGAATACACCACCATCGTGGCCGCTCCGGCATCCGACCCCGCCGGTTTCAAGTACCTCGCTCCCTACACCGGTTCGGCAATTGGTCAGCACTGGATGTACGGCGGCAAGCACGTTCTCATCATTTTCGATGACCTCTCGAAGCAGGCCGAGGCCTACCGTGCCGTATCTCTGCTGCTTCGTCGTCCGCCGGGCCGTGAGGCATACCCCGGTGACGTCTTCTACTTGCACTCGCGTCTGCTCGAGCGTTGCGCCAAGCTCTCCGACGAGCTCGGAGCTGGTTCGATGACCGGTCTGCCGATCATCGAGACCAAGGCCAACGACGTCTCGGCCTACATCCCGACCAACGTGATCTCGATCACCGACGGCCAGATCTTCCTGCAGTCCGACCTGTTCAACGCCAACCAGCGCCCCGCTGTTGACGTGGGTATCTCGGTTTCCCGTGTGGGTGGTGACGCTCAGGTCAAGTCGATCAAGAAGGTCTCCGGTACCTTGAAGCTCGAACTGGCTCAGTACCGTTCGCTCGAGGCGTTCGCGATGTTCGCATCTGACCTTGACGCGGCCAGCCGTCGTCAGCTGGCACGCGGTGCTCGCCTGACCGAGCTGCTCAAGCAGCCGCAGTACACGCCATACCCCGTTCAGGACCAGGTCGTTTCGATCTGGGCTGGTACCACCGGCAAGCTCGACGAGGTTCCGGTCGAAGACATCCTGCGTTTCGAGCGTGAGTTCCTTGACTACCTGGGCCGCAAGACCAAGGTGCTCAAGACGCTGGCTGACACCAACGTGCTCGATGACAAGACTGTCGAAGACCTCGAGAAGGCCGTTGTTACCTTCAAGAAGGAATTCGCCACCGGTGAGGGCAAGTCGCTGGCTTCGGTCGGGAACGAGCAGTTCGAGGCTCTCGAGGTGGAAGAAGTTCACCAAGAGAAGATCGTCAAGCGCAAGAAGTAATTGGTAAAGGACTAAGACATGGGAGCGCAACTTCGGGTCTACCGGCAGAAAATTCGTTCTGCCCAGACGACCAAGAAGATCACGCGTGCGATGGAGCTGATTTCAGCTTCACGCATCCAGAAGGCTCAGGCGCGCGTGCTCGCGGCCACGCCCTACTCGCGTGCTGTCACCCGCGCTGTCTCTGCCGTCGCAACCTACACGAACATCGACCACATCCTGACGACTGAGCCTGCCAAGGTTGAGCGTGCGGCAGTTGTGATCTTTGCATCGGACCGTGGTCTCGCCGGCGCCTTTAGCTCTAACGTTCTGCGCGAGGCCGAGCAGCTCAGCGAGCTTTTGCGTGAGCAGGGCAAAGACGTCGTCTACTTCCTCGTCGGTCGCAAGGCCAACGCGTACTTTAGCTTCCGCAACCGTCCGGCCCAGCGTGTCTGGATGGGCGGAACAGATGCTCCCGTATTCGAAACCGCGAAAGAAATCGGCGACGCAATCGTTGAGTCGTTCCTTCGCGACGCGAGCGAGGGCGGCGTTGACGAGATCCACATCGTTTACAACCGTTTCGTGAACATGGTGAGCCAGGTTCCCGAGGTCGTGCGCGTGCTTCCCCTCGAAATCGTTGACGGTGTCGAAGCTCCGGGCGAGAACGAAGTTCTTCCCCTGTACGAATTCGAGCCCGACGCTGACAAGGTGCTCGACGCACTTCTGCCGGTCTACATCGAGAGCCGCATTTACAACGCCATGCTCCAGTCGGCTGCGTCTGAGCACGCCAGCCGTCAGCGCGCGATGAAGTCGGCTAGTGACAACGCCGACAAGCTCATCCGCGATTACACCCGTCTGGCGAACAACGCTCGTCAGTCCGAGATCACCCAGCAGATTGCTGAAATCGTTGGCGGCGCCGATGCGCTGTCGTCCGCCAAGTAAAACATCCACGAACCACAGGTAAGAGAGAAGAAGAGAATGGCTGAGAAGTCCGCCGC
>JAHEGZ010000041.1 GCA_024644865.1 Aurantimicrobium sp.
CCGATGAAGATTGTTGCTTTACCGGTCATGGCGTAGAGGCCGAAGATCTCACCCTCGTTGCCAGCCGGTGCCAGGCGGGCCATAAGCGAGCGCGACGACGACTGAGCCGGACCAACACACAGACACAAAATTAGGCCGCAGATCCAGAAGGCCAACTTGCCGTCGGCGTGCAAGATGAACATTGCGATGCCCGCCAGTGACATCGTGGTGAGTGCACCGACGATGACTGCTTTGGCACCGAACTTGTCATCAAGCGCGCCACCAATGAAAACGCCGATGCCGGCAATCACGTTGGCCGCAACGGCAAACAAGATGACTTCGGTCTTGCCGAAACCAAATACCGTGGCGGCGAGGATTCCACCGAAGGTGAAGACCGCTGCCAGGCCATCCCTAAAAATCATGCTGGCGAGCATGAAGTTGAATGTTTGGCGGTCGTTGCGAAAAAGGCGCGCGATTGAACGAAACACCAGCTTGTATGACTCGATGGGTCCGATGCGCTTGCCGGGTTCGAGGGCTGCGTTCTCGGGAACAGTGAACAGCACGGGCAGAGTGAAGATCAAACACCACACGGCAACCAAAATGGCAATTACGCGGATGTTCATTCCGTTGTCGCTTGTGATGCCGAACAGGTAGGGCCCGTTGCCGAGGATGAACCCGACGAGCGATACGAGAAGCAAGACGATGCCACCGAGGTAACCCATTCCCCAACCGAAGCCCGAGACGCGCCCGATGTTTTTACGCGTTGAGATTTGCACGAGCATCGCGTTGTAATTGACGCTCGCCAGCTCGAAGAAGATGCCGCCGGCGCCGATGAGAATCGCGCCCATCCAGAAGAAGCTGGGCTGACCTTGAACGAAGAAGAGCATAAAGCAGGTAACGAGCATGAGTCCGGTGTAGATGCCGAGCCAACGTTTGCGTCTGCCCCCACGGTCGGCGCTTTGGCCGATGACAGGGGCGAGCACGGCGAGAAGGATGGCGCTGATGGTGATGACCAGGCTGAAGTCACTCGTCAGTTGTGTGGTGGCGGCGTCGTAGGCGACTTTGGCGGGGCCGGTGCCAGCTGCTCCGCCGGCTTTGTTGTAGGCCTCGACGATGGCCGGATCCACGAATAATTCCGAGACCATGTACACCGAAAACACGAAAGTCAGAATGACGATGTTGTACGCATCCGCACCCCAGTTCCAGAGGCCCCACGAAATGACTTGGCGGCGAGGAACAGGGCGAACGTCTACATTGGCGGTCATGGTCTCAGGCTAGTGCGCGAGGGGGCGCGAGATATAGAACAAAATGGGTCAAAACCATGAATTGTCCAAACTTGAGCCACTCTTTATCAAGTTTGAGTTGACAAAGTTATCCACAGGTGTCAAACTTGAGTCAATGCGACGCAAGTTCGCTTAGAGACTTAGAAACACTCACTAAAAACAAGGAGAAACACAGATATGTCACGTGCAGTAGGCATTGACCTCGGAACCACCAACTCGGTGGTTGCCGTACTTGAGGGTGGAGAACCCACCGTCATCGCAAACGCTGAAGGCTTCCGCACGACCCCCTCGGTCGTCGCCTTCACCAAAGACGGAGAGGTGCTCGTCGGTGAACCGGCCAAGCGCCAGGCCGTTACGAATGTTGATCGCACTATCGCGTCGGTCAAGCGTCACATCGGTACCGACTGGACCGTCGGCATCGATGACAAGAAGTACACCCCGCAGGAGCTCTCGGCTCGTATTCTCGGCAAGCTCAAGCGCGACGCCGAACAGTACCTCGGAGACACCGTCACTGACGCAGTGATCACCGTTCCCGCGTACTTCAACGACGCCGAGCGCCAGGCCACCAAGGACGCCGGTGAGATCGCCGGACTCAACGTTTTGCGCATCATCAACGAGCCCACCGCAGCCGCACTCGCGTACGGCCTCGACAAGGGTAAAGAAGACGAGCTCATCCTCGTGTTCGACCTCGGTGGAGGAACCTTCGACGTCTCGCTGCTCGAAGTGGGCAAAGACGACGACTTCTCAACCATTCAGGTTCGTGCCACCTCGGGTGACAACCGCCTCGGTGGTGACGACTGGGACCAGCGCATCGTTGAACACCTCATCAAGCGCTTCAAGGAGTCGACCGGTGTTGACGTCAGCAAAGACAAGATTGCGCTGCAGCGCCTCAAAGAAGCTGCTGAGCAGGCCAAGAAGGAGCTCTCGGGTGCAACCACCACGAGCATCCAGCTGCCCTATCTCTCGCTGACCGAGAACGGCCCGGCCAACCTCGATGAGACGTTGACCCGCGCACAGTTCGAGTCGATGACGGAAGACCTCATCGCTCGCACCAAGAAGCCCTTCGAGGATGTCATCCGCGAGGCAGGCGTCAAGGTCAGCGACATTGCACACGTAGTGCTCGTTGGTGGATCGACCCGCATGCCTGCCGTGGCCGAGCTCGTCAAGAGCCTGACCGGTGGCAAGGAGCCGAACAAGACCGTCAACCCTGATGAGGTCGTTGCCGTGGGCGCTGCCCTGCAGGCTGGTGTTCTTCGTGGCGAGCGTAAAGACGTTCTGCTCATCGATGTCACGCCGCTGAGCCTCGGAATCGAAACCAAGGGCGGAATGATGACCAAGCTCATCGAGCGCAACACGGCCATCCCGACCAAGCGTTCGGAGACCTTCACCACTGCTGACGACAACCAGCCCTCGGTGAGCATCCAGGTGTTCCAGGGTGAGCGTGAGTTCACGCGCGACAACAAGTCGCTCGGAAACTTCGAGCTCAGCGGCATCGCTCCGGCACCTCGTGGCGTTCCGCAGATTGAGGTCACCTTTGACATTGACGCCAACGGCATCGTGCACGTGTCTGCCAAAGACAAGGGAACCGGCAAGGAGCAGTCGATGACCATCACCGGTGGTTCGACCCTTCCGAAAGAAGACATCGAGCGCATGGTTCGCGAGGCTGAAGAGCACGCCGCGGAAGACAAGGCTCGCCGCGAGTCGGCCGAGACCCGCAATGGTGCCGAGCAGCTCGTCTACTCGATTGAGAAGTTGATCAAGGAGAACGACGAGAAACTTCCGGCCGATGTGAAGTCGGATGTTCAGGCAGACGTCGACGCCGTCAAGGCAGCACTCGCTACCGACGACGATGCCGCAGTCAAGTCGGCATACGACAAACTCGTCGAGAGCCAGACCAAGCTCGGTGAAGCGATCTACGCACAGAGCCAGGCCGAGGCAGCCGCAGCACCTGAGGAGGGCGCATCCGATGAAGATGTCGTCGATGCCGAGGTTGTTGAAGACGACGAGACCGAAGCCGACAAGGACGCCAAGTAAAAATGGCCGACGACCAGAACCTCAGCGGGGAGGGGGAGCCTGCGGGCTCCCCTGAACCCGCGTTTGTCGAAGACCCAGGTTACGACGTCGCGCCTGAGTCGGTTGAAGACGCAGATGTTGAAACGTCGCTCGACGATGCGGACCTCTCGTTTCTTGAGAAGGCAGCCGACGATCTCGCTGCCGAGCGCCTCGCCGACCTGCAGCGAGTGACCGCTGAGTATGCGAACTACCGCAAGCGCACCGAAGCCAACCGCGAGGTTGAGCGAGAGCGCGTGATCGGTGACACTGTTCGCCTGCTGCTGCCCGTGCTCGATGACATTGACCGTGCCGAAAAGCATGGCGACCTTGTGGAGGGCAGCCCGCTGTCCGCCATCTCGGGCAAGCTTCGCGCCGTCATTGAGCGCATGGGTCTCACCCCCTATGCCGCTGCCGGTGAAGCGTTCGACCCCAACCTGCACGAGGCAATCGTGCAGCAGCCTTCGCCCGACGTCACCGAGGCCACGATTCTGGATGTTGTTGAGGTGGGCTACCAGCTCGGCAGCACGCAGGTTCGCGCAGCCAAGGTTGTCGTCGCCGTTCCCGCCGAGTAAGCCGAAAGGAGGCACCCAATGGCTAGTCAAGACTGGTTCGACAAAGACTTCTACAAGACGCTGGGCGTCTCCAAAGACGTGAGCGAAGCCGAACTCAAAAAGGTTTACCGCAAGCTCGCGCGTCAGTATCACCCCGACTCCAACGCTGGTGATGCCAAGGCTGAGGCCAAGTTCAAAGAGATCAGCGAGGCCTATTCGGTACTTTCTGACCCGACACAGCGCCAGGAGTACGACCAGATTCGCGCGATGGGATCGGGTGCTCGCTTTACTGCACCCGGTGCCGGCGGTGGCTACGACAACATGAGCGGCATGTTCGGAGGCGGTCAGCAGGCCGACTTCGGCGACATTTTCGGAAACTTGTTCGGGCAGCCCGGCTCGCGTTTCGGTCAGTCCAGCGGCGGGTTCCGCGGCTGGGGCGGACCCACCAAAGGCCAAGACATCGTCTCGAGCGTGACCGTTGACTTCTTCGAGGCAATCCACGGCGACACCATGAGCCTGGGCACGCCAACCGGGAACGTGAAAGTGAAGATTCCTGCCGGAACGGTGGATGGGCAAAAGATTCGCCTGCGCGGCAAGGGGCACCCGAGCCAGGATGGCGGAGCTCCGGGAGACATCGTGCTCACGGTGACGGTGGGTAAGCATCCGGTGTTCGAGCGCGACGGCGACAACGTGCGCGTGAACGTGCCGGTCACCTTTGTTGAGGCAACTCTGGGGGCAACCATCGAGGTGCCCACACTCGAAGGCGAGCCGGTCAAGCTCAAAGTCGCTCCGGGCACGCCGAGTGGCCGAGTGCTTCGCGTGAAGGGTCGCGGCGTTAAAACCACCAAGGCGCAGGGAGACCTGCTTGCCGTGGTTCAGGTCGCCGTGCCGAGTCACCTCGACGCCAAAGCGACCGAGGCTCTCGAGGCGTTTGCCGCGGTGGCGCCGAGCGAGAATCCTCGCGCGGACCTGCTCGCAAAGGCTCGTCGATAGGTTTCGCCGATGGATGAGACGCAACCGATCTTCACCATTTCGATGGCCGCCGAGCTGGCCGAGCTTCACCCGCAGACGCTGCGTCAGTATGACCGCCTCGGATTGGTTGAGCCTGGACGCACCTCCGGACTCTCACGTCGGTATTCACTTCGTGACATCGCAAAGCTTCGAGAGATTGCCCGGCTCAGCGCCGAGGGAATCACGCTCGAAGGCATCCGTCGCATTCTCGAGCTGGAAGACCACAGGGATGCCCTCGCCATGCGGGTGCGCGAACTCGAGACCGCGCTCGCCGACGCACTGTTGGCTCAACCGGGCCGGCGCGTGTTCGCTGCCGGAGCCGAGGGTGTGCAATCGTTACGAGCCGGAACCCGTGCTCGCAAAAACAATGAGGTCGTCATCTATCGACCGTTTGGACGCCTCAAATGACAGCATTGCCCTTCGAAGTTCTTCGCCGCTGGCCCGACCTCGAATCGCCTGAGCTCGTTGCCGTCGACGCCGCAGATCGCCTTTTGCTCAGCGAACTCGAGCATGAGGTGCGCTCCGACCCAAGCCTGCTTGAGTCTGGACTTGTCGTGATCGGCGATAACTTCGGCGCGATCACTCTCGGCGCCAGCGCCGACCTGGGTTTTCGCTCTGTGCGAGTTCACCAGGATGCACGCTCCGGAGAACTCGCCCTCGAGAACAACTCCGACCTCACCGGCGTGACTGGTTTCACCCAACACGGTCTTGAGCCCGCTCTTGTCAAAGGTGCACGCATTGTTGCCGTCCGCTTGCCGCGCTCGCTCGACCAGCTCGATCAGTGGAGCGCGCTCATTGCGGCCTACGCTGCTGACGATGTACTCGTGTTTGCCGGTGGTCGTATCAAGCACATGACCCTGGGCATGAATGACGTCATGAAGCAGTACTTCGAGAAGGTCACGGCCAGCCTGGCCGTGCAAAAGAGTCGTGTACTGCGAGCACGCGGTCCAATTGCTGAGGCAGGCGTGACCGACCTCGCGTTCTGGCCCAAGTCCAAGCGATACGACATGCTCGACATGACTATCTACGCGCAGGGAGGTGTCTTCGCCGGCATCAACCTCGACATCGGAACGCGTGAGCTACTCAGCGTGCTCGATCAAACTCCCGCAGACGCCGCACGGATTATCGACTTCGGATGCGGCACTGCTGTGCTCGCAACGGCCATCGCGCGCCTGCGCCCGAAGGCCACCGTGATTGCTAGTGACCAGTCGGCCGCTGCCGTAGCTTCGGCCCAGGCGACTATCGACGCGAACCACCTCGCCGATCGAGTGACTGTGGTTCGTGACGATGCCTTGGCCAGCCAGCCCGATGCCAGCGCCGACCTCATTTTGTTCAATCCACCGTTCCACTCGGGGGCGGCGGTGCACTCCGACACCAGCATGCGCCTGTTTGAAGATGCCGCTCGCGTACTCAAACCCGGTGGCGAGCTGTGGGTCGTGGCGAACCGACACCTCGGCTACCAGGCGCACCTCGAACGAATGGTCGGCCCCACGCGCGAGATCGCTCGCACACCCAAATTCACCGTGACGGCATCCACGGCCGCCAGTAAAGATTCCTAACGTCAGCACCGCCTCAAGGAGAACCCATGCAGCAGCAAGAGCCTCAAGAACAACAGAGCGCACTCGAGCTTTACGGCGTGAACCTCACCGAGATCGCCAAGAGTGGAAAGCTCGACCCCGTCATCGGCCGTGACGCCGAGATTCGTCGCGTCAGCCAGGTGCTGACCCGCCGCACCAAAAACAACCCCGTGCTTATCGGAGAACCCGGCGTCGGTAAGACCGCCGTGGTCGAAGGACTCGCTCAGCGCATCGTTGCTGGCGATGTCGCCGAAAGCCTGAAGGGAAAGCAGCTCGTCTCGCTCGACATCAGCGCTCTCATTGCCGGGGCCAAATACCGCGGTGAGTTCGAAGAGCGCCTCAAGGCCGTGCTCAAAGAGATCAACGACAGCGACGGCCAGATCATCACGTTTATCGATGAGCTGCACACGCTCATGGGTGCCGGCGGGGGCGAGGGATCTGTGGCTGCGGCCAACATGCTCAAGCCCATGCTCGCTCGCGGTGAGCTTCGTCTCATCGGTGCCACCACGCTCGATGAGTACCGCGAATTCATCGAAAAGGATGCCGCGCTTGAGCGCCGTTTTCAGCAGGTCTTCGTCGGCGAACCCAGCGTCGAAGACACGGTTGCTATTTTGCGTGGGCTCAAGGAACGCTACGAAGCTCACCACAAGGTCGCCATTGCCGACAGCGCCCTTGTTGCCGCTGCCAGCCTGAGCAACCGATACATCACCTCGCGCCAGCTGCCCGACAAGGCGATTGACCTCATCGACGAGGCCGCCAGCCGCCTGCGCATGGAGATTGACTCTGCCCCGGTTGAGATTGATGAGCTCCGCCGCAGCGTCGAACGCCTCACGCTTGAAGAGTTCGCGCTCAAGAAAGAGAAAGACGAGGCGTCGAAGGCTCGCCTGCAAAAGTTGCGCGACGATATGTCCGAGCGTCAGACGAAACTGAGCGAGCTCGAAGCGCGTTGGAAGACCGAACGAGATGCCCTGAACCGAGTCGGCGAAATCAAGACGCAGCTCGACGCTGCGCGCATCCAAGCTGAGCGGTTGCAGCGCGAGGGCAATCTCGAAAAGGCCAGCCGACTGCTGTACGGCGAGATCCCCGAGCTGGAGCGCGAGCTGACGCAGGCCGAATCGGCCGAGCAGAGCGATGACCGCATGGTCAGCGATCAAGTCACCAGCGATGAAATCGCTGCAGTCATTGCCGCCTGGACGGGCATCCCGATTGACCGCTTAACCCAGGGTGAGACCGAGAAGCTACTGCACCTTGAGGCCGAAATCGGCAAGCGCCTGATTGGCCAGAAGAAGGCCGTGCGTGCCGTTGCTGAATCGGTTCGCCGATCGCGCGCGGGCATTAGTGATCCGAACCGCCCGACGGGGTCATTCCTGTTTCTGGGGCCGACCGGTGTGGGCAAGACCGAGCTCGCCAAAGCGCTGGCCGACTTCCTGTTCGACGACGAAAAGGCGATGATCCGCATCGACATGAGCGAGTACGGCGAGAAGTTCGCTGTGTCTCGCCTGGTCGGTGCCCCTCCCGGATACATCGGCTACGAGTCCGGCGGGCAGCTCACCGAGGCCGTTCGCCGTCGCCCGTACTCGGTCGTGCTGTTCGACGAAGTTGAGAAGGCGCACCCCGAGGTTTTCGATGTGCTGTTGCAGGTGCTCGACGACGGCCGCCTCACCGACGGCCAGGGTCGCACGGTCGACTTCAGAAACGTGATCATGATTTTGACCTCGAACCTGGGCAGCCAGTTCCTGGTCGACCCCGACCTGTCGTGGGATGACAAAGAGCGCGCAGTCAACGAGGTTGTTCGCCAAGCTTTCAAGCCCGAGTTCGTGAACCGTCTCGACGACATCGTCGTGTTCTCGCCGCTGAGCCAAGAAGACCTTGGCCAGATCGTCGAGCTGTACATCGATCGCCTGCAAGCTCGTCTGGGTGAGCGCCGCCTCGAGCTTGCCGTCACACCGGATGCTCGCGCGTGGCTGTCTGAGCGTGGCTACGACCCCATCTATGGTGCCCGCCCGCTTCGACGACTGATGCAACACGAGATTGATGACCGTCTGGCAACTGCGCTTCTTGAGGGCAGCATCCGTGATGGAGACATCGTCAAGGTTGATTTGGCCGGCGATCAACTGGCGGTCGGAACAATGTCACCGATTCCGGAATAAGTTCACTGACCCCGCGTTACCTCCACTAGCGACCCCACCAAAGCGGGGAAAACGCACAATCTCAAAAGGATCAAAATGTCACGCACTGCAGTCACCAGCACTCCAATTCACCCCGTCTTGGCCGAGCGGTGGAGCCCGCGCTCCTACGACACCACCAAGTCACTGACCAAGGCAGACCTGACCGCCTCGTTTGAAGCCGCTCGCTGGTCGCCCTCGGCCAACAACGTTCAAGAGTGGCGTTACATCGTTGGCTTCCGTGGCGATTCAACTTTCGACACCATCGCAGCCACCCTCGCTGGCTGGAACACGGCGTGGGCGCCGAACGCGGGCGCGCTCGTTGTAACGATTGCTGAGACGAGCAACGCCGAGGGTCAAGCTAACGCGTTCGCCCTGTATGACCTCGGTCAGTCAGTTGCCCATTTCTCGGTCCAGGCTCACCACGACGGACTTCATGTTCACCAGGTTGCCGGTACCGATGTCGCCGCTCTTAAAGCAGCGTTCAATCTGCCCGAAAACTGGGATGCGGTCACCGTGTTCACGGTCGGTCACCTCGCCGATGCAGATGAACTGCCCGAGCCCCTTGCCGAGCGCGAGAAGGCTCCCCGTACCCGTCGTGACCTGAGCGAGACCGTTTTTTACGGCGCTCTGTAAATCTGCACGCGCGAATGCCCCGGCTCCGGCCGGGGCATTCGTCGTTGAAGCAGCAAGCTACTTGCCGTCGTCCTGACGCTTATCGGCCAGAGCGTCGACATCGCCGCCGATGTCTGCGACCCCGGCGCTGATGGCGCTCACGTTCTTCTCGAGACCCTTGAGCTCGAGCAACAGTTTCTTGATTGCCGCTATCTCTTGGGCGTGTGACTCACGCGCTGCCTTGGCGAGCTCAAACTCGGCCAGCGAGGCTTCGTGTGTCTCGTCGATTTTCTTTTGAACACCGCGAGCCTGAACATCCTGGCCGACCATGATGAC
>JAHEGZ010000042.1 GCA_024644865.1 Aurantimicrobium sp.
CAACCTCCGGTTACGCCTGGGCGTTCGGCGCGGATGTTCTGCTGAGCATGGCCGGCCTGCTGGGCGTGTGGGCGCTGCCGGGCATCCCGCCGTTGTCGGATGTGACCCGACCAGGACTGACTGCACTGCGCGAAGCGGTGAACTACCTCAAAACGGCACCCGCGGTGACCTGGGGCTTCGTCATCGACATCATGGCTATGACCTTCGGCCGACCTTATGTGCTGCTTCCCGCTGTCGGTGCTTTGGTCATTGGCGGCGGTCCGGTCACGGTTGGTGTTCTCACAGCGGCGGGGGCGATCGGCAGTTTCTTGGCCAGCTTGTTCAGTGGGCCGGTGTCGCACGTGCATCGCCACGGAGTCGCGCTGGTAAATGCGGTAGCCGTGTACGGCGGATTCGTCGTTCTGTTCGGCGCCATCATCGGGGTCATGCAGACCGGGTGGTTCGGCCCGGTTGGTCCTTCATTCGCTCAGGTGAACTGGGTTGCCTTGATTCTGGCGAGCATTGCGCTTGCCGGAACGGGCGCCTCCGACGAGGTTTCCGCCATCTTCCGCTCGTCGATGCTGCTCACGATCGTGCCCGACGATATGCGCGGTCGCCTCCAGGGAATCTTTTTCGCCGTTGTGCACGGCGGCCCGCGCATGGGTGACCTCTACGCCGGCCTGGCTGCTGGCCTGGTCGCCCTCTGGTTCCCGCCGCTCTTCGGCGGCATCGTCATCATCGTGGCGATGTTCACGATCCTGCGCGTCTCGTCTGAGTTGCGCACGTATGACGCACGCACACAGTCGGCGGTTGAGTAGCGCCACAGGCGCGTATCGAAATTAGCGAAGGCTAGTAGCTCGAACGCGAGCCGCCACCGGCTTCGCCGATGTAGGTGTCGGCAAGAGCCTCTGACGAGCGCGCCAGCATCGCGACGTCGGCGCCCACCAGAATGAAGTCGACGCCGGCTTCGATGTACTTCTTGGCCGTCGCCGGGGCGAAGGCGTTGATGCCGACCTTCTTGCCGGCCGCCTTGATAACTTTGATGCAGTGCAGGGCTGCTGCGACGACATCCGGGTGATCCTGTTGACCGAGCAGCCCCATCGAGGCAGCCAGATCGGATGGCCCGATGAACAGGGCATCCACGCCGTCAACCGCGGCAATCGCTGCCACGTTTTCGACGGCGAGGGTGGTCTCAATTTGCACGGTCAGCGAGATGGTCTCTTCGGCGCGGTCGAGGTAGTTTTCGATTCGATTCCAGCGGGATGCACGGGCCAACGCCGAGCCCACCCCGCGCACTCCGCGCGGTGGGTAGCGCGTGAACGACACGAGTTGTTCGGCCTGTTCGGCAGTGTCGACCATCGGGATGAGCAGGTTTTGTGCACCGAGGTCGAGAAGCTGTTTGATGCCGACCTGGTCGCCGACCGGAGGGCGCACGACCGCAATCGCGCCATTGCCGTGCACGGCGATGAGCTGTGCCGAGATGGCCTCGAGACCGTTGGGGGAATGCTCAGCGTCAATCAACAGCCAGTCGAGTCCGCTGGTTGCACAGATTTCGGCCACGACGGGCGAGCCGGAACACACCCACATGCCCACCTGTGAACGCGTGGCGTCGGCGAGGAGATGACGAAAAGTGGGGGTGGGCTCTAGACGAAGTGGCATGTGATGACTCCCAGAGGTCCAAAGTCGGCCACGATCTCGTCACCCTTGTGCACCCACATGGGCTTCGTGAACGAGCCGGCGAGAAGAATTTCTCCCGCTTCCAGAACCGTACCGTGCTGGGCAAGCTTGTTGGCCAGCCAAAACACCCCGGCGGGCGGGTTGTTGAGCACGCCGGCCGAGACGCCGGTCTCTTCGACGTCGCCGTTGCGCATCAGAATTGCCGGAATCCAGCGCAGGTCGAACTCGTCAATGGCAGCGTGTTTGTCGCCCACGACCATGCCGCCCATGGCTGCGTTGTCCGAGATGGTGTCCACGATGGTGCGACCCTCCATCTCGATGTGCGAGTTCAGAATCTCGAGAGCCGGAACGACGTAGTCGGTGGCATCGAGCACATCTTCGAGTGTGCAGTTCGGCCCGGCGAGCGGCTTCTTCAGCACAAAAGCTAGCTCGACCTCAATGCGCACGTTCGACCACTGCCCGTGGTCGATGGTGTCGCCCGAGTGGTAAACCATGTCATCGAAAATTACGCCGTAGTCAGGCTCGGTGATGCCGGTGGCAAGCTGCATGACCTTGGAGGTCAGGCCGATTTTGTGCCCGACGATTTTGTGCCCAGCCTCGAGTCGCCGCTGAGCCCAAATGCCCTGAATTGCGTAGGAATCGGCGACCTCCATGTCGGGGTACCGGGCGGTCAGGCGCGGGATCATGGTTTTGGCGACATCCGCAGCATAGAGCTCGTCGGCGATGGCGATGTGCTGCTCGGGAGTCAACATGGATGCGCTGCTTTCGAATCTCGTAAACGTAGGTCAACACTATTCCGGTGCCCGTGCATCCGCCCACTCGCAGGGTGTGATTCTGCACTCACGGCATACCCGGTGAACGCCCGCGCAAAAGGTAGGATTGAGCCGTGCTGCTTTCAGATCGCGATATTCGGGCCGAGTTCGACGCCGGGCGCATTGCCCTCGATCCATATGACCCCAACATGATTCAGCCGTCGAGCATCGACGTGCGTATCGACCGCTACTTCCGTCTGTTCGACAACCACAAGTACCCCTACATCGACCCCCGCGAAGACCAGTCTGACCTCACTCGCCTAGTTGAGGTCGACCCCGACCAGCCCTTCATTCTTCACCCGGGTGAGTTCGTGCTTGGCGCCACCTACGAGCAGGTCACTCTGCCCGACGACATCGCCGCTCGCCTCGAGGGCAAGAGCTCGCTCGGTCGCCTAGGCCTGCTTACCCACTCGACCGCCGGATTCATCGACCCCGGATTCTCGGGTCACGTCACGCTCGAACTTTCGAACATGGCCACCCTGCCTATCAAGTTGTGGCCGGGCATGAAGATTGGTCAACTCTGCTTCTTCCGCCTGTCGTCTGCCGCCGAAAAGCCCTACGGCTCGGCTGAGTACAAGTCGCGCTACCTCGGACAGCGCGGCCCGACGGCATCGCGATCGTTCATGAACTTCCACCTCACCGACGTGAGTGCCACCGACGCCGGAGCAATCGGCGGCTAGTTCCCGCCTTCGGGGCAGGCAGTTCAGACCGGAAGCAGTCCGCGTGCCGCGAGCTCGGGAAGCTGCAGGGTCAACCACGGGCTAAACGCCCAGGGGGTCGCGGTGACGGCAGCGAGGAGCTCGAGGGTGTCAGCCCAATAGAACTCGGCAACCTCGTCGGCGGCGGGGTTCGGTTCACTCGATGCGCGCGCGACGTACACCGGGCAAATCTCGTTTTCGACCACGCCGCTGGCATCTACCGCACGGTAACGAAACTCAGGGATGGCCACCCGCACGTCAGTCACGGTCATGCCGAGTTCGCGCGCCGCACGGCGGTGCAGCGCATCCACCGAGTCTTCTCCGGGGGTGGGGTGTCCGCAGAACGAGTTCGTCCAAACGCCGGGCCAGGTCTTTTTGTTGAGCGCTCGACGGGTAACCAAGATCTGGCCACCGTCGTTGAAAACGTGGCACGAAAAAGCGAGGTGCAACGGTGTCTCAGCAGTGTGCACGGTGGCCTTCGGCGTGCTGCCGATGTGCGTGCCCGATTCATCGAGCAAGACGACCAGTTCTTCCACGGTGCTCTCTCTGTTGCGTGCCTGCGTTGGTTAGTCTGAAGGCGTGACCAATCACGCGTCGACTGACTCCAGCCTAACCAGCTCGCAGGCTCAGGCGCGCGCGCAAACCGACCTATACGACCGGGTCGCCCACCAGACTGCCAAGGGCGTCATTTACGCCTATTCCACCTCGTTCGGCATGGCCACCAAGCTGTTGGCGCAGCCCGTTCGTGGCCAGGTCGAAGACATTTATGCACTCGTGCGCCTCGCCGACGAAATCGTCGATGGCGTGGCGGCAACAGCTGGTGTTCCGGCCGCTGAAATTCGCCGGATGCTCGACGAGCTCGAATCCGAAACGGAGCGAGCGATGGCAACCGGCTACAGCACCAACCTGATCGTGCACGCGTTCGCGCGCACCGCTCGCGCAACGGGAATCACGCCCGAGCTGACCCGCCCGTTTTTCGCCAGCATGCGCGCGGATATCACCGAGGCCACCCACACACCCGAAAGTTTCGATGCCTATGTTTATGGCTCTGCCGAGGTCGTCGGGCTGATGTGCCTGCAGGCGTTCTTGGCCGAGGGCACCTACACGCCGCACGAGCGTGAGCGTTTTGTCACGGGTGCTCGCGCGCTCGGCGCCGCCTTCCAGAAGGTCAACTTCTTGCGTGACCTGTCGGCTGATGTTGATGCACTCGGTCGCAGCTACTTTCCCGGGGTCGACATCACAACGCTCGATGACGCCACCAAGCTTGACCTCGTCGCCAACATCGACGCCGATCTCGCAGTTTCGGCCGCGGTCGTTCCCGACCTGCCTGCCAGCAGCCGCCGCGCTGTGGCACTGGCCCAGTCGCTTTTCGCCGAGCTCAACCGTCGAATCGCACGCACGCCGGCGGCTGCTCTTAAGAACACTCGCGTTCGAGTGCCCAATCCGGTCAAGGCGCGTTTGGCGCTGGCAGCCCTTCTTGGAAAGGTTCGCCGATAATGAGCACGCCCACCTCAGTGATCGTCATCGGCGGCGGTATCGCCGGCCTGGCATCGGCAGCCCTGCTCGCGCGCGATGGCTATGACGTCACGGTTCTGGAGAAGCACCCCACCCTCGGCGGTCGTGCCGGCTCGTGGGCATCCAAGGGTTTTCGTTTTGACACCGGCCCGTCGTGGTACCTCATGCCCGAGGTGTTCGATCACTTCTACAAGCTGCTGGGCACCTCGAGTGATGAGCAGCTGAACCTGGGCAAACTCGACCCGGGCTACCGAGTTCTCTTCGAGGGCGAGACCGGTGCGAACGGCAAAAAGAAGAAGCCGACCAAGTTGGATGTTCGAGCCGACCGCGAGAAGAACCTGGACGCATTCGAAAAGCTCGAGCCCGGTTCACGCAAGGCGATGGAGCGCTACCTTGTCTCGGCCCGCGACACCTACGAGATCGCCAAGGAACGTTTTCTCTACACAAGCTTCGAGAAGTTCGGGCCACTCGTGCGCGCCAACGTTCTCAAGCGCACACCCAAACTCGTCGGTCTGCTGCGCGAGAGCCTGGCTGACTTTGCTGCCCGTCACGTAAAAGACAATCGCCTGCAACAGGTGTTGGGATACCCGGCGGTGTTCCTTGGTTCAAGCCCATACATCACCCCGAGCATGTACCACCTGATGAGCTACCTCGACCTCGAAGACGGTGTGCTTTATGCGCAAGGCGGGTTCGCCAAGGTCATCGAAACGATTGTCGCTCTCGCTCGGCGCGAAGGCGTCACGATTATTCCGGGTGCCGATGTCACGCGCATTCTCACGACGGTGAACCCCGGCGGTCACCGCAAGGCGGCCAGCGTTCAGGGCGTCGAGTACACGACTGCCACGGGATCGACCAAGACCCTCAGCGCCGACATCGTCGTGTCGGCCGCCGACCTGCACTTCTCCGAAACGAAGCTGTTGCCTCCGAACCTGCAGACTTACCCGACCAGTTGGTGGGAGAAGCGAGTTCCTGGCCCTTCAGCCGTGCTCGTGTATCTCGGCGTGAAGGGCGACGTTCCTTCCCTCGAGCACCACACACTTTTGTTTACGAGCGACTGGCACGACAACTTTGGACGCATCTTCAACGAGCCGACGAGCGTGCCTGATCCCGCATCCATTTATGTCTGCAAGCCGAGCGCAACGGATCCCGAGGTCGCGCCGAGCGGCGACACAAACCTCTTCATTCTGGTTCCGATACCTGCAGATGTTTCGATTGGCAAAGGCGGAGTCGACCGCAAGGGTGACGCGCAGGTCGAACAGATTGCGGATGCCGCCATCGCGCAGATTGCCGAGTGGGCGAACGTACCCGACCTCGCTGACCGCATTGTGGTTCGTCGCACTGTCGGCCCGGCCGACTTCGCTGGCGACCTCAACTCGTGGCGCGGAAGCGCCCTGGGCCCGAGCCACATTCTGAGCCAGAGTGCGTTCTTCAGGGCCGGCAACGTGAGCAAGAAGGTTGACGGCTTGTTCTATGTCGGAGGCTCGACCATCCCGGGCATTGGTCTGCCGATGTGCCTGATCAGTGCAGAGGTACTGGTCAAGCGACTGCGGGGCGACACCTCGACGGAGGCTCTGCCCGAACCGCTGTTTCCGACGGTTGATCGATGACGAGCTGGGCATACCTGCTCGCCCTCACGGTTTCGTTGGCGGGAATGGTGATTCTCGACTGGCGCTACAAGCTTTTCTTTTGGCAGCACTGGCGTCGAGCGGTCGTGGTCTTGGCAGTCGGGCTTGCCTTCTTTATCTCTTGGGATCTCGCCGGCATCGATGCCGGAGTCTTCTATCGCGGGGCGTCCCCCTATGTGACAGGCATTCAGTTGGCGCCTGAGCTGCCGCTCGAAGAGGTCTTCTTCTTGATGTTGCTGTGCTACCTGACGATGAACCTCTTTGAGCTGGTCGGTCGGGCCATCAGCACTTTCACGGCGCGAGGTGAACGGTGACGTACTCGCTGCTGAACTCTGTTTTTCTCGGTCTCGCCTTCTGGTTCTTCGTGGCCAGCATGGCGGTCATCGGCGTGCAGATGCGGCGGCGGTCGAGTCAAAGTGCTGACCGGGATGTCGACTCTTTGGCCCCGCCCATAGATGCCCGCCGAACCCCGGGCCAAAGGTCAACATCCCGTTCAGCCCGCCGACCCAACCTTTTGGGGAAATACGCCGTGACGCTGCTGGTGCTGCTCGTCTTTACCGCCGTGTTCGACAACCTCATCATCGGCGCCGGCATCGTCGCCTACGACCCCGCCAAGATCAGCGGCATCTTCATCGGTATCGCGCCCATCGAAGACTTCGCCTACACAATCGCTGCGGTGCTCGTGCTACCGACGCTGTGGGGCCTGCTCGGCCACTTCGGCCCGCTCAAGGGCAAGGCCGGGGGAGGCGCGAAGTGAACATCCTGAGGCAGCTCTTCGTCTCGTCTCGGCCACTGTCGTGGGTCAACACGGCCTTTCCGTTTGCTGCTGGCTACCTGATGACCACTCGACAGGTGGATGCCACCCTCATCATCGGAACAATCTTCTTCTTGGTTCCCTACAACCTTGCGATGTACGGCATCAACGACGTGTTCGACTACGAGTCCGACATGCGCAACCCACGCAAGGGCGGAGTTGAGGGCGCGGTGCTCGACCCGCGAATGCACCGCGTCACGCTCTGGGCTGTGCTCATCACAAACGTTCCCTTCTTGGTCTACCTGGTTGCCGTCGGAAGCCCGCTGTCGTGGCTGGTGTTGGCCATCAGTATGTTTGCCGTGGTCGCTTATTCAATGAAGGGCCTGCGGTTCAAAGAGATTCCGTTCCTCGACTCAATCACCTCGAGCACGCACTTCGTTAGCCCCGCGATTTATGGATTGGTGCTCGCGGGAGCCCTGTTCACCCCCGCCCTGTGGGCCATCTTGGTCGCCTACTTCCTGTGGGGCATTGCCTCGCACGCCTTCGGCGCGGTGCAAGACATTCAGGCCGACCGCGCGGGCGGGCTGAAGTCAATCGCCACCGTGATTGGCGCGTCATGGACATCCCGATTCGCTCTCACGGCGTACCTTGCCGCCGGCGTCGTCATCTTCTTCGCAGCGGGCACAGGCAAAGAGTCCTGGCCGCTGTTTTACGCCTCGTTCTTGGCGCTACCTTACGCGGCGATGGTGTTCCCATTTAGAAACCTGAGCGACGCTGATTGCGAGCGCGCCAACCGAGGTTGGCGATTCTTCTTAGCCATCAACTTCTTCGTCGGCTTTGTCGTCACGATGTTGCTCATCGTGCACTGGGTGTTCGTCTAGCGCTTGAACGCGGGCTTCAGCGGGATCGTGAGCCCAAGGCCGACTGCCAACACTGCGACGATTGCAAAGATGCCCCAAGCGGTGTTCCCCGTCACGGCAACAACGATGGCGAACAAGAGTCCGGTCAGCCAGCTCAGGCCGCGGCCGGTCGTGGCGTAGAGCCCGTACAGCTCGCCCTCTCGACCCGGCGTGGTGAGTCGGCCCAGAAACGTGCGACTCGCCGACTGCGTTGGGCCAACGAAGAAGCTGAGAATGAGGCCACCAATCCAGAACGTGATTGTGCCCATGTCTCTGAAGACAAACACGTAAAGTCCGCCGACGATTAGTCCGATCAGTGACGCGATGATGAGCTTCTTCGGCCCAATCTTGTCTTCAATAACGCCGCCAAGAAACACACCGATGCCGGCCACCAGGTTGGCGGCGATTCCAAACATCATGATGTCTTTGGTCTGGAAACCAAAGACGGCTGCAGCAATGACAGCTCCGAGGGTGAACACGGCGGCCAGCCCGTCTCGAAAAACAGCGCTCGCGATGAGAAAGCGGAATGTCGTGCGCTCGTTGCGCCACAGGTTAGCTATGTCGCGGAAGAGCTTTCCGTACGAGGCGAAGAATCCAATCTTTGGTCCGACCTCGAGCTCGGGAGCCTTCGGGGTGCCCACCAAAACGGGGATGGTGAACAAGATCACCCAGAGACCGGTGAACAAGAAGGCCATGCGGATATTGAGTTGACCATCCTGCGTTATTCCAAACACGCCCGTGCCATCGCCTAGTCCGACGAAGCCGGCGAGCACCACGAGCAAAGCAACAATTCCGCCGACGTAGCCGAGGCCCCAACCGAATCCCGAGATACGACCGATGTTGCGGGGGTTACTAATTTGCACCAGCACGGTGTTGTAGTTCACGAAGGCAAATTCATAGAAAACGTTCGCGATGACATACAGCAGGAGGCCGAAAGCGAAGTACCCGGCGTTAGGCACGAGGAACACCATCAGAATGGTGGCGAGTCCCACGATAAACGTGTTGAGTCCCAACCACGTCTTAGTTTTGCGAGACCGGTCCGCTCGCTGCCCCAAGACGGGTGCAAGGAAAGCAACAATCACTCCGGAGGCGACGTATGCCCAAGTGAATCCCGACTCAAGCCCCAGGGTGGTCTTGCCGTCGGGAGCAAACAGGGCCTGAACGATGAAGATCGGAAAGACGAAGGTCGTGATAACAACACTAAAGGCAGAGGTGCCCCAGTCCCAGAGGGCCCAGCTCCAGACCTGACTAGCGCGGGCTTTGGCGAGGGAGGCGACGTTGCTCATCATGAGCTCAGGCTAGCGGGCTTGATGCCCCCGAGGACAGCAAAAAATGTGGCGAAACAGTGAACTTTCCAAACTTGAGCCACTTCTTATCAAGTTTGAGTTGACAAAGTTATCCACAGGTGTCAAACTTGAGTCAATGCGACGCAAGTTCGCATAGAGACTTAGAAGCACTCACTAAAAACAAGGAGAAACACAGATATGTCACGTGCAGTAGGCATTGACCTCGGAACCACCAACTCGGTG
>JAHEGZ010000044.1 GCA_024644865.1 Aurantimicrobium sp.
TGTTCCAGCGCGTGCTCAAGCTCACCGCCGAGGTCACGGCCTCGCACGGAACCACGGTGGTCTCGAGCGCATCCGGATCATTCGGAAAGATGCCGAGCAATTACGCAACGCCGCTGGCCGTGGCCATCACCGAACTTGTTACGAACGCGGTTGAGCACGGATTGGCCGATCGCTCGGGCAAAGTGGAGGTTATTGCCAACCGCTCCAACGCCTGCCTCACCGTCAAGATTCTTGACGACGGAGCCGGACTGACCGACGGCGAGCTCGGCGACGGACTGGGCACCCAGATTGTGCGCACACTCATTGAGGGTGAGCTCAGCGGCTCGATTTCGTGGGCCAACCGCGCCTCGGGCGGCACCGAGGTGACTGTCGAGATTCCGATGGAAGCCGACGAGTCGACCGAAACGCGGCCAATCTCTTACATCTCGGGGCCGGTCTAGGGCTTAAACGACGATTGCCCCGACCGGTGGCCGAGGCAATCGTGCGAGATGTGAGCGAGATTAGCTCGCGCGGCGTGCGCGGGCGGCGCGGCGCTTGAGAGCGCGACGCTCGTCTTCGCTGAGTCCGCCCCAGACGCCAGAATCCTGGTTGGTCTCGAGAGCGTACTGAAGGCACTGTTCGGTAACCGAGCAGCGACCGCAAACGGCCTTTGCCTTGTCAATCTGGTCTACAGCCGGGCCGGTGTTGCCGACCGGGAAGAAGAGTTCCGGGTCAACGGTGAGGCAAGCTGCACTGTCGCGCCAATCCATAGTGATACTCCTTGTTATTTCGGGCATAAAAAATGATCCGAGTTCAGATGTTCGGACCAATAAAAAATGTCGAGAGCTAGTCCCAAGCCTGTTCACCAGAGTGATGTTGCTTGCCCACGACCACGTGGGGCTCATCTCGACCTCCTTAAGGGTGACATAGTTAATCACGGTTTGTAAAGACTTTTTTTGAAACGAGTAAGAATGACCCCCGCGCAGCGCCCGCCTTTGCTCACCACGCTGGCCGGTTTAGTCGGCTTGGAAGCCCTCGGTGTTACCGGGTACACGGTCTGGTTCGGCATCCAGTTCTTTGTGGCCCCGACCGGGTCGCTGTCTGGTGCGCTGTTTCTGCTGGCCCTCTTCGTTGCTATGTCTGCCTGGCTCTGGATTTTGGCCGTTGGTCTTGTACGCATGCGCACCTGGACCCGCGCGGGCACTCTCGTGTGGCAAACGATTCAGGTCGTCATCGGCGCCAGCATGATCAACGCCGAGGGCGATTGGTTCATCGTCGCGCTGGTGATGATTGTGCTGGGTGCGCTCGGCGGGGTGTTTATTTTTACGCCACGGGTTTCGCGAGCAATCGCTCGCGAGCCGCGCGGCTAAAGACCGAGCTTGCCGCGTAGCGAAGCAACGTGGCCGGTGGCCTTCACGTTGTAGAGCGCGTGTGTGATGACGCCTTGCTCGTCGATGACGAAGGTCGAGCGAATGACGCCCATGACGGTCTTGCCGTACATCGACTTCTCGCCGTAGACGGCGTAGGCGTTGTGCACGGTGAGCTCAGGGTCACTCAGCAGCGGAAAGGTTAGGCCGTCGTGCTCTTCGAACTTCTTGAGTTTGGCAACGGTGTCTTTGCTGACACCCAGAACGACATAACCGGATGCGGTCAGTGAAGCCAGGCTGTCACGGAAGTCGCAGGCTTGGGTGGTGCATCCGGGGGTCATGGCTGCCGGGTAGAAGTACAGGATGACCTTCTTGCCAGCGAAGTCGGCGAGCGAGACGCTGTTGCCATTCTGGTCGAGGGCGGTGAATGCGGGGGCTTTGGTGCCGGCTTCGAGTCGTGTGGTCATGAGTTGAGGTTATCCGAATTCTGGTTTGGAGAAAGTGGTCAGGAGGCGCTGCATGGAGTCCAGGCGGGCCGGACCCGATTCGCCGAGAGTGCCGGCTTCAACCGCCTCGATGATGGCACAGTCGGGAGAATCCGCCAGATGTGTGCAGCCGCGTGGGCAGGTTTGACCGATGCGGTCGAGGTCGGTGTAGGCACGAAGAATGTTGTGCGGGTTGATGTGTCCGAGTCCGAAGGAACGCACGCCCGGGGTGTCGATGATCCAGCCGTCACCCTTCTCGGTCTCGAGCTTGAGGCTGATGGTGGAGCTCGACGTGTGTCGGCCGCGGCCGGTGGTTTCGTTGACGTGTCCGACGGCTCGATCGGCCGCGGGAACGAGGGCGTTCACGAGGGTCGATTTTCCGACGCCAGAATGGCCCACGGCAACCGTGGTGTGGCCGACAAGCAAAGCCTCAAGGGTTTCTAGTGGCGGGGCATCCGATCGGCTCGTCACAATCGGCAGGTCAAGCCCGACAAAATTCGCCAGAAACTCACTCGGGTCAGCGATGTCGGTCTTGGTCACGCAAAGAATGGCGGTGATGCCGGCGTCGAGGGCGGCGATCAGGTAGCGGTCGACCAGGCGAACGCGGGGTTCGGGGTTCGCGGCGGCAACCACGATGAGCATCTGGTCGGCGTTCGCAACGATGACCCGCTCGACCGCATCGGTGTCATCGGCGCTGCGACGAAGGATGGTCGTGCGCGGCTCAATGCGGACGACGCGGCACAGCGTGCCCTCGTCTCCGGTGACATCGCCAACCAGGGCAACCCGGTCGCCGGTCACGATCGCTTCTTTGCCCAACTCGCGCGCTCGAGAGGCAGTGACGGTGCGTTCCTCGCCAGTGCCCTCGCCCACGAGAACAGTGAAGCGCCCGCGGTCGACCGACAGAATCATGCCGATCGTGGCGTCGGAGTGCCCCGGGCGAATTTTGGTGCGGGGGCGGTTGCCCTTGGGGTTGGGGCGAACGCGCACATCCGACTCGTCGAGCTCGTGGCGCTCGTTCGGGTCGTCCGTCAGCCAACTCATCAGGTGGTGAGCTCCAGCCACAGTTGGGCAAATTCGGGGAGGGTTTTGCTCGTGCAGGAGATGTTCTCGATTTCAACACCGGGCACGCGCAAGCCGATGATGGCTCCCGAGGTGGCCATGCGGTGATCTTCGTACGAGAGCCACTGACCGCCGTGAAGTTCGGCCGGCTCGATGTGCAGACCGTCTTCAAGCTCGGTTACCTTGCCGCCGAGCTTGTTGATCTCGGTGGCCAGCGCTGCGAGACGGTCGGTTTCATGGTGGCGAATGTGGCCAATGCCGGTAATCGTGCTCGGGCCATCGGCCAGTGCCGCGAGAACGACCAGATTGGGAGCGAGTTCTCCTCCCGTGGTCAGGTCGAGGTTGACTCCGGTGATGCGCTCGCCCGAGGTCACGGTGACGGCGTCGCCGTCGCGCGTAACAGCGGCGCCAAATCGAGGCAGAAGGTCGATGAGGTCGTTGCCCACCTGGGTCGTGCTGGCCGGCCATCCGGTGATCGTTACCGATCCGCCGGTCACAATAGCGGCAATCAAGAAGGGCGCCGCGTTCGACAGGTCAGGCTCGATGTGAAGGTCGCGACCGGCGATGGGGCCGGGCTCGACGACCCAGCGACCGATCTCAGGCGAGGTGACCTTGACGCCACGCTCGCGCAACACATCTACCGTCATCTCGATGTGCGGGATGCTCGGCAGTCGTACACCGCTGTGGCGCAGGTCGAGCCCGCCCTCGAAGCGTGCCGCAGCCAATAGCAAGCCCGAGACAAACTGGCTCGAGCTCGATGCGTCAATCGTGAGCTCACCACCGGCGACGGAGCCAGAGCCGTGAACGGTGAATGGAAGCGCCCCGCGACCCTCGTCGGCGACGTCAACGCCGAGCGCGCGCAGTGACGAAATGGTGGTCGACATGGGGCGGCGGCGAGCAGCGGCGTCTCCGTCGAAGGTGATAGGGCCCAGGGCAAGAGCGGCAACCGGTGGCATAAACCGCATGACCGTGCCGGCCAAACCACAGTCGATTGTGGTGCTCCCAACGAGCTCGGCCGGGGTGATCATCCAGTCGGGGCCGTAGGGGCTATCGCCTGCCACCTCGGTGATGGTGGCCCCGAGTGAGCGCAGGGCCTCGACCATGAGTTTCGAGTCGCGCGAGTGCAGCGGTGCGCGCAGGCGTGAGGGGGCGTCGGCGAGGGCGGCCAGCACGAGTTCGCGGTTGGTCAGCGACTTCGAGCCGGGCAAGCTCAGGGTTGCGTTGATCGGGGTCGACGGAGTCGGGGCCTTCCAATCGCCCTCGGGCGCGTCGGCTCCCGAGCTGTCATCGTACGGATCGAACTCCGGACGGGAATAAGGCGAGGTCAACATTGGTTCTAGGTTACCGGCGATTAGGTTATTGCCCGATTCAGCTTCGAAGGGAGGGTGCATGTCAGCAGTACTGGAGTGCCCCCGGCCGCCATGCGAGCGCGTAGGCTCAAAGACGATGGACGCTGCACTCGAAGCCAAGCAAGCCCTCTTTGTTGAGCAGGCTTTGCCGCACCTCGACCAGCTGTATGGTCACGCAATGCGTAAAACGGGCAATCCGGCCGATGCCAACGACCTTGTCCAAGAGACGTATATGAAGGCCTTTGCCGCCTTTGAGTCTTTTGAACAAGGCACCAACCTTAAGGCCTGGCTGCACCGCATCCTCGAGAATTCTTTCATCAATAACTACCGCAAGGCCGTTCGCGAGCCGTTCCAAGGGTCGGTTGAGGAACTCGAAGACTGGCAGCTCGGTAACGCCGAGTCGCGTACGGCAATGTCGAGCCGCTCGGCCGAGGCTGAGGCCATCGATCACTTGCCGTCGAGTGCCGTCAAGGATGCCCTGCAGAACATCCCCGAAGAATTTCGCGTCGCCGTTTTTCTAGCCGACGTCGAGGGCTTCTCGTACCAAGAGATTGCCGACATTATGGACACCCCCACTGGAACAGTGATGAGCCGCCTCCACCGCGGTCGTCGCCTGCTCCGCGATCAACTGACCGAGTATGCCGCCGAACAGGGTATTGGACTGGCACCGAAGACAGGAGAAAACCGTGGCTGACTGCGGCTGTGACAAGGCAAAGCAGGCGCTCGAGGAGTACCTGCACAACGAACTTTGCAGCGAAGAGGCTGCGGATATTCGTGAGCACCTTGAGGGATGCGTCGATTGCACCGATGAGGAGCGCGTCAACGTAGTGCTGCGCGAAGCCGTGCAGCGTGCCTGCGATGAGACGGCGCCCGAAGACCTACGCAACCAGGTGATGGCCCGTTTGCGCGAGGGTCAGTACCACTAGAACTTCAGGGCCTCGTTGAGCAGAGCCTCTGCCTCAACCGCGTGACGCTTCGCGCTACCGACAGCGGGGGATGCCGACGATGGACGGGAAACGTTGCGGATGGTGCGCCCGTTGAGCAGCGGTGCGATTTCGTTGTTGACGAATGGCCATGCGCCCTGGTTTGCCGGCTCGTCTTGGAACCAGACCAGCTCAGCGTTGGGGTACGTCGCCGCAATGCTGTTGAGCGCATCCATCGGAGCCGGGTAGAACTGCTCGAGGCGAACGACGGCCACGCGAGTGTCGTTGGTCTTTGCAATCTCGGCCATGAGGTCGTGGTACGGCTTGCCCGCGGTGATAATCACACGCTGTACGGCGTTGCGATCAAGGGCGCGGTGCTCGTCGATGACCTCCTGGAACCGGCCGCTCGTGAAGTCTTCAACGCTGCTGGAAGCGTCGCGCAGGCGAAGCATTGCCTTGGGCGAGAACACGATGAGCGGCTTGCGCGGGCGCGAGTAGGCCTGGCGACGCAGCAGGTGGAAGTGTTGGGCGGGCGTCGACGGACGGGCCACGATCATGTTGTTTTCGGCGCAAAGCTGCAGGTAGCGCTCGATACGAGCTGACGAGTGGTCAGGGCCCTGACCCTCGAAGCCGTGCGGCAGCAGCAGAACAACGCTCGAGCGCTGACCCCACTTCTGCTCTGAGGAGGAGATGTACTCGTCGATGACGGTCTGTGCACCATCGGCAAAGTCACCGAACTGGGCCTCCCACAGAACTAGGGCGTCTTCGCGCTCGACTGAGTAGCCGTACTCGTAGGCCATAACGGCGTACTCGCTCAGCAGCGAGTCATAGATCCAGAAGCGAGCCTGGTTGTCAGCGAGGTTGACCAGCGGAAGCCACTCTTGACCGTTCTCGCGGTCGTGGAACACGGCGTGACGCTGAACGAAGGTTCCGCGACGGACATCCTGACCGGTCATGCGAACTGGGGTTCCCTCGAGCAAGAGCGAACCGAAAGCCAGAAGCTCTCCGAAGCCCCAGTCGATGCCACCGTCGCGGCTCATCTCGTGGCGCTTGGCCAGCAGCTGTTGCAGCTTGGGGTGAACGGTGAATCCTGGAGGGATGTTGTTGAATGCGTCACCGATGCGGTGGATGATCGACAAGTCGACACCGGTCGACTCGGGCGTTGCGTACTCGTGTGAGAGCACGTTGTTGCCCGTCACGCCACCGGTGCCCGCACCCTCGCCCGAAGCGGCGGCGTGGGTGTCGGCGAAGGCGCCTTCGAGCTGAGCCTGGAAGTCGGCCTGAGCCTTGTCGAACTCTTCTTGGGTGATGTCACCGCGACCGACGAGGGCCTCGGTGTACAGGCGGCGAACCGAGCGCTTGGCCTCGATGAGGTTGTACATCAGAGGCTGGGTCATCGAGGGGTCGTCGCCCTCGTTGTGACCGCGGCGGCGGTAGCAGACCAGGTCGATGACCACGTCTTTCTTGAACTTCTGGCGGTACTCGAAGGCCAGCTGAGCGACGCGAACAACGGCCTCGGGGTCGTCACCGTTGACGTGGAAGATCGGTGCCTGAATGGTTTTGGCAACATCAGTGGCGTAGACCGAGGTGCGCGATTCACCGGGAGGAGTGGTGAAACCGACCTGGTTGTTGATGATGATGTGCACGGTTCCGCCGATGCGGTAGCCGCGCAGCTGAGACATCTGCAGGCCCTCGTAGACCACGCCCTGACCGGCGAACGCCGCATCACCGTGCACGAGCACAGGCAGGGTGGTGAAGGTGCCGATGGGCTTGAGGTCTTGCTTGGCACGAACAATTCCCTGAAGAACGCCGTTGACCGTCTCGAGGTGTGACGGGTTGGCGGCCAGGTAGATGGGAATCTGCTTGCCGTCGGGCGAGGTGAAGGTTCCCTCGGTGCCGAGGTGGTACTTCACGTCACCCGAGCCCTGAACGGTGCTGGTGTCGGTGGTTCCCTCGAACTCGCGGAACACCTGGCCGTAGGTCTTGCCGGCGATGTTCGTCAGCACGTTGAGGCGACCTCGGTGGGCCATACCGATGCCCACGCCGTCGAGCTCGGCGTCTGCGGCCGAGGTCAGCAGGGCATCCAGCATCGCGATGACCGACTCGCCACCCTCAAGGCTGAAGCGCTTCTGGCCGACGTACTTGGTCTGCAGGAAGGTCTCGAAGGCCTCGGCCTCGTTGAGCTTCTCGAGGATGCGCATCTGCTCGTCGTGGCCCGGCTTTTCGTACTGGCGCTCGACTTTTTCTTGGAACCAGGCACGCTGCTCGGGATCCTGGATGTGCATGTACTCCAGACCGACCGTGCGGCAGTAGGAGTCGCGCAGGATGCCAAGCACCTTGCGCAGGGGAGCGGTGTGCGTGCCACCAATGCCGCCGGTGACGAATTCGCGGTCGAGATCCCAGAAGGTTAGGCCGTGCGATTCGATCTCGAGGTCGGGGTGCGAGCGCTGCTGGTACTCGAGCGGGTCGATGTCGGCCATGAGGTGACCGCGAACACGGAAGGCGTTGATGAGCTCTTGAACGCGGGCCGCCTTGGTCAGGCTCGAGCCCTTAGAAACGCTGACATCACTCGACCACTGGATGGGCTTGTACGGGATGCGCAGGGCGGCGAAGATTTCCTCGAAGAAATTCCGCTGACCGATAAGCAGCTCGTGCACCTTCTTCAGGAACTCACCGGAACCGGCGCCCTGAATCACGCGGTGGTCGTAGGTAGAGGTCAGCGTCATGATCTTGCCGATGCCCATGTCGATGAGGGTCTTCTCGCTGGCGCCCTGGAACTCGGCCGGGTACTCGAGGGCACCCGCACCGATGATGCAGCCCTGGCCTTTCATGAGGCGCGGGACCGAGTGCACAGTTCCGATTCCACCGGGGTTCGTCAGTGACACCGTGATGCCCTGGAAGTCCTCGGCCACCAGTTTGTTGTTGCGGGCACGAGCAACCAGGTCTTCGTATGCGGCCAGGTACTGGTCGAATGTCATGGTGTCGGCGCGCTTGATGCCGGGAACCATGAGGGCGCGCGAGCCGTCGGGCTTGGGCACGTCGACGGCTAGGCCGAGGGTTACGTGCGCAGGCTGAACGAGGGCGGGCTTGCCGTCAACTTCGTCGTAGAAAACGTTCTGGCTGGGGAATTCCTTGAGCGCGCGGATGAGCGCCCAACCCAGAATGTGAGTAAAAGAAACCTTGCCTCCGCGACGGCGGGCAAGGTGATTGTTGATGACGATTCGGTTGTCGATGAGGAGCTTTGCCGGAACCGCGCGAACGCTGGTCGCGGTGGGAACCGAGAGCGAGGCATCCATGTTCGCCGCCAGCGCCTTGGGCATTCCCTTGAGCACATTGACGACGTCAACCTCGTCGGATTCGGCAGCTGCGCCGGTTCCCTCAATCACGGGTGCGTCCGCGGGAATCGGGGATGCTTTCGCCGGCACCGAGGTGGTGCGAGCCACGGGCTGAGCACCGGTTGCGCCGGTGGCTACGTCAGCAGCGGGGGTGGAGGCGGGAGCCGGAGTGGGAGTGGGAGCAACAGCGGGGGTCTGGTTACCGACGTGGGCGCCGTACTTCTCGAGGGTGGGCCACCAGGTTGAATCGACGGAGTTTTTGTCTACGACGTACTTTTCGTAGAGCTCTTCCACGAGCCAAATGTTTTCGCCGAACTCGTCGGCAGTTCCGCCAGTTTCGCTAGTGCTGGACACGGCCTTATTCGCCCCATCTTCCGTTGATGTTTGCGTTGCTTGCTTGCGCGCCTAAGACGCAACAAATTCCATCTTCCAGACTAGTCCCACCCGGGTGGTTCCAAAGTGCCCGGGTGGGCGCTCGCGTATAGTTACGAGGGTGTTGGTGGACTGGTTAATGTTCGGCTTCGGTGTCGTCCTGACCGTCGGAACCGGGTTCTTCGTCGCGACAGAGTTTGCGCTGGTCACGCTCGACCGCCCCGAGCTCGAATCGATGCGCGATCAGGGCGTTCGCGGCCTCACCGTCATCATCAAAGCTCTCAAAAACACCTGGACGCACGTCTCGAGTGCGCAACTGGGCATCACGCTAACCACTCTGCTGACCGGCTTTCTCATGGAGCCGGCCCTGTCGAACCTCATTGCCCCGAACTTCGTGGGCTGGGGAATGTCGGCAAGTGCGGCGCACACCCTGGCGAGCGTGGTTGCGGTGGTCATTGCAACGGTCATGTCGATGATCGTCGGCGAGCTCATCCCCAAGGCGTTTGCTCTGACCGCGCCGCTGGGCACCGCCAAGGTCGTCATCGGTTTTCAGATCGCCTTCACCTTCGTTTTTCGCCCGGTCGTGTGG
>JAHEGZ010000051.1 GCA_024644865.1 Aurantimicrobium sp.
CTCGCGAATGACCCGCGATCGGCGAAAAACTAGGGAGGACCCGGAAAAAATAGAACTTTCCGCACCTAGATAGGGCTACCGCACATTTTCGGCAATGCCTTAACGATTCACATACATTCATTCTCTTTGAATCGAAAACTGAACCTCTTCCTAGCTGAGAAGCGAGGGCTTTCCGGTCTTTCATTCTTTTTGGAGACCCCTCCCCCTTGATCATGCGCACGCGCACGCATGAGGGTAGTAGTGGGGGGGTACAAAGCATGAAAAGCATGAATCGATGCCTAAGCTCCCCTGATACCGTTGAGGGAGTGGTCGCGAAAAAGCAGGAAATCCATGCATTGAGGGGACGCGGGCAAAACATCGCGGCCTCAATCGACGCGAACCAAACGAAGACCGACGACGCATTGCTTGGTGCCGACTCGCTTGATGGTCAAGCCACGCGTTGCACCTGTAGCGTCGAGCAGGTCAAGGAAGTGGTTACGGCCGAACGGGTTTCGAAACCCGGCCAGCGACGCCCACTTCCTGTAGACCTCATACACGTGTGCGGGCGTGTGCGAGGTGGCGTCGGGGTCGAGCTCCACCCAGTCACTGTCTGCCAAGAACTGCTGCAACGGGTTGGCTGCGTGGCGCCACTTCTCAAGCACCTGAAGGTGTGCAGGCGTGCTGCGCAGCTGCCCAGCCTTGGCGACCCTCTCCGCTCCGAGGAACGCATGCGCCAGGATGGCCGGCATTTCCCCGCCGACGACCTTATCGAACAACCCAGGATCCACGCGATCAGCGGGAACCGTGTTGCTGAATCGCAGCACGCGCCAGCGCCGATAGAAGGCTTCGCTGCGGTCCGTCGTCGGCGGCAGGACGTTGGAAGCGAAGCAGTGAGCGGCCATGCAACGAAACGAAAACGGCCGGTGAGTGGGGTGACGGCCCGCAACCAGGTTTTGGCCCGTGACATTCTTGAAAGCTGCCGCAGGGATGGGCGCCTCGTCAGACAGCTCTCCGACCATGTTGATGCGCTTTCCAGCCAAGGTAGCGACGTGGTACTCATGACCCCAGCTCGCAGGCGAAACAGCACAGACAGCCTCAGAGGGGAACACGCGTTCGAAAACACGCTGAAGCAAGCTCTTTCCCGAACGCTCGCGACCGATCATCAAGAGCACGGTTTGCAGCCTCGGCATCAATCCGAACAGCGATGCGCCAACAGCCTGCCACCAAAGGTCACTTTGGGCAGCAGGGTCATCGCCCGCGAAGGCCTCCATCAGCACAGCATCGAGAAGCGGCGATTCAGCCTGAAAATCAGGCGCTATCGGCAGTGACCAAGCCTGCCGATGCGCAAGTGCGAGCGGCTGAGTCTCGATACAGTGATCAGGCCCCAAGACGTGGAATCCATCGGGCGAAGCGACACCGGCTGGCGCATCGTCAAAGAACCCTTCGTGCGAGAACACGGCGGCCATGTGTTCAACGATCTGCCGAAAGTCGCTGTGCTTTCGACAAAGCTTCATGCCGCTGAAGCGCTCCGCAACGAGCACTTGCATCTGCTCGTGAGACAAACGAGCCCAAAGGTGGGAGTCCTCGGGCCGAAAGAAGCTGCCATTTGTGTAACGAACCGACCATTCCTCAATAGCGAGCCCGGCACCCATCGCCAGCGCCATGTCATGGTGTGTCATCTCGTCTGAAGCCGCCCTCTTTGCAGGCTTGTTTGCCTTCAGCCCGGCCGGATCGGCTTCGCGAGGCTTGACGATGATCGGCCCGCCACCAGCACTCGTGTTGCGGGAAGGACTATCGCTCACGCGGCCCGCCCTCGATCGTTCAAGCCCGCATCGTCAGCCGACAAATAGCGGCCGGTGGGAAGACCCCTCTTCGACTCCAAACTCAAAACGAAACGATCAAACAGCTCCGGGTCAACCAACCAGCGCCCCGTAGGGATGCGCAACGCCCCTCCAGACACCAAGTCGTCTCGGTGACGCCGGATAAACCAAGCAAGTGACTCACGGCTTGGGAAGAGGTGCGTCCTAGGCCCCCTGTACTCTTCAGTGGGCACCAGCCGCACGACAACCTGGCCAGCAGGGTCGGCATTCATGCCTGTGATGAGGTCAGGTGCGCTATGAGTGGGCGCAACGAGTTTGTCGATTGACTTGCTCATGGTGTGATGCGTTGGGGGTAGCGTTGAAGGTGGATTCCGGCCCACCATCGGCGCAGATTCGCTCCGATACGCGCATCATCTGGAACAAGCGCAAGCTAATAGGGGGGCTATTTCCCACCCTTCGCAATGCTCAGGCTTTACAGCCAAGCCGCTATAGCTCAGCTCCTACGGATCACTTCGAAGGACGCCAATTTTTCGAACGAAGATCGGAAAGACGGGCTCGTCACACACGTCGTGTAGCTTTTCGCGCCAGTCTGGGGGGCTATCGAACAGGCCGGACAGCACAGCATCGAACGCACGCACCACGGCAGAACCACGCGCCGGCCGTACGCCAGTCTTCACCACAAGACCCTCCCGGATCAGCAGGTAACGAAGCCAAAGCACCAGCTCCTGAACGGCGTAATCTGGCTCCAAACCGCGCCTCTGTTTGGACCACTCGATCAGGCTCACCAACGTGTCACGCTGGCGCTCACCACGGGCCACACGGCCGCGCGCATACCTTAGTAAGCCCGCGCGTTCTGACTTTCGGCAAAAATTCGGCGCGGTTCGAACACGAGCCAAGACCGGATCAAGCTGCGCGACAACTCGACTCGCTGCGCGAAGCGGGTCGGCCAGGCCAGCCCTCCCCAGAATTTTGGCAAGGGCCGGGACTCCCTCCTCCAGTGAACCCGGATCAATGGACAGGCGCAGGGCCGCGCGATGCACGAGCCTGCCTTCGCGGTACCTGCGCCCTTGCATCAGCGAACCTTGCCAAGAATTCGATTGACCATAGCAACCTTGTGCCCGGTTGCCAGGTGCGAATAGCGCTTCGTCATCTGCAACTGACGATGCCCAAGAAGCTCACTGATTTCGATGAGAGTGGCGCCGCTCTTGGCCAGCATGGACGCGCACGAGTGACGCAGGGTGTGAAAGGTCACCCCACGGATTCGCGCCTCGGCAAGGGCTTTGTCGAATCGAACACCGAAGCTGTAAGGCTGAGAAGGTGTGCGCCTCGATGCAAACACCAGCGCGGAATCTGCCCCGTGAAATCCGCCCAACGATTCGACAACAGCCGGCACCAAAGGAAGAACTCGAGGGTCGCCATTTTTCGTGCGGCCGACGGTTGCCTCGCCTCGCACCAAGTCGATATCGCGCCACCGAAGGCCGATCAGCTCACCCTTGCGGGCGCCGGTGGTCAGCGCCATCAAGACAAGCGGATAGAGCAGCGGCCACTTCGACGCCTTGCATGCCAGTAACAGCCTGTCGCGCTCCTCATCGCTGAGAAACCGCGTCTTTTCGTTGTTTTCAGGCTTGCGTTCGATACTCCGACAGGGGTGAACATACCCCTTCGGCGCTATCCGCTTCTTCACTGCCCAGGTGATCACTGCAGCCAGGCTTGCGCTGTACCGGTTGATCGTTGCAGGCGCGATCGGGCGCCGCCTGGCCCGATAGATCGGATTGTCATCGGCATCCTTGCCGGCGAAGAAGCGGCCGCGCTGAATGGCCAGGGATTCCAGCGCCGCGAAAACATGATCATCGGCCAAGTCCTGCAGATTGACCGAGCCGATCTGCCCCTGCCACCAGCTCAGGCGCTGCAGCCGACTCGGATCACGGCCCGCGTAATGGGCCATGTACAGGTCGATGAGTTCTCGAAGAGGGATCTCGCCCTTACGAAGGGGCGTGGATGGAAGCGAGGCCTGATCAACCATGGGAAGCCCCCTCGCGCGCTTCATATGTGGGCCTGTAGATCGGATCAGAAGCCAGCACAGCGGCAGCCCAATCCACAGCCGTGGCGTACAGGAAAAACCGGGCCCGTGCAAGCGGCATGAGGGCTGCAGTAGCACTTTCGGTTGAGTTGACGAACGCCGAAAACTCAGCGTCGCGACACCAGCGCTTGAGCAGTGAGATCAAACCCGACAGGAGAACAAAACACTCAGTGCAGGCGACCTGCGCGTCCTCGACAAACTGAGGGGCAAGCCGCCGTCCTGTCATCTCCCGGGCCGACCACTCAGACCCACTGACGGCGCGCTTGTCGTGGAACCAACGCGGGTATGTCTCGGCGGACCCGACCAGAGCGACACCCGATTCCAGCTGGCTATAGACTGGGCTCAGACGACGCTCAGCAGCCAAAAGGACTTGTCTAACCATTCGCCAACGCACATTCGTCGAATGGTTCACTCGGCTTTGGCCCGAGGCTTCGCCGATCGTCGCTAACGCCAAGGCCTCGCCCACCGTGGTGAACGCCTTTCGGAGTAAGAGCGGATCCTTGTTCTTCCTGAGCAGCTCGTAATCGATGCGATCCGACTCGTGCACCCAGTGATTGAGGAGACCGGCAGGCAGGTCATCAAACTGACCCTCGTCGCGACCGATGATCAGCATGCTTTGCCCTCCAAAGCTGCAACGGAGCCCGACTTTCCGGCCGACTCCGAGCAGTCGATGCCCAGCTGATACGCGGCACGCCAGCAGCCGCGAAGCATGCGCCCTGCAGGGTCGGCGGTTTCCCGCTCAAGAAGCCCATCTTCAACCCAGCGTGTGAGAAGGCCATGCGCCGCTTGCAGCGAGGAGCTGGCGTCAAAGCAGGCTTCCGCCATTTCGTCCAGGCCCGCGCTGTTTCTGGCGACCTCCACGGACATCGCATCCAAGGCCTTGATCACCACGCGGACACAGCGGGCGACCGTGTACCAAGCCCCATGGGGGTCGTCAGGACCTTCGGCGAAGCTGTCAAGGTGACTGTGAGCCGCCTGAATGAGGGCCTGCAGATCAAACACCCTGTCGGCCGCTTCGAAGTCCGACAATTCGTCGTTCATCTTGCTGGGATCGGGCGCGATGCCCGCACGCAGACAAGCACGGACCCCATATTCGCGAGCGACAGTAAACGCGCAAACGGAAGCACCATCTTCCTGAGCGGGAAGCGGTGTTTGTGGTGCAACCGGAGCGCCGGAATTCGCGGCGATTGACTTACCCACGGACTTAGAACTAGCAACCATCTTGGACCCCTTCTAACAGAGTCCGCCAAAATCACCGGCGGACTAGGTGAGGTGGTCCGGATATGGCCTTCAACGCTACAAAACGGCATCATTATCGGGCTTTTAGCCGTCAAATGCTGCTTTTTTGGTGGGCCCTGCAAGATTCGAACTTGCGACCAACGGATTAAGAGACCATATCCGCACACAACCTAACGCGATAATACACCGGATCAACTGAGAGGCGGAGAGTCAAATTCCTCGGACTGAGGACTTGCTGTAGACCCCCGCGCTCTGAAAGGCTCGAAGATGGACTTTTCGCTCGTGTCAGCGGCAGTGAGCGCCATCAAGGCGTCATCAGACATTGGAAAGGCGGCGCTGTCCATTCGTGATGCAAACCTGCTGTCTCTCGAAGTGGCCAGAATGAATGAGCAGTTACTGCGCGCGCAGGACGCACTCTTTCGCCACAACTCCCAGCTCTTGGAGCTGCAGCAGGACCTGATGGAAAAGAACGAGGCGCTTCGCAAGGCCCAGGAGACCATCGCTGAACGCGCGCGCTATCGCCTTACAGAGGTGAGTGATGGGAACTGGGTCTATCGATCCACTGTGCTAACCATGGGGGACGAAGCAGCGCCGAAGGACCGGCCGCACTACCTCTGCCAACCGTGCTTTGACAGTGGAAGAACTGTGGTCCTTCAGTACTCTTTTACGGAGTCGTGGGGCAAGGGATTCAACTGCCCGGTTTGCAAGCTGCGGGTCAACCTTCGCCGAGACTTTCAGCCGGGGCAGGGGTAGCGCCAACCAGTCAGGCGCGCGACCGGACAAAGAAGCGACCACGATCATGGAGCGGCGAGGGTGTACGTAGAAGATCTGCCTGCACAGCTCGCCCTCTCCGCTCCGAATCATGGCCCGCCCATGTCTTTCGCAGCAGCTCGGCCGACCTGAGCATGGTGAGCAAGCTCAAGCCAGGCCCCCCGCCTGACCTGGCCTAAATCACCCGAAGGGCCGCTCTATTCACGAACTTATTGTCGCCACGCGGCAAGGCCAACCTGACGTCCGTGGGGCGCGCGCATCGCTGCAAAAGGCCGCTTGATCCCCCATGGCCGTAGGGAACCGACAGCCGCATCAATGCTCGTTTACCTGTGCCACCCCTGAAGGGCAGCCCCAAGAGCCGCTATAGGGTCGACTTGCACCTCGGCAACAAAGCGAACCAAGATCATTGGCCGCCGAGAGTGCGCATAGCTGCGAAGCCCGCACACCTCGATTTCGCCGCTTCGAATCATGGCCCGCACAGTGTCTTTCGCAGCAGCTCGGCCGACCTGAGCATGGTGAGCAAGCTCGAGCCAGGTCGCACCGCCTGACCTGGCCTGAATCACTCTAAGAGCCGCTCCAATCGAGACCCTCTTGTCGCCCTGCGGCCGGTTCAACCCGACACCCCTGGCGGGTTCGAATCAGGCCGAGTGGCCTCGGGACACCCTGAAACCATCAGCGACCCGACAGCGCCCTCGGAGACAGCCGCAGGGATCGGAAGAATCTGCGTGTACCGAACCCAGCTCCACCCCGCGTCATCAAACACAAAGCCGGGCTTACTGATGATGTGGTCGAACAAGTCAGCGAGGCCCAACGCCTCCGCGACTGAACGGGCGTAGGCCTCGCCGCCCATAGACCAAAGCGTCAGGCTGAATCCGTCTTCCTTGGCGTTCCGCAGCATGGCTACCAAGGCCAGATTGCAGCAACCATGCGACAGCAAGGTGCCGTCCACATCAACCGCAATGACGCGCCGGCGCGGATACTTGTCTGGCGGCATTCTCAAGACTCCTTTGAGTAGCGACGCGGCGCCCGGCACATGAACACGGCCGTATCACGCGGCGGGGTGCCTCGAGATCAGCTCTCGCCTGACAGCGCGCGCGTAGCGAACCTCCTCGGCTGCATCTTGATCGCGCTGAGCCTTCTGCGCAGCTGCCGATTCACGCATGCGAACCTCACACTGAAGGCTCGATTTGCGCGACTCGGTGATAGTGAAGGCTTTGTTGGGGCTTGGATCATCTGCGGTCTTCATGTAGAGCGCTGCGCCGCACATGACAGCCAGTTCGAAAGCGATATCTCCGGAGACAGTGCGGACCTCACCCGCCGACCGGTGCTCCAGAGTTGAGCCGTCGTCGGCATCACGCGCAAAGCAATCGCGAGTGAAGATGATCTCGACAGCTTGAGCAGCGGGCGCGCGGACCGGTTGTTTTGCAAGTAGAACCATGTGGACCTCTATTGAGATTAGTTGTTGAAGATGAGCGGTTGCCCTGGCCCCTGTAAAGCCAAGCTGAGGCCGCCCCCTGTAGGTCGTTGGCCCGACCTACAGCCCCAGGTCCGCATCGGAAGGAGAGACCCAAAAGCACCGATGCGGGTAAAGGTAGTGATGCGGTATCAGACCGTGATCGCGTCTGCCATGAGGCTGAACGACGTCACGTAGCGAACGGCGATGTCGCAATCAACCAGCACGACGATTCGAAGCGTTCCGCTTGCAGACTGCGAGTAGGGGTCTGCCATCAGGGTGACGCCCTCCCCCCACATGCCGATCAGCATGTCTGACCAGTTTCCGTACAGGATCGCGCTGCAGGTGCCGACCGTGCTGCCCTTGGTCAGATTGCTCGGCACGTTGTTGCTGACGTAAGCACGACGACCCTTCAGCATGTCATTGCCTGCGTCGTCGGAGTACCACGTTGGCTTACCGGTAGTGGTGCCAAGCAACGGGGTCTTCTCGAGCTTGGCGCGGACCCGACTATTCGTCACGTAGCCCGGGCGCTCCAAGAGCGTGTTGTTGTGCGCAACAGCCGCCTCCAAGTCAACAACATGATCCCAAGTAGGAGCGGCCCCATTTGAGCCCCCAGCCACTGAGCCAAGGCCAGAGGTGTACATGAGCCCTCGCGGCTGATTCGAGCTGCCGGTGCCCACAATTGCCGCTTGGTCGATCGCCGTGGCCACAGCCGACAAAAGGTCGTTGGAAACCAGGCGCGACACGTCACCGCCCGTCTGGAGAACCAGCCGACGACCTACATCAACATGACCCGCGGCGGTGTGCGGCGAAAGCGTCACTTGGTCCCACGTCGGCGCGCCTTCCGCTGGCGATGCGTTCTCCGCGACCCACTGGATTGCAGCGCCACCGGTCAGACGCGGAATCGCAACGTTACCCACCAGACCGGTGAGCACCTGGGCGCCGGCTGATATCACGGCCGACGCGGGCCGCAACAAATCGATCGTCTGATCTCGACGCACATCAGTTGCGACCAGGTGGCCGCCCGCACTAGGAGTGCCAACCACAAGATCGCGCGTGAGCACTTCGAAGGGGATGAAGATTCCATCTTCCTGATGACGCGTTGCATCCATGGCCCGCGCACGAGAAGAAACCTCCAGCTCCAGGCCGGCCGCGCGGGCGTAGGCACCAGGGTCAGACAGATACCGAAGGGCAGTCATCAGACTGAATCGCCGACGCTCTTGGTCGTCCATCAGAGGACCGCTGACCGGCTTCGCATTGGATGCGGCGCGGGCGCCAGGAAGGGAGTGTTTTGACATTGGAAGACTTTCGGAAGGTGAAGGAGTGTTGAGGACAAGACCTATCCTCTAACCCCTCGCCGTATGCCTCAAGTCATCAGAACGCGAATCCGTGATCATGGAATCGCGATTGCGTGACGAGTAGTAGGCGTTCCTGATCGTCTCGACCTCCAGATGCCGCATAGCGGCCAGTTCCCGAAAGGCTTGCGCCAGGGGCATGCCCGGCTTCTGCTGAACCAGCACGTCGATGGTGCGCCTGACCTCGATGGGGTTGGACCGAGATCGAGTCCTGGGGGCGTGTGCTGCCACTCTGCAGTACACCCCTCGCAATGCGTCAATCCGCTTCGCGGCCTCGCTCGCGCCACCATCCCCCCAGCCTCGAACTAAAGCGCCGGTCAGCGTGCCAGGTGCCACATTGGCCAGGTCTTCGAAGAGAGCCGCGAGCCGCTCAGCCCCATGAGCAGACAGCAAAGCAACCGCCGACGCGCTCCGATCAGGCCCGGAGACACTTTCGCGCCCGTCTACAGGATCTGAGGACCGCATTTAGGCAATGCCGAACTGTAGAGAAATATTGAAATAGATTGAATGCGAAAATCACTAAACTTGTGCACTGTCCCGCTATTTGTCCCCCCTGCTCCGTCCCCCAAGTTGCAAAGTGCACCATTGCAGTGATTTCGCGCTCGCGAATGACC
>JAHEGZ010000059.1:0-3015 GCA_024644865.1 Aurantimicrobium sp.
GCCCTGCTGCCACGAGTTCTGCAATCGCACCCGACTCCAGAATCCAGGTCGTTTTTGCGTGCGGTGTTGTGGCCTTGACCTCGTTGTAGCGAGCTTCGTGCTCGGCGGTCTCGACAATCAACGCGCTCGCCTCCGAGTCGTTGAGAATCCACTCAATCTGGCTGGGGGAGCTCGTTTCATAAATCGGAACGAGAGCAGCTCCGGCAAACCACATGGCGAAATCGATGAGGGTCCACTCGTAGCGGGTCTTGCACATCAAGCCGACGCGGGATCCAGGTTCAATTCCGGCAGCGACAAATCCTTTAGCCAACTCGATGACCTGACGGTGAAACTCTCGAGTGCTCACATCGCGCCAGCCGGCACCGTCGGGAAGAGAGAAGAGTGGCTCATCCGGAGAAGACATCAACCGGTCGAGAAGAAGTACGGTTGCGTTCGCCTGCGGATCCGCCGGTACGACGAGGGGGCTCGAAACTGTGTCCACACTGACTCCTTGCTCGCTTTTACTAAACTCTAGCTATCGAGTCGACCGCAGGGAATGCGTTTCGATGACCAACATACATTCTTGGAGTCCGCGTGCTTTCTATCGGCCTTGACATTGGTGGCACAAAGATCGCTGGTGCCGTCGTCAACGAAGAGGGCAAGATTCTTCGCCAGAGTGTGACCCCAACCCCGGCCACGGACGCCAGGAAGCTCGAGGACGCTCTCGTCGCAATGATTGAGGAGCTCCGCGAGGGGTTGGACATTTCGTCTGCCGGCATAGCCGCGGCCGGCTTTATCGATGAGTCGCAGTCAACTGTGTACTTCGCCGCGAACATCGCTTGGCGCAATGAGCCGCTGCGAGCCAACATCGAAAGCCGAACGGGCCTGAGTGTGGTCGTCGATAACGACGCTAACGCGGCCGGATGGGCAGAGTTCCGCTTCGGTGCAGGGCGCCTGTTTAGCCACATGACCATGCTTACGGTCGGAACCGGTGTCGGTGGTGCCATCGTCATCGACGGCCACCTTTTTCGCGGTGGTTTTGGTGTGGGCGCCGAACTTGGCCACATCACTGTTGAGAACGATGGTCTGCCTTGTGGCTGTGGCCGAAACGGTTGCATTGAGCAGTATGGCTCCGGCCGAGCCCTTCTTCGCTTCGCCGAGGAGGAATCGCTCAAGCCCGGCACGGGTGCTGCATTGGCTGCCGCCAAGGGCCCCAACGGCGTTCTTCCGGCTGACGCGGTGAAGGAACTTCTCGTCGCAGGTGACCCTGGGGCACTAGCCGCTCTCGACACTCTGGCTGATTGGTTGGGCAAAGCCGCGGCCAGCATTGACGCTGTACTCGACCCGCAAGTATTTGTCATCGGCGGGGGAGTCGCGTCTGCCGGTGATCGCCTGGTTCGACCGATTCAAGAGTCGTTCGTACGAAACATGCCGGCCAGAGGGTTCCGCCCCGAGCCTGAATTTCGTGTCGCCGAGATGCTCAATGACGCCGGTGTCATCGGCGCGGCTGACCTGGCGCGCATCCACTTTGACGAGTCCCTTCCTCGCGCCTCGCGCTAGGCTGGCAGTCAACGAAAGGGCAGCTTTGTTTTACTGGCTCATGAAGCACATCGTGCTGGGACCCCTCCTCAAAGGCGTCTTCCGCCCCTGGATTTCTGGTGCAGAAAATGTGCCCAAGACCGGACCGGTCATTCTGGCCAGCAACCACCTCTCTTTTGTCGACTCCATCTTTTTGCCACTCATGCTTGAGCGTCCTGTCGTTTTTCTGGCTAAGAGCGAGTACTTCACCGGCAAGGGAATAAAGGGTTGGCTCACACGACTGTTCTTCAAGGGAACCGGCCAGCTGCCGATAGACCGCTCCGGAGGCAAGGCCAGCGAGGCCTCGCTCAACACTGGACTTCAGGTTCTCGCCCGTGGTGAGGTTCTCGGCATTTACCCCGAAGGAACGCGCAGTCCTGACGGCAAGCTATATCGTGGCCGCACTGGCATCGCTCGCATGGTGCTCGAGGCGGGAGTTCCGGTCGTTCCCTGCGCCATGATCGACACGGAAAAGGTCATGCCGATTGGGCAGAAGATGCCCAACATTCGCCGGCTAGGAATCATCGTGGGCAAGCCGCTCGACTTCTCGCGATTCGCTGGTCTGGAGGGCGATCGCTTCATCCTTCGAGCGGTGACAGACGAAATCATGTACGAGCTGGCTGGACTGTGCAACCAGGAATATGAAGACGTTTACGCCTCCAGCGTCAAGGCAAGGGCCACTGCTCTTTCTCGGTAGGCTTATGGAGGCTATTTGCCCTCGTCACCTACAGGAAGTTTCACCGTGAGTTCATCCGAGCCCAATGTTCTAGCCAGCGCCGACGTGCTTGAAGGCCTGGACTATTGGCGTTCGCTGCCCATCAAGCAGCAACCACAGTGGGATGACTCCGCCGAGGTTGCGGCCGTAAGCAAGACTCTCTCGACTCTGCCCCCACTTGTGTTCGCTGGTGAGGTAGACCAACTGCGGGAGCGTTTGGCCGCAGCTGCTCGTGGTGAGGCGTTCCTACTGCAAGGCGGAGATTGCGCCGAGACCTTCGCTGGTGCCACCGCAGACCAGATTCGCAACCGCGTGAAGACGGTTCTGCAGATGGCTGTCGTGCTCACATACGCAGCAGAGATGCCCGTCATCAAGATGGGCCGCATGGCCGGTCAGTTTGCCAAGCCCCGCTCGAGCGACACCGAAACGCGCGGTGACGTTACTCTGCCGGCCTACCGTGGTGACATCGTCAATGGCTACGACTTCACTCCTGAAGCTCGACGCGCCGACCCTGATCGTATGATTCAGGGCTACCACACGGCGGCTTCCACACTGAACCTTATTCGAGCCTTTACCCAGGGTGGATTCGCCGACCTGCGCGAGGTCCACAACTGGAACAAGGGCTTCACCGCCAACCCGGCGAACGCCCGCTACGAGCAGCTCGCGGGTGAGATCGATCGTGCCATCAAGTTCATGACGGCTTGCGGTGCCGACTTCGAGGCTCTCAAGCGCACGGAGTTCTT
>JAHEGZ010000059.1:3115-9160 GCA_024644865.1 Aurantimicrobium sp.
GGAATCTTGGTCCCTGGGGTCTTTGACATACTGAGCACGCGCAGTGAGCCCCAGTAGACGCTGGGAGCATTGCTGTTCACGGTAAATCCCAGTGCCTTGAGCTGCGCTGCTGCACTCTGAATCAGATCACCGACGACGTTGGGAACCTCGATGAGCTCTGGTCCCTTGGAGGGAAGCACCGTGACGGTGTCACCCGGGCTTAGCCCGGCCTTGGGGACAGTGACCGACACGATCGCGTCTTTGGGAATGGTGCTGCTGAAGACGGGAGTACCCAGCACCGGCTGGAGACCGACCGCGGTCAGTGCGGCGAACGCATCCGCCTGCGACTTTCCGGCAACTGCGGGCAGAGGGCCGGCCGACACGAGGAGTTGCACCTTTCCGGCTTCGGGATATTCTGCCGGCAGTGGGGCGCCGTCAGCGTCCAAAGCTGCCGTCACAATGCCTACAGGAATCTTGGCGTTGAAGACTTGCTTCGATTTCTCTAGCGTGAACCCGGCGTCGGTGACCTCTTTTTCGGCCTGAGCCTGCGGCAACCCGACAAGGGTGGGCACTGCAATCATTTTCGGACCTAGGGACACCTCGAGCACGAGCTTGGCGCCCTTGGGTACCCGATCGCCAGCTTTGGGGGATGTGTCGATTACTTGACCAGCCGCAATCGTGGTCGAGTTAATCGATTCAACACCCACCTGGAAACCGGCGGCCTTGAGAGCACTTTCGGCAGCTTCGGGTGCTTGCCCAGTTACAGTCGGAATTGTGACGTAGCTGCCGGGACCAGCCCCGAAGTACCAGCCAGCGCCACCGCCGGCGATGGCCAACAGGAGCACAATGAGAATCACCCAGATGCCCCTCGTGCGTCTCGTCGAGCTCAGTGCCATCAATCGACCGGTCGGGTTGACGATCTGGTCGGTCGTAGAGTTGCGTATGACCTGAGTGGCCCCATCGTTGTCGAATCCATGGGCCGGCATCACGATGGTCTGCTGGGTCGAGATGTTCGTCGTCTGTGTGCCTCGACGAATGCCGCTCTCAGCGGCCAGCAGTGAATCGAGGAGCTGCTGGGCGTTTTCGGGTCGGGCGTCAGGGTTTCGCTGCGTGCTCCACGCGACGACGTCATCGAGAGAAGCAGGCACACGGGGGTTCTTGCTCGAGGGAGATGGAACTTTGTCGTTGGCGTGCTGGTAGGCGACCTGCATGGGCTGCTCGCCCTTGAACGGTTGCTCGCCGGTGAGCATCTCAAACATCATGATTCCCGCAGCGTAGATGTCACTTCTGGCGTCTGCTACGCCGCGCGTGAGCAGTTCGGGGGAGAGGTAAGCGATCGTTCCCAAAAGCGCTTGGCCGGAGGCGGTGTTCGCTGTCGTCGCCCGGGCGAGACCAAAGTCGCCGATCTTGATGCGTCCGTCGTCAGCGAGCAATACGTTCTCGGGTTTGAGGTCGCGGTGCACGATGCCGGCCTCGTGTGCCGCGGCAAGACCGCGAAGTACAGCATCCATGATGTCAAGTGTTTGCTCGGGAGTCAGCTTGCCGTAGTCCTTGAGCAGGTCACGAAGCGTGATGCCGGGCAGGTACTCCATGACCAGATAGGCCATCTCCGTGTCTTGCCCTTGGTCAAAGACGCTGACCACGTTGGGATGCGCGAGCCGGGCGGCCGAGCGAGCCTCTTGAATGAACCGCGAGCGGAAGGCACTGTCGTCGGCTAAGTGCGAGTGCATGATCTTTACGGCAACCGGGCGCTCAAGCCTGAGGTCAGTGGCCAGATAAACGGTCGCCATTCCGCCACGAGCGATGCGCGAATTGATCTGGTAACGACCGTCGATGAGGCGACCAATCATGGCGTCTCCGGCGGAAGTAGTCACGAGACCTGAGTCTAGGAAAAAAGCCCGGAACTATGCCGGTGAAACACCGGGCGCGCCCAGAGCGGGCAGGGCTTCCATGACGTCGGCATTGGGGATCACGAGACGCTGACCCACGACGAGTCTGCTCGTCTGGTGCAAACCGTTAGCACTGATGATGGCTCGAGGTTGCACACGGTACTCGCGAGCAATCGCTTCGAGGGTGTCACCGGCAGCGACACGATGGCTACGAATGCTGGCCGGAACCTCGAGGTTGGCCGATCCCGCCGACTCGCGAGGAAGTCGAAGTTCTTGGCCGATGGCGATCATCGTGCGCCAGCTCAAGCCGTTTGCCGCCAGGAGTTCGGCGGTGGACACCCCGAAGCGTGAGGCGACATCACGAAGTGTGTCGCCCTGAACCACGATGTACTTCGCCGGGCGGAGGGTTGTGGCCGCCCGGGGGAGTTTGTGGCTTTGCGGCTCTGCTTCCGGTTTCGGCTTGAGGTGCTTCGGAGCGGCACCGTCTGCGTGTGCTGGAGCCGAAGTGAGCCCGAAGATCACGCTTGTCAGTGCGGCAATCGCAACTGGGGCAACTGCCAGAGCCGCTACCCGACGTCCGCGGCGAGAAGCGGGGACGATGCTGAGTTTCTTTCGCATCGTTCCTCCTTCCGGCCAGGGATTAAATGCGATATTTCGGCCTTAAAGCTTCGACCTTTGATTGAAACTTTAAGTGACGGATTAAAGCACGTGTGGGAATTTAAGCTCCGGCGTGTCGCGGTGTGTCGCCAGCGACTCAAAGGCAATGTGGAGGCGTGGCATCGAAGAACTCTCCCGCCCCCATTTCCGCCAAACTGATCACTGTTCCGGATGCGGCCGAGGCACTCGGTATTCCGGTTACTCGCGTTCGTCGCCTAATTGAAGATCGACACCTTCTCGGCACCAAGGTCGATGGCGTCCTGCGCATCCCCTCCGACTTCATTAAAGACGGACGCGCACTCAGCGAGCTTCACGGCACATTCGTACTTCTGCACGATGTTGGTTTTAGCGACGACGAAATCCTCGACTGGATGTTCTCTGTCGAAGAGAGCTTGGGTGTGACGCCAATGTCAGCACTTCAGGCAGGGCGCAAGGCCGAAGTGCGACGAATCGCTCAAGCGCTTCTGTAGGTGCGGTTTCTAGGCCGAGCGTACAACCACGCGCTGGGCTAACGCGGTGAGGGCGGTGATTGCCTCGGGTCGAATGTCAGACTCGGTGATCGCAGCCATAGCTTTGTCGAACTCGCTGTCTATGAGTTGCTCAACGGCGGATCGGGCACCAGTGCTTTCGAGAAGGTCCTGGATTCGCATGATGTCCTCCACGGAAAGTGCCGAGGAACCGAGCTCCGTGTTGAGTGCTGTGCGCTGTTGCTCGCTGAGTTTCTCCATGGCACGAGCGATGAGTACGGTTCGCTTTCCTTCGGAGAGGTCGTCGCCCACAGGTTTGCCCGTGACTTCGGGGTCGCCAAAAACCCCCAAGATGTCGTCGCGCAGCTGAAACGCGTTACCCAGCGGCACGGCGAAACGGCGAAGTGAATCAATGATGGCGGGGGATGCCCCGGACAGACTCGCTCCAATGACGAGCGGAGCTTCGATGCTGTACTTGGCCGACTTGTACGTGAGCACGGTCTGAGCGCGACTCAGCGCCTCGTCTACGGCAACCGTCGGCCAGGCGTTCTCTTCGACGATGTCAAGGTATTGGCCGGCGGTCACATCTAAGCGCATCTGGTCGAACTCGAGACGAGCAGCGAACGAGGCGTCGCGGTCGGCATGGTCGCGAAAGCCGCGGGCGACGGCAAGGTCGCTCAGGGCGAGCAGGAAATCACCAAAGAGGAGCGCTGACGAGATGCCGAAGTGCTCTGCGTCGCCGTGCCAACTCTGATCGCGGTGCGAGCTTTCGAAGAATCGGTGCGCCGAGGGGATGCCACGTCGCGTGTCTGATTTGTCCATGATGTCGTCATGGGCGAGGGCGGCGGCGTGAAAGAGCTCGAGGCCGGCAGCGACATCCCAGAGAGACTCGGGCAAGTCGGCAGATCCAGTGGCATAACCGAGGGCGCAGAATTGAGCCCGGAATCGCTTGCCCCCGCGAAGCATCTGTGCGGCGAACTCAGTGAAAGCCGTGACATCTGGGCCCAGGTGGGAAAGCGTGGCGCGCTGGTTGTCGAGAATGGTTGCGATGTGCGCATTCACACGATTCACCCAGTCAGCAGTGTCCACGATGCCCTAGCCTAGCTTTACCGCGAGGCTTAGACTGTTGACACACATTCGCGCGTCGTCAAGGAGGTGTTCCGTGCCACTGTCAGAAGAAGAACAGCGTCTGCTCGACGAGATGGAGCGCAACCTTTACGGCTCCTCTCAAGACGTGCACTCGGCCAGCCCTTCTGGCGGCTCGATGTCGTCACGCGGCATTCTGTTCGGTGTTACTGGTCTGTTGGTCGGGCTCGGCGCACTCGTTCTCGGTGTCACGCTTCAGATGGTTATTCTCGGCGCTGTTGGATTTGTAGTGATGTTCCTCGGCGTGGTCGCGGCCCTCAGCATCAAGGTACCTCGAGCTGGTTCCTCCACTTCGGCACCTCGCACCACTTCTTCGCGAGTCAAGCGCTCGTTCATGCAGCGACTTGAGGATCGCTGGGATGAGCAGCAACACCCCTAGGCGCTAGCCACACGACCAGGCCCACTTCGGTGGGTCTTTTTTGTGCTCAAAACATGGGTGCAACATCCATTTCCCTCCACCGCGTAAAGCCTTGTTTTTCCAAAGAATAATTCTCAAAAAAGTGAAAAATCTGCAGAAATATCCAACATTGTGGAATGAAATGGAGTAAAGTGGAAACAACATCCACCAAGGCCGGAAGGAGGTGCGCAGATGTTCCTCGGAACCCACTCGCCGAAGCTCGACGACAAAGGGCGCATCATCCTCCCCGCGAAGTTCCGTGATGAGCTCGCCTCCGGAATCGTGGTCACCCGCGGCCAGGAGAACTGCCTCTACGTGTTCAGCGCTCGTGAGTTCGAAGTCATGCACGACAAGATTCGTCAGGCTCCCGTGACGAGCAAGGGTGCTCGCGACTTCCTTCGCCTGTTCCTCTCGGGCGCGAGCGCCGAGACTCCCGACAAGCAGAACCGCATCACGCTGCCGATCAACCTTCGCCAGTACGCCGGACTCAACCGCGATCTGACGGTGATCGGCGCCGGTAACCGCATTGAGATTTGGGACAGCGCCAAGTGGGATGCCTACTTGGCCGCCAACGAATCCGAATTCGCCAATACGACGGAGGAGGTGATTCCGGGACTCTTTTAGCCCTGGCGGCGACCTCCAGCCATAGGCATCCTGACATCACTTCCCCGATAGCAGGCAGCGATGGATGGGGATCACCACCCGGGACACCGGAACGAATCATGACCGACATCACGCAAATCCACACCCCAGTACTGCTCGAGCGTTGCGTCGAACTGCTGGCCCCCGCACTGGACCGCGATGGGGCGATAGCAATCGACGCAACGCTCGGCATGGGTGGACACACGGAAGCGCTCCTTGAGCGCTTTCCCGGCTTAACGGTGATTGGTTTTGATCGCGACACCGATGCTCTGGCCATCGCCACCACACGTGTCGCTCGTTTTGGCTCACGACTTGTTCCGGTTCACGGTGTTTACGACCAGATCGCTGAAGTTCTGGCCGAACGCGGAATTAGCGCGGTTGACGGCATCCTGTTCGACCTCGGTGTCTCATCGCTTCAACTCGACGAAGCTGACCGCGGCTTTGCCTACAGCAAGGCGGCGCCGTTGGACATGCGCATGAACGCTGAAGACGAGATTACGGCCGCCGACATTTTGGCGACCTACAGCGAGCGTGACCTCGCTCGAATCTTCCACGAGTACGGCGATGAGAAGCTTGCGCGTCGATACGCATCGGCCATCGTCAAGGCGCGTGGTGAATATGTAATCGAGACCTCGACGCAGCTCGTTTCGATTCTCACTGATGCGACTCCGGGTGCATTGCTCGGTGCCGGTCACCCAGCCAAGCGTGTATTCCAGGCTCTGCGCATCGAAGTGAATCGCGAGTTGAGCGTTCTTGAGAACGCCATTCCGCAGGCAATCTCGGCTCTTGCGCTGGGCGGTCGCATCGTCGTCATGTCGTACCAGTCGCTCGAAGACCGCATCGTCAAGAAGTTCCTGACGGTAGCTGC
>JAHEGZ010000061.1 GCA_024644865.1 Aurantimicrobium sp.
CGGCGCGACCATCCGCGACTAATTTTTTAGCGCAGTGCCGGCAAAGGCTTCACGATTGTGCCGACCGTGATCGGCACCTTGCAGCCACTGCCCACCCACGTTGCTTGAATGTGAGTGAATCGGTCATTGACGCGAAGTTTGGTGCTGGCTTGCCACGCTTGCAGACTGTATCCGTCGTGGGTGAGACTCATGATTTTCATCGCGCCAGAGTTCACGGTGACCGTCGATTGATTGATTCCACGAATGGTTGATTTGAGCACTCCGGCGTTGTTGGTGGAAGCCAACGTGACGAACGACTGGGTCGAGACTTTGATGGCAAACCGGTTGCTGGTGTTGGTGAGCAGGTAGCCGGCCAAAACTTTGATCACACCGTTGTTGTTGCGGGCAACTGCCCCATTGAGACCGATCTTCAAGCCACCGGATGGGCATTGCGCCACCGCGGGACCAACGGCCGCCGGCTTCTTGGTTGCGCTCGGCGTCGGTGTCGGCGTTGGCGTCGGCGTGGGGGTGGATGTCGCTGTGGGGGTTGGCGTTTCGACGGCCTGTGCATTCTGACCCGGGCGTGCCATCAGCGTTGCAACAACGCCAATGCCCGCCCCAACGATGAGCGCAAGCACAACGGCGAGAACAACGACTGTGCGACGCAGTCGACGGGTTTCATCCCCCTGAGAACTCATGCGTCAATTATGACGCGACCTCTGGGCTCGTCAAAAGTTTTCGTCTAAACGCGTGTGTGTTCATTCCGCAGCGCTAGAAGCGACGCCAGCCACAGCGGAACCACCGCGAACAGGGCAACGGCAACCATGGCGTCGGCGATGATCAGCGAGTCGTAGGGGAGCGCAGCGCCTTGCAATGCGGGAATCAGGGCAACGGCAAACGGGAACGTGCCGTAGAGCAGGACCCCTTGCAACAGGAATCCGCGTGGTTTCGGCTCGGCGATGCGCGCCAGCGCTCGTGGGCGATTCAGGAGTGCCTGAATGATGAGCAAGAAGACCAGAGTCTCAAAGAACCAGCCGATGAAGTTGTGCACCGGAACGCCGAAGTACGAGCCACCTTCGCGCCAGATCCACTGCCCGCCGATGGTGGAGTGCCACGGGTCGCTGGCCAAGTCGAGCAACGTCATGCCGAACGCGGCCATCGCCGAGACCGCCACCAGGTGCCATCCGTGCGCAGCTCGAGTAAGTGCGCCACCTATCGAGCGGGCAAGCATGAGCGAGGCATAGGCCATGGCAAAATACTGCAGCTGAATGAGCGGGGGCACTCCCAGAAGTAGTGGGCCGAGCGGTCCATCCGGGTAGTAATAATTGCCAAAGACTAATCCGGTGGCAACGCCGAGCGCTTCGCCGGTGAAGCTCACCACGGCCACGGCCACGAACGAGAGCCAGGCTGTTGCGGCGCCGGCCCAGCGGGTGAAGTGCCACAGCGAGAAGGCCACGGGTACCAATCCGATGAGCAAGGTAATTGATCCAGGCGTTCCTGCGGGCATGAATGCAGCCGCGTACGAAATCGCCAGCAGAATCCACAGGCCAACCGATGTCCGTGCCGATGATGTCGTTGTGTTCACGGTCAACTCCTCTTGAGGCCCCAACTCATTTCAGACTAAGCGCTCTGGCGTTGAGTGTCAGTGCCTGCTGTCACGTTGTACACGGGAGGAATATATGGATGCAGTCATCGCCATCGGCTTTTTCTTGCTCTGTGGCTGGCTAGTTTTTATCGTGTTGCGGTTCTTCTTGCGCATCTTCGTGGGGGTTTTTCGTATGGGAACCACGCCAATCAGCCAGCAGCCGGGTGCTCAAGCGCAGCGACCAGTCGGCACTGGAATGACCGCCGAAGAAGAGGGCAACGTGCACAGCGGCCCCTATGGCTACAGCCCGAACACGGCCTACCCCGAGACCCAGTACGGCTCTGGATTCGATCCCGACGCCGAGTGGAGTCACGAGGAGCAATAGCCCTATTGATTTATTAGCTCATGTAGGGCAGTCCGAAGTTTCGACTCGGCAGCGTAAATAAAAGTTCCTTTGATGCCGCGGGTCAAAAGAACGCGGTAGATGTTCTTTACGAACTCGAGCAGGTCTTCGTCGGTGTACTTGATTCCAAGACGACGGTTATTTTCCTTACCCTTGGTGTCGAAGTAGCTGGCACGGTTGAAAACCAGCTGACCCGTCGCTTCGTCGTATCCGAGATCTGGGCCGATGATTACGCCTGCGTAGTTCAAGTCGTAGCCCTGAACGGTGTGAATTGAGCCAACTTCGTTGACTGAATTGGGGGAGTTGATCCAGTCGACGGGAGTCTGATTCCACTGCATTTGGATGCCGTCGATTTCGATATCCGTCGCAGTCTTGTCATTTCGACTCGCCCAAGGCCAGGCGTAGCCAGCGACGAGGCGAGAAAGACCAAACTCCTTATCTTTAGCCATGATTGCGTCACGCATCTCGCTGAAGTCATCGAAGATTTTGAAGTCGTAGTCTCCAAAATCCATTAACTCAATCGGCTCCAGATTGATGAGCCGACGCGCGAATTCGATGTAGTCATTTCCTCCAGCGACCCGCATTTGAGAATGAAGGCGGAAGAGGGAGTTCTCGTCTCGTCCGTCGCGAACGAGTGATTCAACCTGGTGAAGAGGCAAGTCGCCGGGTTTGACGCTCTGTGCTGCATCAATCAGAAGGATTTGATGCCTGCTGGCAGCTCGCACCCAGTCAAGCTGGGTCGAGGAAGGATCATCGTTCCCGAAGAACGCGAGATTGTTCGTCGTGAACTTCTTGTTCTGAGCAGCCGAAGGCTGATTCGACCGTTGCCCGAGGCGATGCGCCTCATCGACAATGAGCAAGTCGAAGGCATCACGAGAAGTCAGGTCAAAAGGGCTAACGACCCAAGATTGTTCAAGGCCAGGCGTCTTCGCGAAAACCTTCTGAACTGTTTTGCGAAGGGACTGCTGTGGAATGACGAGTCCAATTCGTGGGCTCCCAATTATCTCCCCGTAGCCAGGCTGAAAGAAGTCGGCAAAGAGTGAATCGCTCTCGAGCGCATCCTCGCTATTACTATTCGCAATGTCGGCTAGAAGCTTGACCAAGTAAATCGCCACAATTGTCTTGCCCGTTCCGGGGTCACCTTGGATAACTATTGGTGCTTTGCTGGCCATGGCCCATGTTTGAAAGAGTCTCTCGAGGATCTCCTCCACGGCGGCAGCTTGGTCCGTGTTTAGTGCCTTGTAGGGGGAGTACTTGAACAAGTTGCTATTTACAATGTCGGGAATGGTCCGCGTTAACACGCCTTGGTCAAAGAGCTGGGTAAAGATTTCATCGAAGTCTTCGCGATATCGCGACCGCTCGAAGTAGTCCGCGTCAGAAATTCCCTGATTGCCGTTGATAACTTCGTACTTCTCGTCAGCCGCGAGATACCGAATCAAGTGCGACTCGAGATCCAGACAAACGGACTTATTGAACTTTTCGTTGATTATGACGCGGATGCGCTTGAGCCCCTGCTTTGCAGGGGAGTCGAGGTGTTGCTGCATGCGGACGCGAGCATTCGTGGTCTCACCTACATAAATCGACTTATCGTTTTCGATTGTGTAAACAACTGGCCAGTTTTCTAGCCGCGGGTTGGTGTCACTCAGTCCTTTGAGCACACGCTTATCAAATGGAAATCGCTCGATTTCAGAGCCGGTCATGCTTCGTACTCTTTCCTCGGGCCTTATCAATCGGGTACTTTGCCTTGGTTGCTTCGAGTTTTTCGAGGATGATCTGCTCGGGGTCGAGCCCAAGCTTGTCTGCGAGCAGGTAGCAATAGGTGAGAACGTCAGCGAGTTCTTCTTTGACTCGCTCTCTGTCGGCTCCGTCGCTCCACTGGAAGCACTCGAGCAGCTCAGCGGCTTCGATGCTCACGCTCTTCGCCAGGTTTGCGGGCGTGTGAAACATGCCCCATTCGCGCTCGTGCACGACAGAACGAAGTGCATCCATGACTCTGCCGTTCCCCATGTTCAAACCGTATCGCTTCCGAGTGACGCCGGGGCAAGCCACTAGCCTTGTGTCATGAGTTACTCGGTCGCAGTCGCAGGAGCCAGTGGATACGCCGGCGGTGAACTGCTGCGCCTGCTCGCAGCGCACCCCGAGTTTGAGGTGCGCACGGTCACCGCGCACACCAACGCCGGGCAGAAGCTCTTCGAAGTGCACCCGCACCTGCGCTCGCTGCGCCACCTGACCCTGGCCGAGACCACACCCGAAACACTCGCCGGGCATGACGTGGTGTTTCTCGCGCTTCCACACGGGGCATCCGGGGTGATCACGGCGAGCCTGCCCGCCGACACGCTCGTCGTCGACTGCGGCGCCGATCACCGCCTCACCAACCCCGCCGACTGGAATGCCTACTACGGTGGCGACTACTACGAGGCGTGGGCATATGGAATTCCTGAGCTGCCCACCACCACCGGCAAGATTCGGGATGCGCTCGCAGGAGCAACCCGCATCGCGGCGCCCGGCTGCAACGCATCCGCCGTCTCGCTGGCGCTCGCGCCGGCCGTCGCTGCCGGCCTTGTCGAACCCACCGACCTGGTCTCGGTGCTTGCTGTCGGCCCCTCGGGCGCAGGCAAATCGCTCAAGCTCAACCTGCTCGCCAGCGAGCTCATGGGCTCGGCCAACCCGTATGCCGTGGGCGGATCGCACCGGCACACGCCCGAGATTGTGCAGAACTTGAAGCTCGGTTTGGTTTCGACAGGCTCAACCGGCGAAGGCGTAGTCAGCATCTCCATGACGCCCGTGCTCGTGCCCATGGCCCGCGGAATCCTGGCTACGTCCACCGCCAAACTCAAGCCCGGCGTCACCGAAGAGCAGATCCGCAAGGCCTACGAACAGGCCTACGGCAACGAGCCGTTCGTGCAGGTGCTGCCAGCCGGGCAGTTCCCGCGCACCGCTGACACGCTCGGCGCCAACACTTGCCTGATCGGCCTGACCGTCGACAAGGCGGTTGGTCGCCTCGTTGTGGTGTCGGCCCTCGACAACCTGGTCAAGGGAACCGCCGGCGCCGCCGTGCAGTGCGCCAACATCGCCCTGGGAATCCCCGAGCAGACCGGCCTCACCGTCGACGGGGTTGCTCCGTAACCTGTACCTCAAACGCCCCGGCGGCTACCATTGAAGTACGTTCGCAAGGGGGAATTTTGAACAAGCGTATTTTTGCCGTGGTCGCTGTTTTGGCGCTGGCCACATCACTGAGTGCCTGCACCATCAACGTGGCGGCTCCCGGCTCGGGTTCTGGTGGCGCAGGGGTTTCTAAGAGCGAAGACGTCGCGGGCGACCTCAAGAAATACGCGACACAGGTGACACCGCTGGTCTCGGTCGAGAATGACCTGCTTTCACGTTACGCCGCCGTGACGGGCGAGAATTTTGTTGATGACGGCACCCTTTACGACGCACTTCAGGGGCTTGTTCCCGACGTGAATGCCTACGTTGGTCAGCTCGAAGCGATTCACCCGCAGACCGCCACGTTGCAAGCAATTCATGCCAAGTACGTGGATGCATGGAACAAATACGGTCAGGCATTTCAGGTGTCAATGGCTGCCTTGGAGAATCAAGATCCTGCACAACTGGCAGACGCAAACAAGCTCTTAGCTCAGGCCCGCGCTCTGGTCATCGAATGGCAGAACGACATTAAGGCGCTCGGCTAGTCTGATTCCATGACCGTTACCACCCCCGCCGGATTCGCTGCTGCCGGCGTCGCCTGTGGCCTCAAGAAGTCGGGCAACAAAGACCTCGCTCTGGTGCAGAACCTTGGCCCGCTCAAGAGCGTTGCCGCAGTGTTCACCTCGAATCGCTGCCAGGCCAACCCGATCTTGTGGAGCAAGCAGGTCATGGGCGACCCGGTTGTCGAAGCGATTGTGCTCAACTCGGGCGGAGCCAACTGTTACACCGGCAGCCAGGGCTTTCAGGTCACGCACTCCACCGCGGAGACCGTCGCCGACGCACTCGGCATCTCGGCTGGTGACGTGCTCGTGTGCTCGACCGGTTTGATCGGTGAGCAGCTTCCGCTCGACAAGCTTCAGGCCGGCGTGCACCTGGCCGCCGAGGCCCTCGGCCACAGCGACTCGACCGCGCTGGCCGGCGGAATGAACGCCGCCGAAGCCATCATGACCACCGACTCGAAGCCCAAAACTTGCGTTATCGAGGGCGGAACCCTAGATACTGCCCGGGGCGCAACGGCCACGGGCGCATATTCCATCGGCGGAATGGCTAAGGGCGCCGGTATGCTCGCACCCGGCTTGGCCACCATGCTCGTCGTCATCACCACGGATGCGCACCTCACGTCACCCCAACTCGACACCGCTCTTCGTGCGGCCACGCGCGTCACCTTCGACCGCCTCGATAGCGACGGCTGCATGTCGACCAACGACCAGGTGACGCTCATGGCCAGTGGGGCATCCGGTGTTACTCCCGACCTCGCAGAGTTCACCGCCCGCCTGACCCAGGCCTGCCAGTCGCTCGCTCTGCAGCTGCAAGCCGACGCCGAGGGCGCCAGCCACGACATCGCCATCACTGTGCGCAACGCCGCCAGTGAAGATGACGCCGTCGAAGTGGGGCGCTCGGTCGCCCGCAACAACCTGTTCAAGGCGGCCATCTTCGGAAACGACGCCAACTGGGGTCGAGTGCTCGCGGCTGTCGGCACCACCAACGCCGAGTTTGACCCGTACAACATCGACGTCTCGTTCAACGGCGTGCAGGTGTGTCAGGGTGGCCAGCCCGATCAGTCGCGCGATCTCGTCGACCTGACGCCGCGTGCTGTCGACATTCAGATCGACCTCAAAGTCGGCTCACACACCGCCACCATCTGGACAAACGACCTCACGCATGACTACGTGCACGAAAACAGTGCGTACTCGTCGTAATCACAGCAACTAAGCTCATTTCAACCACCAAAAAAGGGGAATCATGTCTGAAAACCGCAGCTCCAAGAACTGGGTCGCCGCACTCGTGCTCTGCATCTTTCTGGGCGGCCTGGGAATCCACCGCTTCTATGTCGCAAGGCCGGCACCGGCGTGCTCATGTTGCTGACCGGCGGAGGCTTCGGCATCTGGTGGCTCATCGACATCATCATGATCGCGGTCGGAAGCTTCACCGACAAGAGCGGCGCATTCCTCAAGCCCTAAACTTGAGTTCATGACCGAACTGCGCCGCCAAGAAGACGAGGCCGCCGCCATCAAGGCAGCAACCCTCATCGAATCTCTTCCGTGGCTCAAGCGCTTCAGTGACGAGATCATCGTCGTCAAGTTCGGTGGCAACGCGATGGTCAGCGAAGAGCTGACCCGCGCGTTCGCCGAAGACATGGTCTACCTGCGCACTGTGGGCATCAAGCCCGTTGTTGTGCACGGGGGCGGACCGCAGATCACCAAGATGCTCGAGCGCCTCGGCATCGAGTCGGAATTTCGCGGCGGTTACCGCGTCACCACACCCGAAGCGATGGATGTCGTTCGCATGGTCCTCACCGGCCAGGTCAGTCGTGACTTGGTGGGGCAGATCAACGAACACGGGCCGCTCGCCGCGGCTATCTCGGGCGAAGACGCAGGATTATTCGTCGGCGAACGCCGCGGAGTCGTCATCGACGGCGAAGAGGTCGACCTCGGGCTCGTGGGCGATGTCGTGGCCGTGAACCCGAGCTCGGTTCACGCGCAGATCGATGCCGGGCGCATCCCCGTGATTTCGTCGATTGCGCCCGACAAAGATGTCCCGGGGCAGTCGCTCAACGTAAACGCCGACTCTGCTGCGGCTTCGGTCGCAGTGGCGCTGGGCGCGGCCAAGCTCGTGATTCTCACCGATGTCGCCGGGCTCTACAGCGACTGGCCCAACACTGACTCGCTCGTGTCGCAGATCACCGCCGCCGAGCTGCGCGCCCTGCTACCGAGACTCGAGTCGGGCATGATTCCCAAGATGGCCGCCTGCCTCGAAGCCGTCGACGGGGGAGTCGAGAAGGCCGCCATCATTGACGGCCGGGTTCCTCACTCGATTCTGCTCGAGGTGTTCACGCAAACTGGCTCGGGCACCGAAGTAACCGCCGGATAACTCGCTGGTTGAGTAGCGCGCAGCGCGTAGCGAAACCACCTTTAGGCTTAAGGCATGACCCGCCACTTTCTTCGCGACGATAACCTCAGCCCCGCCGAGCAGGCGCAGGTGCTTGACCTCGCCGCCCGCCTGAAGGCTGATCGCTTTCTGGCCAAGCCGCTGCAGGGTCCCAAAACCGTGGCCGTCATCTTCGACAAAACCTCGACTCGCACGCGCGTTTCATTCGCCGTGGGCATCGCCGACCTCGGGGGAGTGCCCCTGATCATGGATGCCCAGGGCAGCCAAATGGGAGCAAAAGAGTCAATCGCCGACACCGCGCGGGTGCTCGACCGCCAGGTCGCAGCCATCGTGTGGCGCACATTCGCGCAGTCCGGCCTCGAGGAGATGGCTGCGCACTCTGAGGTTCCCGTGGTTAACGCGCTCAGTGACGAGTTTCACCCCTGTCAACTTCTGGCCGATCTGCTCACCATCCGTGAGCACAAGGGTGACCTCGCCGGACTGACCGTCGCGTTCATCGGAGACGGCTCGAGCAACATGGCCCACTCCTACCTGCTGGCCTGTGCCACTGCGGGAATGAACGTGCGCATCGCTGCACCGGCTGCCTATCAGCCCGACGCCAAGGTGGTCTCCGACGCCCAAGCGATCACTGCATCCACCGGTGGCTCGGTCACCGTCACACAAGACGCCAAGGCGGCCGCAACCGGCGCTGACGTCGTGGTCACCGACACCTGGGTGTCGATGGGGCAGGAAGACCAAAAGGCACAGCGCGTTGCCGACTTCGCCGGCTACGAGGTTGACGCAGCCCTCATGGCAAACGCCGACGCCGAGGCGATCTTCATGCACTGCCTGCCGGCATACCGCGGCTACGAGGTCAGTGCCGAGGTGCTCGACGGCCCGCAGTCGGTGATCTGGGATGAGGCCGAGAACCGCCTGCACGCGCAGAAGGCCCTGCTCGTGTGGCTGTTGCAGGCGAGCGCCCGC